>NZ_FZMO01000185.1 GCF_900197875.1 Frankia canadensis | reverse complement strand
CGGTGGTGACCGGGGGTGCGGGCGGAATCGGGGCCGAGACCGCGGCGGCGCTGGCGCGGGCCGGCGCGAACGTCGTGATCGCCGACGTCCCGACCGCGCCGCTCGACAAGGTCGCCCACGAGCTGTCCGCCGCCGGCCTGACGGCGGTGGCCCATCCGGTCGACGTCGCCGACGAGGACAGCGTGCGCGACCTCGTCCGGTTCACCGTGGACACCTTCGGCGGCCTGGACGTGCTGGACAACAACGCCGCGCTGACGTCGGCGATCCCCCGCGACCGCGACGTCGTGACCATGTCCGTCGAGCTGTGGGACGAGGTCATGGCGGTGAACCTGCGCGGGCCGATGCTGCTGTGCAAGCACGCCGTGCCGGTCATGATCTCCCGCGGTGGCGGTTCGATCATCAACATCGCCAGCGGCCAGGGCCTGGCCGGAGATCGCGCCATGGTCGCCTACGGCAGCTCGAAGGGCGGCCTGATCGCGCTGACCCGCTTCATCGCGGCGGCCTACGGGGAGTTCGGCGTGCGCTGCAACGCGGTCGCGCCCGGCCTCATCCGGACGCCGGCGCTCGACGCCGACATGCCCCCGTTCGTGCGGGAGGCGTTCCGCCGCGACAACCTGGTGCCGCGCCTGGGCACCCCCGCGGACGTCGCCACCGTGGTGGCGTTCCTCGCGTCGCCGGCGGCGGGCTTCGTCACGGGGCAGGTCCTCCCGGTGGACGGCGGCTTCCTCGCGCACCTGCCCACGATGTCCCCGGCCGCCCAGTCCCCACCGGCGCCGTCCCCACCAGCGCCGGCGCGCCTGTGCTAGATTGGTTTTGGAAACCAACTATCGGTAATCCTAACTAGATCGGTAATCCTAACTAGAACGCCCAGGCTGACGCGAACGGCCGGGCCTCGAGAACAGGGAGTCGCATGAGCACCGTGGCAGTCGTCGGCGGCGGTTACGGCGGCATCACCGCCGCGAAGGCCCTGGACGACGTCGCCGACGTCCTCCTCGTCGAGCCCCGCGACACCTTCGTGCACAACGTGGCCGCCCTGCGCGGCCTGGTCGATCCGAGCTGGCTCGAGCGGCTGTTCCTGCCGTACGACCGGCTGCTCGCCCGCGGCCGGGTGGTGCGCGACCGCGCCGTCGGCGTCGACCCCCATGGCGTCACCCTCGCGTCCGGTGACCGGATCGCGGCCGACTACCTCCTGCTCGCGACCGGTTCGACCTACCCGTTCCCCGCCAAGGTCGACGTGCACGACAGCCGCCTCGCCCGGGACCGCATCCGGGCCACCCACGAGGCCCTGGCCGGCTCGGCGAACGTGCTCGTGCTGGGCGCCGGGCCCGCCGGGCTGGAACTCGCCGGCGAGATCAGCGCCGCCTGGCCGGACAAGACCGTCACGGTCGTCGACCCGGCAGGCGACCTGCTCGCCGGCACCGGCCTGCCGGACGAGCTGCGCGCCGAGGTCCGCGCCCAGCTCGTCGCCCTCGGCGTCACCCTGCTGCTCGGCGACTCGCTGAGCGAGCCCCCGCCCTCCGACCCGGGCACCGCCAAGACCTTCACCGCCACCACCACCGGCGGCGCGCGGGTGGACGCGGACATCTGGTTCCGCTGCTACGGCGTCACGCCGACCACCGACTACCTCGCCCCCGAGCTCGCCGCCCACCGCACCCCAGGCGGCCAGCTGCGGGTGACCCCGGCCCTGCACCTGCCGGGATACCGCCATGTCTTCGCCATCGGTGACATCACCGATATCGCCGAGCCGAAGATGGCCAAGGCCGCCGAGCAGCACGCCGGCGTCGCCGCGACGAACATCCGCGTCCTGCTCGGCGGCGGCGACACGTTCGTCGACTACGAGCCCGGCCCGCCGGGCATCTCGCTGCCCCTCGGGCCGGCCGCCGGCGCCTCCTACGCCCCGTCGGTGGGTGTCCTCGGCGCCGAGCAGACCTCCCAGATCAAGGGAACGACCATGCGCATCGAGTCCTACCTGGAACTGCTGAATCTCCGATGACCAGCGAAGCAGCGCCGGCGGCCGGGCCCGCGGGCCCGGCCGGGTCGGCGAGCGTCGTGGTGGTCGGGGCGGGCCCGACGGGCCTGCTGCTCGCCGGTGACCTCGCCGCGGCCGGGGTGGCGGTGACCGTCGTCGAGCGGCGCCCGGCCAGCCAGAGCAACCTGACCAGAGCCTTCGGCGTGCACGCCCGCACGCTCGAGTTGCTGGACGCCCGCGGCCTCGCCGAGGAGCTGGTGGGCACCGGGCAGGCGATCGGCGAGCTGCGGCTGTTCGGCACCGTGCCGTTCGACATCACCCGGCTGCCGTCGCACTATCCCCTGCTGCTGGTCACCCCGCAGTACGAGGTGGAGAAGCTCCTGCTGCGGCGCGCCGAGCGGCACGGTGTCCGATTCCGCCGCGGCACCGAGCTCGTCGGCCTCGCCCAGGACGCCGAGGGCGTCACGGCGTCACTGCGCCAGGGCGCCACGGCCTCGACGCTGCGCGCCGACTACCTCGTCGGCGCCGACGGGGTGCGCAGCACCGTGCGCGCCGCGATCGGGCTGCCCTTCCCCGGCCGGCCCGTGATCAGCTCGGTGGTCCTCGCCGACGTGCTGGTCACCGCCGAGCCGCGCCTGGCCGTGCAGGTGCGCGGCGATGGGGAGGCGTTCGGCTTCCTCGCGCCGTTCGGCGACGGATACTGGCGCTTCGGCGGCTGGGAACGGTCCCGCCGCGACGTGCCCGACACCGCCCCGGTCGAGTTCGAGGAACTACGGTCCATCATTGAGCGCGCCTTCGGCGACGACTACGGCATGCACAGCCCGCGCTGGCTCGGCCGCTACTCCAGCGACGAGCGCCAAGTGCCACGCTACCGCGTCGGCCGGGTGCTGCTCGCCGGCGACGCCGCGCACCAGCACTCGCCGGCCGGCGGCCAGGGCATGAACACCGGACTGCAGGACGCGGTAAATCTCGGCTGGAAACTGGCGGCCATCACGCGCGGCTGGGCGCCCGACGCCCTTCTGGACACCTACCACGACGAGCGGCACCCCGTCGGCCGGGCGGTGCTGCGCAGCAGCGGGCTCAACCTGCGCCTCGCGATGGCCCGCGGCCCGGCCGAGGTCGCGCTGCGCACGGTCCGCAAGGCCGTCGTGCGGCACGTGCCCGCGGTGAGCCGCGCGGCGATCGGCGAGATCACCGGCATCGGCTACGCCTATCCCGCGCCGCGCGGCGCCCACCGCCGCACCGGCCGCCGTGTCCCCGACCTCCCCCTGGACGTCGGTCGGCTCTACGAGGCGCTGCGCGGTGGCGGATTCGTCCTCATCCTCCCACCGGGAACCGCGTTCGACGTCCCGGGCGACTGGGCCGATCGCCTCACCGTCTCCCACCGGTCGGACGGGGGCGATCCCGACCTCGCCCTGCTCGTCCGCCCCGATGGCTACGCCGCCTGGGCAGCCAGCGCCCCGACGGCAGCGAAGCTCGAGACGGGCCTACGCCCCTGGCTCGGCGAGCCCACGACTCCCGGCACGCTGGCCAGCACCGGCTGAGGGCCGCCGCCGTCCAGGGGCGCGAGACGGCCCGCGGAGCGCGCACGGCCGTGGGCGCGTGCGCGGTCCACGAGGGTGGAGAGCGTGATCGGCCCGGCGCGGCTGCGACGCGCGCTACGAGGCGACCGCTACGAGGCGACGGGGCCGAAGACGGCGGGGACGTCCTCGGTGAGGACGAGGTGGGTGGCGATGCGGTTCAGGTGGTCGCGGTCGTCGGTGGGCATGCTGGTGGCGAGGTCGGTCAGCCGCTGGCTGATCTCCTCGTAGAAGGTGTCGGTGAGGGCCTTGCCGGCGGGGGTGAGGCTGACGGTGATGGCGCGGCGGTCCGTCGCCGACATGGAGCGGCGAAGGTAGTCGCGCCGCTCCACCCGCTCGACCAGGCCGGTGACGCTCGACTTGTCCAGCCGCAGCATCGCGCTGATCTCACCCATGCCGCGAGGCGAATCCTTCAGTACGCACATCAGCTGGGCCTGCGGGACGGACAGGCCATGCGTGGCACAGACATCCGCGTAGATCGCATTGACCAGGTAGGACAGCCGTACCAAGGCCACCGGTGTCGTGAACACGCCGCTCACCGTGGGATCCCACCTTCTCCTCGCGTGAAAGGCCACCTTATCGCCCTCGGGCGGTGTGGCCATGGACGATGGTTTGTGATACCTACTATATGTGATGCGTATCAAAATGTGGACAGGCGTCAGGACGCGAACGGCCGAGCCGGCGGGAGAGTCCTCATGAGCGCCGAGCCGGCCGCCGCCGCGGTGGGGGCACCGGCCGCCACTGCGAGTGACGGGGTGCGCCGAGCAGGGGTGCCGCTGGGCGCGGTGGTCGCGATCGCCTGCACCGCGCAGTTCATGGTGGTGCTGGACACCACGATCGTGAACGTCGCGCTGCCGGACATGCGCCGGGCGCTGGACCTCTCGGTCGCCGGGCAGCAGTGGGTGGTCACCGCCTACCTGGTGACCTTCGGCGGCTTCCTGCTGCTGGCCGCCCGGGCGAGCGACCTGCTCGGCCGGCGCCTGGTGTTCCAGGCCGGACTGGTCGTGTTCAGCCTCGCGAGCCTCGCCGGGGGCCTCGCGGGCAACGGCGCGACGCTGCTGGCCGCACGGGCGGTGCAGGGGCTCGGCGCGGCCGCGCTCGCCCCGGCGAGCCTCAGCCTGATCACCGCCAGCCACCACGAACCGGCGGACCGCACCAGGGCTCTGAGCGTCTGGAGCGCGGCCGCGTCCAGCGCCGGGGCCGCCGGGATGATCCTCGGCGGCGTCCTCACCGACGGGCTGAGCTGGCGGTGGGTGCTGTTCGTCAACGTTCCTATCGGGTTGGCGCTCTACCTGGCCACCGTCCGACTGCTCGCCACCTCCGCGCCCAGTCGGGAGCGGCGCCTCGACCTTCCCGGCGCCGTCCTCATCACCGCCGCGGTCGCCGCGCTGGTGTTCGGCATCTCGCGGGCGACCCAGAGCGGCTGGGGCTCGGCGGAGGTCGTCGCCTCCCTCGTCGGCACGGCGGTGCTGCTGGGTGTGTTCGTGCTGGTCGAGACGCGGGTGGCGCAGCCGTTGATCCCGCCGAGCATCTACCGCCATCACAACCTGCGACTGGCGAACCTGATCACGGCCGCGCTCGGCGCACTGATGACCTCGACGATCTTCTTCCTGTCCGTCTACCAGCAGCAGCTGCTCGGCTACAGTCCGCTGCGCACCGGCCTGTCGCTGGTTCCGTGGACGCTCGTACTGGTCGTCGGCACGTTCGCCGCGCGTCGACTGATGCCGCTGCTGCGGCCCGTGCCGCTGCTGGTACTCGGCTCGCTGTGCACCGCGTCCGGGCTGGTCTGGCTGTCCTGGCTGCCCGCGAGCCCGGCCTACCTCACCCATGTGCTGGGGCCGACGATCGTGCTCGGCGTCGGGATGAGCCTCGTCGTCCTGCCGGTCACGGTGCTCGCGACCAGCGGGGTCGCGCCGACCGAGGCTGGCCTGGCCTCCGGGCTGCTCAACATGGGCCGCCAGATCGGCGGCGCGCTCGGCCTGGCCATCCTGGTGACCGTCGCGACCACCGTCACGAACCACACCCACGGCCCTGGCGCCACCGCGACCGTACACGGGTATCACATCGCGTTGCGGGTCGCGGCCGGGCTGAGCGCGGCCACCGCCCTCGGGGCGTTGCGGCTGTTGGCCCGGCGGCCGGCCGAGCCCGAGCCGCACCCATCCCGACCTGGATAATTGGGATTGACGATGGTGGGCGAAGCGGACTAACTTGTGGGTGTCGCGAAAGGTCGGCACTACTAACTAATACGCCGTAGGCACACTCTGGAGTGACGCACGGCGACGGGGGGAGTGGTGGTCATGCCTCTGCGGCGGCCCGTCCCGCTCGTCGCCCGCCGCCATGTCGACCTGTGCCGACTGTGCGCGGCGCTCTGTCGGACGGCGAGCTAGCGCCACCACTCCGCTGCTCCGTCGCCCGGCCCTCGAGATCGTCCGCTGGCAGGGCGCTGTGGGCATTTCTTCACCTTTTCGACCGAAAATGAGGTCTTCAATGCCCGCACGTCGGCACCGACTCATCCCTGTGCTGCCGGTCGCCGCTGTCGCCGCACTGCTCGCGCTCACCTCCTGTGGCAGCTCCTCCGACGGTGACGCCACCGGCGCCGGCCAGCCCGGTGGCACCCTGCGGATCGCCGCCGACGCCGACCCCGGCTGCCTCGACCCGCAGCAGACCGGCCAGCTGCAGACCCTGGACATCACCCGCGGCCTGGTCGACTCCCTGACCGACCAGGACCCGAAGACGGGCGCGATCGTCCCCTGGCTCGCCCAGTCCTGGACCATCAGCCCCGACGCCAGAAAGTTCACCTTCACCCTGCGCTCCGGCGCGACCTTCAGCGACGGCACCCCGGTCGACGGGCAGGCGGTCAAGGCGAGCTTCGACCGCCTGTCCAAGCTCCCGCCCAACGGCGCCCCGGCGTACATCAAGGGCTACACCGGCACCACGGTCACCGACGCCACCCACGTCACCGTCGGCTTCACCCAGCCGAACGCCCAGTTCCTGCAGGCGACCTCGACGACCGGCTTCGGCATCCTGTCGGTGGCCACCGCGAGCAAGCCCCTGGCCGCGCGCTGCCGCGGCCAGATCATCGGGTCGGGACCGTTCGTGCTGAAGAACTACACCCCGAACCGCTCCGCCACGATCACGAAGCGTGCCGGGTACGGCTGGCCGTCCTCGCGGGCGGTGAACAAGGGCCAGGCCCACCTCGACACGGTGGCCTTCACCTTCGTCGCCGAGGACGGCGCGCGCACCGGTGCGCTGCGGTCCGGGCAGGCCGACGTCGGTGAGGCCATCCAGCCCAGCGACCAGGCCCAGTTCACCGACGGCGGGTCGGCCAGGCTGTTGCTCGCCGCCGCGCCCGGGCTGGTGCCGCCCCTGTCGCTGAACCACCGCGGCATCCTCGCCGATGAGAAGGTCCGCCGGGCGCTGCTGATCGGCGTCGACCGCGCCGCGCTGGTCTCCACCGTCTTCAACGCGAACTACCGGCCCGCGACCAGCGTCCTCGCCTCCACCACCCCCGACTACGTGAACCTGGCCGACAAGCTGCGCTTCGACCCCGCGCAGGCCGACCGGCTGCTCACCGAGGCCGGCTGGGTCCCCGGCGCGGACGGCATCCGGACCAACGGCGGCCGGCGGCTCTCGCTCACCTGGCTGATCCCGGCCCCGATGCCGCCGGCGGACGAGGCGGTCCAGGCGCAGCTGCGCAAGCGCGGCGTCGACCTCCAGCTCGACGCGGTACCGCCGGCCCAGTACGTCGCGCGGCAGAGCGCCGGCCAGTTCGACCTCACCGCCGTCGCCGTCACCCGCGCCGACCCGGACGTGCTGCGCAACATCTTCTCCACCCGGGGCGCGAACCTGTGGCACCTGACACCCAGCCCACTGGACGGCTACCTCGACGCCCAGGCCGCCGCGACCAACCCGGCGGACCGGCGCACCGCCGTCACGAACGCGGTCACCTGGATCCTCGACCACGCCGACACCGTGCCGCTCTACGAGGGCTCCGTCGTCCACGGCGTGTCGACGAAGGTGCGCGGCCTGCGGCTGACCGCCTCCACCCAGCTTGACCTGCACGAGGCATCCCTTGGGTGAGCCGGCCGGGCAGCGGCCGTCGTCATGGCGGCGGTTGCCGCCGCGGGGCGGGCCCGGGTCGCGGCGGGGCCCCGCCACAGCTC
>NZ_FZMO01000170.1 GCF_900197875.1 Frankia canadensis | reverse complement strand
CCGCGCGGGAAGGCGCTACGCGCCGAGATGGCCCGTGGCCGTCGATCCCCACACAGGCTCGAATCGGACAATCCGGGAAATGGCCATCTCGGGACCGCGTGGCCAGAATCGGCCAAACCATCACCAATGCGACCCAATTTCCGTGGAACGTGATGACCAGGGGGCCATTTAGGCCGGTCATGCATATCGTCGCAACACTCAGGACAAGATCTTTTATCCACCGCACAACGACCCCGGAACGCCCATAAACCCATCAATGGACAACGGACCATCACCATGGCCACTAGGAGTCAATCCGCGCTATCAGTCAACCTCGTCCACTCCGATTGATCGAGTACCCCCGCCTAGGCTGATTCGCACCGTTGTTATCCGGCCCGGCTCCGCGCCGATCCGGGTACCTCGGCCGCACAGGGAACGGCGACGAAGGCGAGACCGGGGGGTCGAAAACCATGACGTACACACCTCCGGCCCTCCGCCGCGGCCTGCCGGGACGCGGTGACGGCGCCCGGCAGGATCACGTCCCACGGCCGAGCGCCGCGTCGCCTGATGCCCGCCTGCTCGCCGCGTTCCGTTGACGAGGATTCCCATGCCGACACATGCCTCGAGCCCCCGTCGCACCCCACAGGCCTCGTCCGATCGGACGCCGGGCCTGCTGCTGCTCGCCCTGCTGGTCGTCGCCGGCCTCGGCCTCTGGGCGGCTCTCGCCACCTCGGCGGCGAGCCGGCCGGCCGTGGTGGCGGCCGCGGTCGCGGCCGCCGTCGTCACGGCGCTCGCCGGGGCGCTGGCGACCTCCCGGGGCCGCGTGGTGCGCCGACTGCACACCCAGGTCACCGATCTGGAGACCAGGCTCGACGGTGTGCGCGCACAGGCCCGGGCGCAGCAGTCGCAGGCCGCCCACCTGGCTGAGCACACCCTGCCGGCGATCGTGAAGCGGCTGCGTGACGGCTCGTCGCCCGAGGTCGCGCTGGCCGAGATCGAGGAGGCGGAACAGGCCTCCGCCGGGGCCGGCGGCCTGACGAGCGCGAACGGCCAGACGAGCGCGAACGGCCAGGAAGGCGGCGCCGTCCTGGGGGCGGCGACGGCCGAGCCGGAGATGGACGAGATCGCCCGCCAGGCGGCGCAGGCGCATCACCGCATCCTGCGCACCCTGGCGACGGAGATCGGGCGAGGCGAGCGGATGCGCGCGGCGGCGATGTCGGCCTGTGCCAACGCCGCCGGCCGCGTCCAGGCCCTCGCCACCAGCATGCTCGCCGACCTGCGGGAGATGGAGGACCGCCACGACGAGGCCGTCTTCGGCGACCTGCTGCGTCTCGACCACGCGACCGCGCAGGCCGGCCGGCTGGCGGACAGCATCGCCGTGCTGACCGGTGCCCGCACCGGCCGACGCTGGACCAAGCCGATCGTGATGGAGAGCATCCTGCGCGGCGCGGTCGGGCGGATCAGCGCCTACCAACGCGTCCGGCTGCACTCGACGAGCACGGTCGCCGTCGCCGGCTACGCCGCGGAAGGCGTCATGCACGCCCTCGCCGAACTGATGGACAACGCCACCAGCTTCTCGCCGCCCTCCGAGGAGGTCCACGTCTACGTGGAGGAGGTGCAGGCGGGCATCGTCGTGACCATCGAGGACGGCGGTCTGGTGATGGGACCGGCGGCGCTGCGCCGCGCCGAGCGCGCCGTCTCCGCCCAGCCGCTGGACCTCACGACGCTGTCCGGCACCCGGCTGGGCCTCGCGGTCGTCGGCGTCCTGGCCCGCAAGCACGGGCTGACCGTGTCGTTCCGCCCGTCCTCCCGCGGCGGCACGGGCGTCGTCGTGCTGGTTCCCCGCCGTCTGCTCGCGGTGGCCCGGCCCGGCGTCACCACCCCCATACCCGCGGACGCCGACACGGCCGACGCGGGCACCAGCACGGAGGGAACCATCCGGCTGGCCGCCGTCGACATGGTGGCGGCCAGCGGTGCGCCCGAGAGCGGTCCGGACGGCGCCGCGGCGACGACCGGCGCACCGACCGGTCCCACGCCGACCGCGGCCACGACCGGCCCGATACCCCTCCCCCACACCGCGGCCGCCAGGTCGGCCCGGCCCGGCGCGGCGCCGGGTGAGGGCGCGGCGCCGCACCTCAACGGGCTTCCGTCACGTGACGCGGTGACGCCCGGCGGTCTGACGCCGGGAGTCGGCGGGGTACCGGGCGGCGATGGGCCGCCCCGCTCCGAGCGGCTTGCGAGCGCCGGCGGGCTGCCCGGCACCGAGTGGACGCCGGACGCCGGCGGGCTGCCGGGAGGCGGTGGGGCGCTGCCGAAGCGCCGCCGTGGGGAGACGATGGCGAACGCGGCGAGCCGGGCGCCCGCCGCCGGCGCCACCCGGCCGGGCCTGGCGCGGCCGGGCAGCGCGGGCTCGGGCGCGCCGCGAGCGACCTCGCCGGCGGCCACGGACCCGGGCGCGCGGTTCGGGGCCTTTCGGCGGGCGACGCGCGGCGGTGGCCGGCCGCAGGATCCCGCCGTGGGAACGCCTGCCGTGGGAACGCCTGCCGTGGGAACGCCTGCCGGGCCATCGCCCGCTGCGGCCACCCGCCCGGCTGACGCCCGCCCCGGCCGGCCGTCCGACGCGGACACCGGCCGCCCCGCCGGCACCGACACCAGCCGTCCAGTCGGCGCGGACACCGCCCAGTCCGTCGACACGGATCCGGCGCACACGTCGGCCGAGCAGGTCCGCACGGTGCCCGTACCGCCCGGCGGACCAGCCCAGCCGCCCACGCCGACCGACGCACAGGGTGCTTCGACCGGGGAGGCGTCGGACAGGCCCGGTTCGCTGCCGCGGCGCGTGGCGGACCTGGGCCTGGCGGGACTGCCGCCGCAGGTGGCGGGGCTGCAGCCGCGCCCCCGCGACGGCGACGCCGAATCGGAGCGGCAGGCCTGGTTCGGCCCCCGGCACGGTGGTGACGCCGCCGGCCCCGGCGACCCGAGGGACTCCACGGCGCCGGCGGGTCCCGCCGGCCCGGCAGGTCCCACCGACACCTCCGCGACGCCGGCCGAGGGCAGGCGCATCTGGGGAAACGGCACCATCTGACCAGCACCTACGCATCTGCCGGAGACTTTTCATGAACGCGAGAACCCGCGACCTCGACTGGCTGCTGGAGAACCTGCTGGAGCGCACCCCGGGGAGCCGTCATGCCCTGGTCCTCTCCAAGGACGGACTCAAGCTCTGCCACAGCTCCGGCCTCAGCATCGACCAGGCGGACCAGCTCGCCGCGATCGCCTCCGGGATCCAGAGCCTCGCGCACGGCGCGTCCATCGAGTTCGGTGACGGCTCGGGCGGCGTGCGGCAGTCCATGACCGAGTTCCACGGCGGGCTGCTGTTCATCATCGAGGCCGGCGAGGGCGCGCACCTCGCGGTCGTGGCCACCGACGACGCGGACGCCGGCGTCATCGGGCACAACATGAACGAGTTGGTGGAGCAGATCGGCGACTATCTCTCCGCGCCGCCGCGCGCGGCTGTCTCCGGATTCGCGGCCTCGTGATCCGGGAGGCGATCGACGGGGAGAACCCGGACCGGCTGTACACCGTCACGGCCGGCCGGTCCCGCGCCGACGAGAACGCCTTCGACCTGGTGACCCTGATCGTCAGTGAGAGCGAGCCGGCGCCGGGCATGCAGTCGGAGCTGGCGGCGATCCTGCGGATGTGCCGCACCCCGACGGCCCTCGTGGAGATCGCCTCCGAGCTTCGGCTGCCGGTGAGCGTCGTGAAGATCCTGCTCTGCGACCTGCACGACACCGGCCGCGTGTCGGCACGTCATCCCTCCAGCGCCGCCGTCAAGACCCCACTGCCCCGTCCGGAGATCCTGAAGCAGGTGCTCGTTGGACTCAAGAAGCTCTGAGCTCGCCGGCGGACAGCTCGGCGGCGGACAGCTCCTCAGCCCGGCTCCGCCACGCGCGAGCCTGCCCCTCGCCGACAGCATCACCGACGCGCTGAAGATCGTGATCGTCGGCGGCTTCGGCGTCGGCAAGACGACGATGGTCCGCGCGGTCAGCGAGATCCGGCCGCTGAGCACCGAGGAGACGATGACCGGCGCCGGCATCGGCATCGACGACACCGGCGGCGTGCGGGAGAAGAACACCACCACGGTCGCGTTCGACTTCGGCCGGATCACCCTCAACGAGCGGATGGTGCTCTACCTGTTCGGCGCCCCTGGGCAGGAACGGTTCTGGTTCCTGTGGGATCGGCTGTTCGCGGGGACGTTGGGCGCGGTCGTCCTCGTCGACACCCGGCGCGTCGCCGACTCGTGGTACGCGATCGACCGGCTGGAGCACCACGGGATGCCGTTCATCGTGGCCCGCAACAATTTCGGCGAGCCGGAGCACACGCTGCCGCAGCTGCGCGACGCCCTGTCGTTGTCGGACGACATTCCGCTCGTCGACTGCGACGCCCGGCAGCGCTCGTCCAGCAAGTCGGTGCTCATCTCGCTGGTCAACCACCTGTACACCCTGTCCACCGCCCAGGAGACGTCGCCGTGACCCATCCGCATCACGATCGTGTCGGCCCCTGGGCCGCGGCCGGGACCGCAGGCTCGGCGACGGCCGGTTCGGCGACGGCCGACGCCGCGGCGCGTCCCGCCGCCATCCGGCTGTACGGCCCGCGCTTCCAGCGCAACCCCGCCCAGGTGTTCCGGGAGATGCGCCGGGCGCACGGTCCGGTCGCGCCGATCCTGCTCGACGGCGACCTGCCCGCCTGGCTTGTCCTCGGCTACCGCGAACTGCACTACGTCACCAGCAATCCGGAGCTGTTCGGCCGCGACCCGAGCCGCTGGCGCCTGTGGGACCAGGTTCCGGCGGACTGGCCGCTGCGCACCCTCGTCCAGCCACAGCCCTACCTGGCGCATCTGGAGGGCTCCGCCTACGAGCGGCGCTCGACCATCGTCAACGACGTGCTCGGCGAGGTGGACCTGTTCGAGCTGCGGATGCTGTGCGAGCGGGTCTGCGACCAGCTGATCGACGGCTTCGCGGGGCGAGGCGAGGCGGACCTCGTCGCCGACTACGCCCAGGCGTTGCCGATCCTCGTCATCGGCCGGATGGCGGGGGTGGCCGAGTCCGTACTGCCGGATCTGCTGCGCACCCTCAACACCTCGGCGAACGCCGCCGGTCCCGAGGCGGTCGAGGCGCAGGTCCGGTTCGCGACGATGATCGGCGAGGCGCTCGCGGCGCGCAAGGACAACCCCGCGCCGGACATCCCGTCGGCGCTGCTCGCCCATCCGGGCAAGCTGACCGACGAGGAGGCGCACTGGGACCTGCTGGCGATCGTCGGGTACGGCCAGCAGCCGACAACCGACTGGATCGGCAACACCCTGCGCCTCATGCTCACCGACACCCGCTTCGCCATCACCCTGTCCGGCGGACGGCGCAGCGTCGGCCAGGCGCTCAACGAGGTGCTGTGGGAGGACGCCCCACTGCAGAACATCGCCGGCCGCTGGGCGGTGCGCTCCACCCAGCTCGCCGGCCAGCACGTCCAGGCCGGTGACCTGCTCGTGCTCAGCTTCACCGCGGCGAACAACGACCCCCAGGTCCGCCCCGACTCCTTCGAGGGCCCCGGCGGCAACCACGCGCACATGGCGTTCGGCCACGGCGAGCACCGCTGCCCGTACCCCGCGCAGGAGATCGGCGAGACGATCGCCCGGACCGCCGTCGAAGTGCTGCTCGACCGGCTCCCGGACGCGACGCTGGCCGTCTCCCCCGACGCGCTGGTCTGGCGCCCGTCACCGTGGATCCGCGGCCTGTCCGCCCTGCCCGTGCACTTCTCCCCGGCCTGACCGTCCTCCCGCCCTGACGGCTTGCCGGCCTGAGGTCTCACGGCCTTACGGCCTTCCCAGGCCGACCGTCCGTCGGTCTCTGGCGGGCCTTGCGCCCAACCGGTGTCAGATCTCGCCGGAACGGGGGGCGAGTGCCCAGTCGAGGGCGAAGTCGGCGACGGCCTCCCAGCCAGGGACGACGGCCGTCAGATGCGGGCGGCCCGGAGACTCGTGGTACGCGGTGATCGCCCCGGACCTCCGCTGCCGCTGGTACGCCTCCCGGCTGACGGAAGCGGGCACGGTGTGGTCGGCGTCGGCGCCGATGATCAGCAGCGGGGCGCGGTCGACCTTGCCGAAATCGACACGGCTCACCGCCTTCGGGTTGAGGTTCGCGAACGCGGCCTGCCACAGCGGTCGGCCCGGTGTCGGCGCGTGCAGCCGCGCGTGAAGTTCGTCCGACTCGGCGCGGGTCAGCGTGTTGCCGAATGAGTAGAACCACTGGGCCTTGGTCAGCCCGACCAGCTGATGACGGGTCGCCGGCTTCGACAGCACCGGCGAGGACGTCCGCAGCGTGGCCGGTGGCAGCCGCAGAACACCCCTGACCGGCGCGGGTGACAGCGCGATGCCCGCCTCCCCCACCCCCCGGTCGAGCAGCATCTGCACGATCAGCCCGCCGAACGAGTGCCCGATCAGGATCGGCGCCTCCGGCAGGCTCGCGATCACCGCGGCGTAGCTGTCCGTCACCTCGGTGATGCCGACGCGGCTCTCGGCGCGCGGCGCGGCCCGCAGCTCGTCGAGCGGCCGGTCCATCCCCGGCCATTCCGGTGCTATTCCCCGATGCCCACGTGCGGCGAACCGGTCGATCCACGGCTGCCAGCTCGCCGACGTCAGCCACAACCCGTGGATGAACACGATCGTCCGCCCGGTGCCCGCTCCGCCATCGGTCTCGCTCACCTGGACTCCTCGTCGCACCGGCCGCAGATCATCATCAACGCAACGTACCGCCCCCTGCACTATGGTGCACGTCACATCGACTACGCTTGCACCC
The DNA here is from genome assembly GCF_900197875.1 of Frankia canadensis. Lineage (GTDB taxonomy): Bacteria > Actinomycetota > Actinomycetes > Frankiales > Frankiaceae > Frankia > Frankia canadensis. The sequence goes on along the minus strand of NZ_FZMO01000170.1, from coordinate 1,552 downwards.
CACGTTCGCCCCCGGCACCGGTCCGTGACCACCGGGGGCGAGTACGATCCCCCCTGCGGGCCGTTAGCTCAATTGGCAGAGCAGCCGGCTTTTAACCGGTGCGTTCAGGGTTCGAGTCCCTGACGGCCCACTCAGATTCAGCCCGCCCACCTGCAAGGTTGGTGTTTCCGACTGACCCGATTTTCCCTCCATGATCCTTGTGGGCACGGAGTGGGCACGCGGACGCACCGCACGCCGTGGGACGGCGTCCGCGACCGTCCTCGCTGCCGCCTGCCCAGCCGAGCGCAGCAGGTGTGCGTACAGCCGACCGGTGATCGCCGGGGAGGCGTGGCCCAGCCGCTTGGACACCAACTCGATCGCGACGCCTTCAGCGAGCTGGATCGACGCTGACGAATGCCTGAGATCATGGAGCCGGCGGCGGGAGAGCAGGCGGTCACCCAGCTCCATCCCGCACTTCAGATCGACCGCCAGTGGCTCGGCCAGCGAGAGCACCGCGCCCGCACCCCGGCGCCGCACGCATCCGACAACGGTCACCTCACCGATCGGCTCGCGGTCACGATAGAGCGTCCAGGTCCCGATCGGTTCTCGATGCCGCTTGCCGACGATGATGGTCTTCGCGCCCTTCTCGGCATCTCGGACGAGATGGCAACACAGCCCGACTCGGCGTGTGATGACCTGCATATGCGATGCGCCCTCTCCGCCGCCGTCACCCAATCCCCACACACCCTGCGCCGCGTCCTCGCCGACCACCCCTGGATCACCCTCGACGGCACCGAAACCCTCATCACCCTCGCCGCCCTCACCACCATCTACGCCCCCGACAGCCTCAAGATCATCGTCGAGGGGGCGCTCAGTGCCTCGCAGAACCCGCAGACACCCGCCGGGCCGAACCACCGGCCACCTGATGCCGCAGCAGGCCCATCTCCCTGCCCGCGGCCGAGCCGCCCGGCCTTCTTCCGTGACGCGTCACCTGAGCCAGTGCCGGCGGATCCGCTGCTGCAGGGTGACCAATGAAGGTGTGAGGTCGCAGCCGGATCGGGGGTTCAGGTGTCTGATTCTCAAGGATCTGATTCTCAAGGGGCCCGACCATCATAGACCGTGATCGCGATACGGCTGTCGCCTCCCTACCGCCCTCGCCATTAAATGGCGGGAGCACTACCGTCTCGCACTAGTTTGGCAAGCAGGTTAGGCACTAAGTGCCTGCCTATACTCTTTTAGGTCGTCCTCATCCTGACTGAAGAAATACTCGAGCAATGCTTGGAGATCGCCTGGGTCCGGAGTCTGCGGTGCTGGCTCGAGGTGCTGGCGGATTCGGAATGTTCCACCGCCGGTGTTGTACATCGTGTACAGCCCGATCTGCTGGCGGAGCGCTTCTGAGATCATGCCTTCGGGAAGCGGCAGGTCCTCGTCGTCCGAGTCGATCTCGACGACAAGGTTGGGGAGCTGGGCTACTCGGCCGTGAGCCACAGCCTCGTAGATGGATTGCAGACGGCTAGCCTCAATGCCACTTCCGCTAAGTTGATCAAGCTGCTATCTGGGGTTTCACGGGGTT
>NZ_FZMO01000255.1 GCF_900197875.1 Frankia canadensis | reverse complement strand
GACGCGGTCCTCGTGCGGGCCGCGGGGGCGACGGGTGCCGCCGCCCTGCCCTTCCCGCCTCCGACGACGCGCCCGCCCCCGACGACGGGACCGACGAGATGGAGCTGACCTGGGGAGCGGACGTGCCCCGGCTCGACGCGTTCGGCGTGCTCGTCGCCGAGCGGCGGCCGGCGTGGGTGCGCCTGCGCGGCATTCCCGACGCGCGCGTCGCCGCCGAACTCGCGGCGAGCGCGGCGGGCGGTGACACCACCGGCGGGCCGGCCGCCGAGGCCGCCGCCGTCGACCCCGACGACGTCCACGCCCTCGCCGACACCCTCGGCTACGAGGCCGCGCTCGCCCCGCGCACCGACGAGCCGGGCCTGCTCGACGCGGTCCTCGTGCGGGCCGCGGGGGCGACGGGTGCCGCCGCCCTGCCCTTCCTGCGCCCGGTCGCGTCCGGCGAAGGCCGGGACGGGCCGGCGCGCACGAACGACCCGATGGCCGCGCGGGCCGCGGGGGCGCTGGTCGGTCGGCTGCGCGCCGATCTCGCGGCCGTGCTGCCGGACTACGCGGTGCCGGCGGCGTTCGTCCCGCTGGCCGCGCTGCCCCGCAACGCCAACGGCAAGCTCGACGTCACCGCGCTGCCGGCCGCCGATCCGGGGGCGGCGAGCTCCGGGCGCCCGCCCGCCACCCCGGTGGAGCAGACCCTCGCCGAGCTGTTCGCCGACGTCCTCGGCCTGCCCACCGTCGGCGCCGACGACGACTTCTTCGCCCTCGGCGGCCACTCCCTGCTCGCCACCCGTGTCGTCAGCCGGGCGCGGGCCGCGTTCGGCGTCGACCTCGCCATCCGCGACCTGTTCGACGCGCCGACCGTCGAGGCACTGGCCGCGAGGCTCGCCGAGCACACCGACAGCCAGCGCCCGGCCCTGCGCCCGGCGGCCCGGCCCGACCGGATCCCGCTGTCCCCGGCACAGCGGCGACTGTGGCTCGTCGACCGGCTCGTCGGCGGCACCGACGCCTACAACTACCCGCTGGCGCTGCGCCTGCACGGCCCGCTCGACGCGACGGCGCTGCGGGCCGCCGTCGCCGACGTGCTCGACCGGCACGAGGTGCTGCGCACCGTCATCGGCGACGACGCCGGGCTGCCCCACCAGCGCGTCCTCGACCCCGCCGACGCCGCCGGGCGCGTCCCCGTCGACGTCGAGCCGTGCCCGCCCGGTGAGATCGACGCGCGGATCAGCGCGCTGTCGGCGCGGCCGTTCGACCTGACCGCCGAACCGCCGCTGCGCCTGCGCGTGCTGCGCGGCCCGGACACCGACGTGCTGCTCGTCGTCCTGCATCACATCGCCACCGACGAGTGGTCCGACCGGCCGTTCCTGCTCGACCTCGACGCCGCCTACAGCGCGCGTCGCGCCGGTGGCGCCCCCGCGTTCGCGCCGCTGCCCGTCCAGTACGCCGACTACACCCTGTGGCAGCGTGACCTGCTCGGCGACCCGGCCGATCCGGACAGCGTGGCCGCCCGCCAGCTCGCCTTCTGGCTCGACGCGCTGCGCGGCACGCCGGCGGAGATCCCGCTGCCGCTGGACCGGCCGCGCCCGCCGGTGCGCGACGGCGCGAGCGGCCGCGCCACGCGGGTGCTGCCCGCCGAGGTCGCGAGCGGCCTGCGGGCACTGTGCGCGGCGACGTCGACGAGCATGTCGATGCTCGCCCACGCGGGTATCGCGACGCTGCTGCACCGGCTCGGTTCCGGCGACGACATCCCGATCGGCGTGCCGGTCGCCGGGCGCACCGACCCCGCACTCGACGCGCTCGTCGGCTTCTTCGTGAACACGCTGGTCATCCGCTCGGACTTCGGGGACGACCCGACGTTCCGCGACCTGCTGCGCCGTACCCGCGAGACCGACCTGGCCGCGTTCGACCATCAGGACCTGCCGTTCGAGGACGTCGTGGCGGCGCGGCGCGGCCGGCGCAGCGCCGGCGTCAACCCGCTGTTCCAGGTGATGGCCGGCTACCACCACCTGGCCGGTGACGACCGGGAGCTGTTCGGCGCGCCGGTCAGCTGGATCACCCCCGAGGTCGGCGCGGCCAAGTTCGACCTGGATGTGACGTTCGTCGACCGGGCGGCGACCGGCGAGATCACCGCGCTGGTCGAGTTCGCCACCGACGTGATCGATCCGGCCGGCGGCGAGCGCCTCGCCGACCGGCTCGTCCGCCTGCTGGCCGCGATCGTCCGCGACCCCGACCGCCCGGTCAGCCGCCTCGCCCTGGCCGACGACGCCGAACGCGCCGCCGCCCTGCGCCTCGCCGCCGGCCCGGCCCGCGCCCTGCCCGGCAGCGCCCCGACCACCGTCGTGGACCTGTTCGACCGTGCGGTGGCCACCCATCCCGACCGGGTGGCACTGGTGACCGCCGGCGGGCGCACCAGCTTCGGCGACCTCGCCGGTCAGGTCGGACGCGTCGCCGACCTGCTCGCCCGGCACGGCGCCGGGCCGGAGGCGCTCGTCGCGCTCGCCCTGCCGCGCGCGCTCATGGTCCCGGCGATCTTCGGCGTGCTGGCCGCGGGCGCCGGCTACCTGCCCCTCGACACCGAGCAGCCGGCGGACCGGCTCGCGTTCCTGCTCGCGGACGCGGCCCCGGCCGTCGTCGTCACCACCCGGGCGCTTGCCTCCCGCCTGCCGTCCACCGGCGCCGCCACCGTCCTGCACCTCGACGACGCGCAGTTCGACGACCAGCACCTCGACGACCAGCACCTCGACGACCAGCACCGCGCGACTGCCACCGGCCGGGAGGCGCGGCGGCGCCCGGATCCGGCGGGCGCGGCCAGCGTGATCTACACGTCGGGGTCGACGGGCCGGCCCAAGGCCGTCGTCGGCACGCACCGCGGCCTGGTCAACCTGTTCGCCTCGCACGCCGTCGACCTCATCGCCCCGGCCGAGCGGGCCGCCGGCGACGGCGGCGGGCCGCTGCGCGTGCTGCACGCGGCGTCGTTCAGCTTCGACGGTTCCTGGGAGCCACTGCTGTGGCTGCTCGCCGGGCACGAGGTGCACGTCGTCGACGAGGCGACCGCCCGCGACGCGGCCGCCCTCGTCCGGCACGTCGAACGGGCCCGCCTCGACGTGCTCGACCTGACCCCGACCTACCTGCGGGAGCTGATGTCCGACGGGCTGCTGCGCGCCGACGGCCACCGGCCCGCCGTGCTGCTCGTCGGCGGTGAGGCCACCCCGCCGGCGCTGTGGGAACGCCTGCGCGCGCTACCCGGGACGGTCACGCACGACCTGTACGGGCCGACCGAGTACTCCGTCGACGCCTACGGCTGGCACGGCGACGGCTGGGCGGCGCCGATCGCCAACACCCGTGCCTACCTGCTGGACGCGGGGCTCTCGCCCGTCGCCGACGGGGTGCCGGGCGAGCTGTACCTCGCCGGACCCGGCCTTGCCCGCGGGTACCTCGGCCGGGGGGCGCTGACAGCGTCCCGCTTCGTCGCCGACCCGTTCGGCGCGCCGGGGGAACGGATGTACCGCACCGGTGACCTGGCGCGGCGCCGTCCCGACGGCTCGCTGGCCTTCGCCGGCCGGTCGGACGACCAGGTCAAGCTGCGCGGCTTCCGCGTCGAGCTCGGCGAGATCGAGCGGGCACTGGCGGCGGTTCCCGGTGTCGGCCAGGCAGCGATCTGGTTCCGGCCGGACGCTCCGGCGGCGCTGCAGCTCGTCGCCTACGTGGTGCCGAACGGCGCCGACGCGACCACGACGGACGGCCCCGCCGGTGCCGCGGTTCCCGGTGTTGCCGCGGTTCCCGGCGGCGACGAGCTGGTGGCTGCCTCGCGGGCGTCCCTGGCCCGGGTGCTGCCGGCGTACATGGTGCCGCAGGCGATCGTGGCGCTGGCGCGGCTGCCGCGCACCGTCAACGGCAAGCTCGACCGGTCGGCGCTGCCCGAACCGGCCGGGCCCGCGCCGGTCGCCGGCGGGCGTCCCCGCGACACCCGCGAGGAACTGCTCGCCGAGCGGTTCGCCGCCGCGCTCGGGGTGGCGCGGGTCGGCCGCGACGACGACTTCTTCGCCCTTGGCGGCCACTCGCTGCTGGTCATGCGGCTGTGCGCGGCGATCCGGTCGACGTTCGGGGTGGAGATCACGCCCCGCGCGGTCTTCGAGGCGCCGACGGTCGCCGGCCTCGCCTGGCGGATGGACACCGCCGCCGCGGCGCGTCCGCCGGTGCGCCCGGTGATCCGCCCGCAGGACCCGCCGCTGTCGTACGCCCAGCGGCGGCTGTGGGTGCTGGGGCAGCTGGAGGGTCCCAGCCCCACCTACAACATTCCGGTCACCTGGCGCCTGACCGGCCCGCTGGACCTGGCCGCGCTGCGTGCCGCGGTGCACGACGTCGTCGCCCGCCACGAGGCGCTGCGCACCGTCTACCCCGCCGCCACCGGAGCCGCTGGCGCCACCTCCGACGGCGACGCGGTGCAGCGCGTCCTCGACGCGGCGGACGTGAAGATCCCCTTCGACGTCATCACCTGGACGCCGACGGACGGCATGCCGGCGGGGCCGCCGCCGCGGGACCCGCGGCTGGCGGAGCTGCTGTCGCGGGCGGCGGCGTACCCGTTCGACCTCGCCGCCGAGGTGCCGCTGCGGGTCAGCGTCGTGCGGTGCTCGCCGCGGCTGCACATCGTCCAGCTGCTTGTGCACCACATCGCCGCCGACGAGGGCTCCGACCGGCCGCTGTCGCGCGACCTGACGATCGCCTACCGGGCGCGGGCGGCGGGTACCACGCCGGACTGGGCGCCGCTGCCCGTCCAGTACGTCGACTACACGCTGTGGCAGCGGGAGCTGCTCGGTGCCGAGGCCGACCCGGCGAGCCCCGCCGCCCGCTCGCGCGCGTTCTGGCGCCACGCGCTCGCCGGACTGCCCGCCGAGCTCACCCTGCCGACCGACCGGCCCCGCCCGGCCGAGCCGACCCACGCCGGCGGCGCCGTGGAGCTCGCCGTCGACGCCAACCTCGTCAGCGCGCTGCGCGCCGTCGGGCGGGCGCACGACGCCAGCTTCTTCATGGTGCTGCGGGCGGCCGTCGCGACCCTGCTGCACCGGCTCGGCGCCGGCGACGACATCCCGATCGGCAGCCCGATCTCCGGCCGAGTCGACGACAGCCTCGACGATCTGGTCGGCTTCTTCCTCAACACGCTGGTCCTGCGCACCGACCTGACGGGTGACCCGTCGTTCGGCGAGCTGCTCGGCCGGGTCCGCGCGAGCGACCTCGCCGCCTTCGACCACCAGGACCTGCCGTTCGACCGGGTCGTGGACGCCGTCAACCCGCCTCGGGCGGCGGGCCG
>NZ_FZMO01000025.1 GCF_900197875.1 Frankia canadensis | reverse complement strand
CGAGGCCACCGGCGGGATGCCGGGCGCGGCCGCGGCGGGCGGCGAGGCGCGGGACCCGCACCTGGCGACCGCCGAGTCGGCGCTGGCCCGCGGTGACATCGACACGGCGATCGAGTCCTATCGGGTCCTCCTCGCCGAGGCGCCGGGGGATCCGGAGGCCGTCACCGGCCTCGCCCGCGCCGAGCTGCTGCGCCGGGTGCGCGACCACGACCCGGCGGAGATCCGGGCTCGGCTCGAGGCCGATCCGGCCGACGTCGACGCCGCCATCGCCGCGGCCGACCTCGGCATCGCGCAGGGGGACACGGCCGGGGCGCTGGCCGGTCTCGTCGCGGTCGTGCGCCGCACGTCCGGCGAGGAGCGGGAGAAGGCCCGCGCCCACCTGGTGGACCTGTTCCAGGCGCTGGGCGACGCCGATCCGGCCGTCCCGCCCGCCCGCCGCTCGCTGGCCGCCGCCCTGTTCTGAGCCGGCCGCGCGCCCACGCCGAGTTCCCGCGCCCGTGACGGCCGCGGGGGCCGACCGCGCGGGGTGCCGAGGGCCAGCGACGGTACCGCGTGACGGGACCGTCACCGACCCTCGGCACCCCGAGTGCGGGGCGGTCGCGACGAGCGGGCCCCGGGGTCGGCGCGGCCCGTCAGGAGGCCCCGGCCTCGGGCTCGGGTTCGTAGCGGAACCAGATCGCGCCGAGTGTGGGCAGTGTCACACTGGCCGATGCGGGCAGCCCGTGGTGTGGCTGGTCGGTGGCGTGCACCGCGCCGAAGTTGCCGACGTTCCCGCCGCCATACCGGCTGCCGTCGGTGTTGAGCACCTCGGTCCAACGGCCGGGGAAGGGCAGGCCGACGCGGTAGTCGTGGTGGGTGACGCCGGCGAAGTTCGTGACACAGGCAAGAACCCCGTGGTCCGCCGCGGCGTCGTCCCCGGACCAGCGCAGGAACGAGAAGACGTTGTTGCCGGTGTCGTTGGCGTCGATCCAGGAGAAGCCGGTCGGTTCGACGTCGCGCCGGTACAGCGCCGGCGACGAGCGGTACAGCTCGTTGAGGTCACGCACCAGCAGCGCGATCCCGTGGTGGCCCGGCTCGCCGAGCAGCGGCCAGTCCAGCGACGCGGCCTCGTTCCACTCGTTGTCCTGGGCGAACTCGCTACCCATGAACAGCAGCTTCTTGCCCGGATGGGACCACATGTAGGCGTAGAGCGCCCGCAGGCCCGCCAGCTGCTCCCAGCGGTCGCCGGGCATCCGGCGCAGCATCGAGCCCTTGCCGTGGACGACCTCGTCGTGGCTGAACGGCAGGACGAAGTTCTCCGAGTAGGCGTAGACCATCGAGAACGTCATCTGGTGGTGATGGAAGCTGCGGTGCACCGGCTGGTGGGAGGTGTAGTCCAGCGTGTCGTGCATCCAGCCCATGTTCCACTTGAAGCCGAAGCCGAGGCCGCCGAGATGGGTCGGGCGGGTGACGCCGGGCCAGGCCGTCGACTCCTCCGCGATCATCATCGCGCCGGGGAAACGGCGGTAGACGGTCGCGTTGGTCTCCTGCAGGAACGCCACCGCCTCCAGGTTCTCCCGGCCGCCGTGCTCGTTCGGCAGCCAGGCGCCGTCCGGGCGGGAGTAGTCCAGGTAGAGCATCGACGCGACGGCGTCGACCCGCAGCCCGTCGACGTGGAACTCCTCGAACCAGTACAGCGCGTTGGCGACCAGGAAGTTGCGCACCTCGGGACGGCCGACGTCGAAGACGTACGTCCCCCAGTCGGGCTGCTCGCCGCGGCGCGGGTCGGGGTGCTCGTAGAGCGGCGTGCCGTCGAAGCGGCCCAGCGCCCAGGAGTCCCGGGGGAAGTGCGCCGGCACCCAGTCGACGATCACGCCGATACCGGCGCCGTGCAGCGTGTCGACGAGGTGGCGGAACTCGTCCGGGCTGCCGAAGCGGGCAGTCGGCGCGTAGTAGGCCGACACCTGGTAGCCCCAGGAGCCGCCGAACGGGTGCTCGGCGACGGGCAGCATCTCCACGTGGGTGAAGCCGTTGTCCAGCACGTACTCGGTCAGCTGGGTGGCGAGCTCGAGGTAGGACAGGCCGCGCCGCCAGGAGCCCAGGTGGACCTCGTAGACGCTCACCGGCTCGGCGTGCCAGGCGGTCCGCCGGCGCCGCTCCAGCCAGTCGCCGTCCGCCCAGGTGTGGTCCGAACGGGTCACGACGCTCGCGGTGGCCGGCGGGACCTCGGTGCGAAACGCCATCGGGTCGGCCTTCTGCCGCCAGACCCCGTCGAAGCCGAGGATCTCGTACTTGTAGCGCAGGCCGACCCCGGCGCCCGGGACGAACAGCTCCCACACGCCGCAGCCGCCCAGCGAACGCATCGGGAACGCCCGGCCGTCCCAGAAGTCGAAGTCGCCGACCAGGCGCACCCCCCGCGCGGACGGTGCCCACACGGCGAAGCTCACCCCGGTGATGACGGCGCCGCCGGGCGTGGCGAGGTCCCGCACGTGCGCGCCGAGCACCTTCCACAGGTCCTCGTGGCGGCCCTCGCTGATCAGATGACGGTCGATCTCGCCGACGGTCGGCAGGTGCCGGTACGGGTCGTCGACGACGGCCGTGGTGTGCGGGTAGGTCACCTCGACGCGGTAGTCGGGCAGGTGGCCGGGCAGCGCCGCGGCGAACACCCCGCCGGAGTGCAGCCGGGCGGCGGGATAACGCTCGTCGCCGACGAGCACCGTCACCGCGCGTGCGTCCGGGTGCAGCACCCGCACGATCGTCCAGTCGCCGCTCGGGTGCGCGCCGAGCAGCGCGTGCGGGTCGTGGTGGGTCCCGGCGACGAGCCGCTCCAGGTCGGCGGAGGGCAGATCGGTCGCCGGCGGTGGGCAGGCGCGGGCGGACGGGCGCTCGGGGGCCCGCTCGGCCGCGGCGCCGGTGGCCGTGCCGGTGGTGTCCGCAGGCGTGGCGGTGGTGGTCTCGGCCGCGGTGCCGCCGGTGCGTTCGGGGGCGTGAGCGGCGGTGTGGTCCGGAGCGTGGTCCGCGCCATGGCCGGGGGTGCGGTCGGCCAGGGCGACCCGTCCCTCCCGGTCGCGGACCGCGGCGCCGCTCACGCGCCCCGCGGCGGCGGGGGCGCGATCCGGCCGGCCCGCGGCGGGCCCGCCGCGGCGTCCCGTTCGCATCGTGTCGTTGTCGACGTCGCCGTTGTTCACGGGGACACCCCTGCCTCTCGCTGCGCGTCGGATGGTCGCTGTGCGCGCCGGAGTGCTCACGCGCGTATGGATGGTCGTGGTCGTGGGCCTTGCCGGGCGGCCGCCGGGTCCGGGTGGTCGCCTACGCGGCGGGGGGCGTGCCCTGGGTGAGCCGTTCCACCGAGGCGAGGGGGATCACGGTCCAGCCCGGCCGGTGCCGCGTCTCGTAAAGCACCTCGTAGACCGCCTTGTCGAGTTCGAAGGCACGCAGGATCGCCTCGTCGGCATAGGGGTCCCGGCCGGCGGCGGCGCCGTAGCCACGGCAGAAGGCGTCTCGGTTGCGCTGCGCCCACTCCTGCGCCCGGTAGACGAGGGCCGGCTCGTCCGCCCGGTCGAGCAGCATCGCGCGGGCCGCGTAGTCGAACGAGCGCAGCATGCCGGCGACGTCGCGCAGCGGGGACTCCAGCCCCACCCGGTCGGCGACCGGCCGCGCCGGTTCACCCTCGAAGTCGAACAGCACCCAGCCGGAATCGACCCGCAGGACCTGGCCGAGATGCAGGTCGCCGTGCAGCCGCTGGAAGGGGCGGGGGTGGACGAGCGCCGGCGCGGCGCCGGTGAGCTCGTCGTACGTCTTGCGCGCGGCGGCCTCGTACCCGCGCAGCGCCGGGACGGCCTCGACGGCGGCGTCGAGACGCCCGTGCAGGTAGGCCACCAGGGCGCGCAGGTCATCGGTGGTGGGGGGCCGGGTCGGCAGCGCCCGGGCGAGGTCCGCGTGGACCTCGGCGGTGGCGGCGCCGAGGCGCTCGGACTCCGCGGAGAAGTCCCCGCCGACCTCGTCGGCGTGCAGGTCGGCCTCGGCGTAGAGGTCGCGCACGCTGGCCAGGGCGAGGCGCCAGCCCTCGGTGCCGGAGCGTAGGTACTCCTGCAGGAAGCCGAGGGTGGTCCGGTGGCCCTCGACATCCGCCGACAGCCAGGCCACCGGGGTGGCCACGTGCACGCTGCCGACGTCGGCGAGCGTCCGGGTGACCTCGAGATCGGGGTTGGTCCCGGGCCACAGTCGGCGGAAGACCTTGAGGATGTACGCGTCGCCGTAGACGATCGACGTGTTGGACTGCTCGGCGCCGACCGCATGCGCGGGCAGGTCGTCGGTGAGCGGCGTACGGCTCTCGGTGGGCGCGCCGTGTGCCCCGTCGGCCCCGGCCCCGCCGGTGTCGCGGATCTCGGCCACGAGGTCGTCGCGGCGCGTCGCCCGGACGAGGAAGCGCAGCAGGGCGGCGGCGCCGTCGGGGTCGTGCAGCCCGTCGTAGACCAGTCCGCCGGCGCACTCGCCGATGAGGAAGCCGTCATGGCCGTGCGGGGCGTCGCCGCGAAGGACCACGGGGACCTGGTAGTGGTCCGGCGGGCCCTGGTCGTAGTCGACGTCGACGAGCAGCAGGCGCAGCGGATCGCCGAGGCTCACGTCGCGGCGGATGCGTACCCGGCCACCGCTGCGACCCTTGCCCGCGAACCAGCGCTGGCGGGGCAGCCAGTCGGTCAGCAGGTCGGCAAGTTCGGCGTGATGGTCACCCATCCTCGACCTCCCGAGGCCAGCGCTCGACGATCATCATGGTCTACCTAACGTCGAATAACCCGAAAGTTACCTTTCATCGGTCGTACTGCATGCACACACCGCGGCGACCTGGGAGATTCCGCCGGCAGGCCTGTGCCGCGACCCCCGCTCCGGCGGCGACGCACCGGCCTGGTGGCTCCGTGCCCCGGCCAGCCGGCCGTGGACGGCCCATGAGCGCCACTTCTACTCTCCCCCCGTCTGTCGGATGGGGCTAGGGGGTGAATTCCCCCGGTCTGGTCAACGCGAACCAGTAATGTCCGTGACCGGGCAGCGTCAGCAGGTAGGGCAGCTCGCCGATCGGCGGGAAGTGCACCCGGCCGAGCAGCTCCACCGGCACCATTCCCTCGAAACGCCGCAGATCAAGCTCCACCGGCTGGGCGAAGCGGGACAGGTTCGCGACGCACAGCACCCGGTCGTCGCCGAATTCCCGCACGAAGGCGAAGACCGACGGATTGGAGGCGCCGAGCTCCTCATAGCTGCCCAGACCGAAGACGGGGTGGCGCTTGCGGACCTCGATCATCCGCTTCGTCCAGGCCAGGAACGACGTCTGCATCCGCTGCCCGGCCTCGACGTTCAGTGCCTGGTAGCCGTACACCGGATCCATGATCAGTGGCAGGTAGAGCCGGGCCGGGTCGGCGGTGGAGAAACCCGCGTTGCGGTCGGGCGACCACTGCATCGGCGTGCGCACGCCGTCCCGGTCGCCGAGGTAGATGTTGTCGCCCATGCCGATCTCGTCGCCGTAGTACAGCACCGGCGAGCCCGGCAGCGACAGCAGCAGCGCGGTGAACAGCTCCATCTGGTCGCGGCTGTTGTCCAGCAGCGGCGCGAGGCGGCGGCGGATGCCGATGTTCGCCTTCATGCGGGGGTCCTTGGCGTACTCCGCCCACATGTAGTCGCGCTCCTCGTCGGTCACCATCTCCAGGGTGAGCTCGTCGTGGTTGCGCAGGAAGATGCCCCACTGGCAGTTCGGCGGGATCTGCGGGGTCTGGGACAGGATCTCCGAGATGGGGTAGCGCGACTCCCGCCGCACCGCCATGAAGATGCGCGGCATCAGCGGGAAATGGAACGCCATGTGGCACTCGTCGTCGTTGCCGAAGTACTCGACGACATCGGACGGCCACTGGTTGGCCTCGGCGAGCAGCACCCGGTCGGCGTACTTGGCGTCGACCTCCTTGCGGACCCGCCTGAGGTAGTCGTGCGTCTCCGGCAGGTTCTCGCCGTTGGTGTTGTCGCGGACGTAGAGGTAGGGCACCGCGTCGAGGCGGAATCCGTCGATCCCGAGGTCCAGCCAGAAGCGCAGGACCTCGAGCATCGCCTCCTGGACGTCGGGATTGTCATAGTTGAGGTCGGGCTGGTGGGAGAAGAACCGGTGCCAGTAGTACTGGCCGCGCACCGGGTCCCAGGACCAGTTCGACTTCTCCGTGTCGACGAAGATGATCCGGGCGTCGGGATAGCGCTCGTCCGTGTCCGACCAGACGTAGAAGTCGCCGAACGGCCCGGCCGGGTCCGAGCGGGACGCCTGGAACCAGGGATGCTCGTCCGAGGTGTGGTTCATCACCAGGTCGGCGATGATCCGGATGCCGCGCCGGTGCGCCTCGTCGACCAGGCTGACGAAATCGCCCAGATCACCGAACTCCGGCAGGATCTGGAAGTAGTCGCTGATGTCGTAGCCGCCGTCACGCAGCGGGGAGGCGTAGATCGGCAGCAGCCAGAGGCAGTCGACACCGAGCCATTCCAGGTAGTCGAGCTTGGAGATCAGGCCGCGGATGTCGCCGGTGCCGTCGCCGTTGGAGTCGGCGAAGCCCCGGATCAGCACCTCGTAGAAGACGGCCCGCTTGTACCAGTGCGGGTCTCGCGCCGACTCGCCGACCGGGCCCGCGGGGCCCGGGCGGGGTGTGTCGGCGCCGATGGGTTCGCTCAGTGGTTGCGGCTCTTCCATCACGAGACCGCCCGCACGGTGAAGACATGTGCGGGCTCCACTGCCGGGTCGAGCCGGACGTAGTTGTCCTGACCCCAGCGATAGGTGGCGCCGGTGATCTCGTCGGTGACCTCCAGCGCGTCGGACCAGTCCAGGCCGAGCGCGGGCAGGTCGAGGCGGACGGTGGTCTCGTGGGCCTGGTGCGGGTCGAGGTTGACGATGACGAGCACCGCGTCGCCGACCCGCGCGCCACCGGCGGTGGCCACCGGCGCCGTCGCCGCCCCGCCCGGGGCCTTCCCGGCACCCGCGACGTCCGCCGGCGCCAGCCGCTTGGAGTAGACCATGATCTGATCGCTGTCGGCGTGGTGCAGGTGCAGGTTGCGCAGCCACTGCAGCGCCGGGTGGGCCCGGCGGATCTGGTTGAGCCGGGTCAGGTAGGGCGCGAGGGAACGGCCCGCCCGCTCGGCGCCGGCCCAGTCCCGCGGCCGGTACTGGTACTTCTCCGAGTCGAGGTACTCCTCGCTGCCCGGGCGCACCGGGGTGCGCTCGTACAGCTCGTACCCGGCGTAGACGCCCCAGGTCGGCGAGAGCGTCGCCGCGAGCAACGCGCGGATACGGAAGGCGGGCTCACCGCCGTCCACCAGGTAGCCCGGCAGGATGTCCGGGGTGTTCACGAAGAAGTTGGGCCGCATGTAGTGGCCGGCGGCCACCAGTTCACCGGCGTACTCCTCCAGTTCCCACTTCGTATTGCGCCACGTGAAGTAGGTGTATGACTGGGTGAAGCCGACCCTGGCCAGCGTGTGCATCATCGCCGGCCGGGTGAATGCCTCGGCGAGGAAAAGCACGTCCGGCTCGGTCGCCTTCACCTGGCCGATGAGCCACTCCCAGAACTCCACCGGCTTCGTGTGCGGATTGTCGACGCGGAAGATGCGCACACCGTGCGCGGTCCAGTGCCGGACGACGCGCAGGATCTCCTGGTAGAGCCCGGTCGGGTCGGCGTCGAAGTTCAGCGGGTAGATGTCCTGGTACTTCTTCGGCGGGTTCTCGGCGTAGGCGATCGAGCCGTCGCTGCGCACGACGAACCACTCCGGGTGGCGCTTTGCCCACGGGTGGTCCGGCGCGCACTGCAGGGCGAGGTCGAGCGCGACCTCCATGCCCAGGGAACGGGCGCGGGCGACGAACAGGTCGAAGTCGTCGATCGTGCCGAGGTCCGGATGCACCGCGTCGTGGCCGCCGTGCTCGCTGCCGATCGCCCACGGCGATCCGGGGTCGTCGGGACCGGGGGTGAGGGTGTTGTTCGGGCCCTTGCGGTTGATCTCGCCGACCGGGTGGATCGGCGGCAGGTAGACCACGTCGAAGCCCATGTCGGCGATGGCGGGCAGTCGCTCGGCCGCGGTCAGGAACGTGCCCGAGCGGGGTGGGTCGAGCGTGGCCCCCTCCGAGCGGGGGAACATCTCGTACCAGCTGCCGAACAGCGCCCGCGGCCGGTCGACCCACATCCGGTAGAGCGGCGAGCGGGTGATCAGGTCGCGCAGTGGGAACGCGGCGAGCAGACTGGTCAGGCGCGGGTCGAGCGCGGCGACGATGCGGGCGGCGGGATCCTCGATACCGTCGTCGCGCAGCGTGGCGACGGCCCGGGCGATCTCCGCACGGCGGCCCTCGGGCACGCCCGGCAGCGCCCGCAGCAGCAGCCGCGCGCCGTCCTCGAAGTCGACCGCGAGCTCGTCGACGGTCTGGCCCGCGCCGACCTTCAGCTCGATGCCGTGCTGCCAGGTGGCGACCGGATCCGCCCATGCCTCGACGCGGAACCCCCACAGGCCGGTGTCGCCCGCAGTGATCTCCGCCTCGTAGCGGTCGGTGCCCGGTCCCGCCGACCTCATCCGGACGAACGGCGTGCCCCGGCCGTCCGGCCCGGACAGCACGGCGTTCGCGCCGATGAGATCGTGACCCTCCCGGAAGACGGTCGCGGACACGGTGAAGTTTTCGCCCACGACCGCGCGCGTGGGCCACTGGCCACACGACACGACCGGGGTCACGTCGGAGATGACAACCCGGCCTACTGAACGTCCGATCATCATGGCGACCTTATCCAGACGAACCACACCTCAATGGTCCGCCCTGCACGTGGCGAATAGCGACACCTCTGCGTGAACTGCCCGCGACCATCACGTGGGTGATTGTTGGTGTTGGGGTGGGTCTGTCTGCCCCGCCCGGATGGTTCGCGCTGAAGCCGATGTTCCCCAGTTGCGGAGCCCACGAACGTCCGAACCTCGTCCGTTGTGCGCTCCGGCGTGCACGTTCGCTGACAGGCCGGTGACAGATCGCGCGCTTCGCCGCCGATCCGGCGGACGGCTGCCGTTGTGTTCGTGGTGGGTGTCACACTTGTGTCCGCCGAGCGCGTGTACCGGGCACGTTTCGGCCATGTGACACAGGCCTCGGCGCGGTCGGCGCGGTCGGCGCGCGGGCCGGCCGGCGTCGGGCCGTGCGGCTTCGGCGGACTCGTGCCGACATCTGTCGGGTTGGAGACGGCGGGGTGGCCGCCCGGACCGGTATACCCGTCCCGTCGGCGGGCGCGCGCGAGCGGAGCGGAGAGCGAGGCGGCGGGAACCTCGGGCGCGACTCGTTCGTCCCGCAGTGCACACGTACTCCGCTGCGTGGCCCGCGGGTGGACACTCACCGTGGCGATCGCGTCCGGCAGCAGGCTGCCGGCGCCCGGCCGCCGGGGACCACCCGAGGCCGGCGCTGTGCCCGGAGCGTGGCCGCCCCGCGCGTCGGACGGCGGTCCCGCCGCCGGCACGCCGCAGGTCCGGCCACGCACACCACCATTACTACACAGCGTCTACAACACACAGCGTCACAGCGCTCGGGGCCGCGGCCCCGGGGCACAGCACTCGGGCCGCAGCGCCCGGTGACACTGTCCGGCGGCGCCCGGCGATCATCGGGCGCTGCGCCGGGCTACACCGCCCGGCGCCGGCCGGACAGCAAAACCACAGCGGAACGCACAGCAGGAGGACATCGTGGGAGTAAGCCTCAGCAAGGGCGGCAACGTGTCGCTGTCCAAGGAGGCGCCCGGCCTGACCAGCATCCTGGTCGGCCTCGGCTGGGACGTGCGCAGCACGACCGGCGCCGACTTCGACCTCGACGCCAGCGCCATCGCGTGCCGGGGGGACGGCAAGGTCGTCTCGGACGGGCACTTCGTCTTCTTCAACAACCTGAAGAGCCCGGACGGCGCCATCCAGCACCAGGGCGACAACCTCACCGGTGAGGGCGAGGGCGACGACGAGGCCATCACGGTGAACCTCACGTCGCTGCCGACGGACGTCGACAAGATCGTCTTCCCGGTCTCCATCTACGACGCGGACTCGCGCCAGCAGAACTTCGGCCAGGTCCGCAACGCCTTCATCCGCGTCGTCAACGGCACCGGCGGCACCGAGATCGCCCGCTACGACCTCACCGAGGATGCCTCCACCGAGACCGCGATGGTCTTCGGTGAGGTGTACCGGCACGGCGCGGACTGGAAGTTCCGCGCCGTCGGCCAGGGCTACGCCTCCGGCCTCGCCGGGATCGCGCGGGACTTCGGCGTCAACGTCTGACGCCGGGGCGGGCGACGATTGGGGAGAGCCGGGCTGGGACGCCCGGCCCCGCCCGGATCGGTCCCGGTCCTGTGACCGGGGTCGATCCGCGCCGCTCGCCGCGGCGGGCCCGGGAGCGCGAGGGCGATCCCGGGTGCGCCCTCGCGCCGCGGTAGGGACGACCGCCGGCGATCCAGCGCCCCCGGCGCCCGTTCGCAGGGTGTGGGGCGCGGTGCGCGGACAGGCGCGGGCCCATCCGGTGTAACCCAATTGTCAGGTCGCTCATACCGGATGAGCAGCTACGATGCCGTCGACCGCCGCCCGGGGCCACTCGGCTCCGGGACCGACGCGGTCTCCGGCTGCTACAGGCGATGAGGCGGGGTCCGACGGACCGCGGATCCGCCCTCGCGGCACGGTCGGGGTCTCGTGATCGGTCCGGGAAGGTGTTGATGGGCGTGCACGCGTTGCGGATCTTCGGGTGGTCGCTGGCGATCACCGCGCTGGGGGTGGCCGCGGCGGGAGTGCTCGGCGGTCCCCGGGACGCGGCCCTGGTGGCCATCCTGGCGGTCCTTGAGATCAGCCTCTCCTTCGACAACGCGGTCATCAACGCGACGATCCTGCGCCGGATGAGCGCGTTCTGGCAGAAGCTCTTCCTGACGCTCGGCGTGCTCATCGCCGTGTTCGGTATGCGGCTGGTCTTCCCGATCGTGATCGTCGCGCTGACCGCGCACCTCGGCCCGATCGAGGTCTTCGACCTGGCGCTCAACGACAGCGCCACCTACGGGGAGAAGCTGCACGACGCGCATCCCGCGATCGCGGCCTTCGGCGGGATCTTCCTGTTCATGCTGTTCCTGGACTTCCTGTTCGACACCGAGCGGGAGGTGCAGTGGATCCGGAGGCTGGAGGAGCCGCTGCGCCGTGCCGGCCAGCTCGAGGTCATCCCGATCGTGGTCGCCCTGATCGCGCTGCTCGTCGTGGGCGAGGCGTTCTCCGGCGACCACACCCAGCAGGTGCTCACCGCTGGCGTCGCGGGCCTGGCGACCTATCTGGCGGTGCGCGGCCTCGGGGAGTTCTTCGAGTCCCGCGGCGTCGGCGCCGAGGACGACGACGAGGACGAGGTCGGCGGGAGCTCCGAAGCCGTGGAGCGCGCCGGCACCGCCGCCGCCCCGGCCGGCCGCTCGGGCCCGCCGAAGCTGGTGCTCGCCACCGGGAAGGCGGCGGCGTTCCTGTTCCTCTACCTGGAGGTCATCGACGCGTCGTTCTCGTTCGACGGCGTCGTCGGGGCGTTCGCGATCTCCCAGAACATCTTCGTCATCGCCGCGGGACTCGGCATCGGCGCGATGTACATCCGGTCGCTGACCGTCTACCTCGTCCGGCGGGGCACCCTGTCCGAGTACATCTACCTGGAGCACGGCGCCCACTACGCGATCGGAGCCCTGGCCATCATCCTGGCCATCTCGATCGAGACGGAGGTACCGGAGGTCGTCACCGGCCTCGTCGGTGTGGCCTTCATCGGGCTGTCGCTGCTGTCGTCCATCCGGCACCGCCGGCGGCAGGCGGACGAGCCGGACGGGCCGGACGCGGACGGCGACGAGGACGGCCGCGGCCAGCCCCGCGAGGCGGTCGGCGCCCCGCTGTGACGACGCGGCGGCCGCCCACCGGCGGCCGCAGTGCCCTGGTCTGGAGTGATCCATCCGCGGTGGAGTGATCCAGTACGGATGTGACATTGTCGGGGGGCCAGGATCCGGACACAGCCGACGGGGGCGTCGATCGGCCGGGTGCGCCGCCGCGCGGTCGCATCCATCACTGATCCACCCACTTGAGCGCAGACCAGACATCCGGCGACCGCAGAAGCGGCCCGGCAACCGCGAGGGAGCGGACCATGGGCATCGACTACACGAAGCGTCCGGCGACGCCGCCGGCAGGCCAGGGCCCCGCGCCCGCGGGCCCCGGCGGGCCGGTTTCCCTGAGCAAGGTGACGCTGACCAAGTCCGCGCCCAGCGTGTCGCTGAGCAAGCAGGGCGGCGGCGGCCGGCTGCACGTCAACCTGAACTGGAACCAGAACCCGGGCGGCGGGGGGCAGCAGCAGAAGGGCGGCTTCCTCAAGCGGGTGCTCGGAGCGGCCTCCGGCGGCATCGACCTCGACCTCGCCGCCCTGTTCGAGCTGTCCAACGGGCGCTCCGGGGTGGTGCAGGCGCTGGGCAACGCGTTCGGCTCGTTCGACAACCCGCCCTACGCCGTCCTCGACGCGGACGACCGCACCGGCGCGAGCACCGGCGGCGAGAACCTCTACGTCAACCTCGCCCAGATCGGTCAGATCCGCCGGCTGCTCGTGTTCGCCTTCATCTACGAGGGCGTCGCGTCGTTCGACCAGGCCGACGCGGTCGTCACCCTCACCCCGGCGGCCGGCGCGCCGATCGAGGTGCGCCTCGACGAGCGGGCCGGCGGCGCGCGGATGTGCGCGATCGCGCTGCTGACGAACACCGGCAACGACTTCACGGTGAGCCGGGAGGTGCGCTACGTCGGCGGCCACCGGGACCTGGACAAGGCATACGGATGGGGGCTGGACTGGACCGCCGGCCGTAAGTGAGACACGCCGGTACCTCGCGATGACCCCCCCGGTCCCGCCGCCCGGCGGCGAGGAGGATCGATATCCGATGTTCCAGCCACGCCGCGACCCCGCGCCTCGCAACGAGCGGACCAGCTGGTTTCCCGCGGGTCCGGCGCGGTCGGGGCCGCCGGGTGACGCCGGCGCCGACCCGCTGGGGCCGGTGGACCCCGACCCGCGTGCCGGGGGAGCCCTCGAACGCGCGGCCCTGGAACGGGCCGCCCTGGAACGGGCATCGCCGGGCCGCGGCGGCGCCGAGCGCGCCGCCGCCCGCCGCGACGGCACGAGTACCGGCGGCTTCCCCGCCTGGCGCGGTCCCGCACGGGCGGGCGATGACGCCCCCGCGCCCGGATACGACGGCGCGTCCCGCCCCCGCGCCGCGGATCCGTATCCGCCCGGCCACGCCGGCGCCACCGGCCGCCCGGGTGAGCGCCGGCCGGCCGACCCGGACTGGGACGACCCGGTGCCGGTGGGGGTGCGCGGCTTCGGCGTGCCGCCCGGCGGCCTGGCCGAGCAGGCCCAGCCCGCCGTCGGCGACGGTCGCGGCGCGGCCGAGGACGGCGGGCTCGCGGACGGCTACCCGCCGTCCGGGGGCGTCCACGTCGATCCCGCCCGGCGCGCCGCCCCGCACGAGGGCGCGGACCGTGGCGACGGCGAGGATCCGGTGCCGCGTGAGCGCGCCGCGGACCGGGCGGTCGACGCCCGCCGGCTGCCGTCGCTCGGTCCGGGCGCCGGGCAGGGCGGCTGGACGGCGACGTCGTGGTCCACACCCGCGGGCTCGACGGGGGGCGGGGCCCGGCCGGGCTGGGGCGCGCAGGACCAGCCGGCCGTACCCGCCGTCGCGGGCTACGGGGACGGCGGGTACACAGAGGAGGCCTACGGCCGTGACGATGGATCCGTCCCGGCGGGGTATCGCGAGGATGTGGACGGCACCATGACGGCGAACGCGGAGGGCGACCCCCGGTACCGGGCGGACGCGGACCAGAGCGGGCCGCTCGCCCGCGGCGGGCCGTCGCGGCCCTTCGCACTGCCGGGCGCCGGGCGGCGGGACGATCCCGAGGAGCTCGACGACCAGACGCGCCAGCCGGCGGCGGACCCGGCGCGGGGGAGCGCGGGGTATGGCGGCGGTACGTACGGCACCGGCTACGCCGAGCCACGTTACGCGGAGCCGGCGTACGGCGAGCCGGCCTATCCGCAGGCCCAGTACGGCCAGGGCCGATACGCCGGGTCCGGCTACGCCGAGCCCGAGCCCGCCGAGGCCGGGCATGCCGAGAGCGCGCAACCGGACGCCGGGCGCGCGCCGGAGGCCTACGCCGATACGCCGTACGCCGATGCGCCCTACGCCGACACGGCCTACCCAGGCCCGCCGCGGCCGGACCGGTCCTACGGCGAGCCGTCCCGTGCCGGCGACGGCTATCCCGGCGCACCGGACGACCGGTTCGTCGCGGGCGGCGGGCATCCGCCGGACGACGCGTACCCGCCGGACGGCGGTTATGCGCCGGAGGGCGGCTACGGCCCGGATGGTGGTTTCGGCGCTGATGGTGGGTTCGCGCCGGAGAGCGGTTATGCGCCGGCGGAGGACGGATTCGCCGCGGGCGACGAGCTCACGGCGGACGCGACCGAGCAGGACCGGGCGTTCCCGGCCGCTCGTGCCGGCGGTCCGGGCGGGCTCGGGCCCGTGACGGCCGACGACCTGGCCGGCGAGGAGCCGGCGCCCGCCGCGGTGGCGGCCGTCGACGATCCGGCCGCGGACGCCGCGCCCCAGCCCGGCCAGGCGGCCGGGCCCGAGGGCGACGGCGACGAGGTGCTCGGGCTCTCCGCGGCCGAGGACGGGATCGCCGGTCCGCTCGGCGCGGTCCAGGCGGTGGCGCTGGAGCGGCTGGCGGGTCGGCTCGACGAGCTCATCCGGCTGCGCCATCACGACGCCGAGCTGGTCGACCGGTTGCACGCCGAGAACAGCCGATTGCGCGCCGGTGAGCTGACCGAGGCGATGGCCCCGCTGCTACGGGGGCTGATCAGACTGCACGACCAGATGGGTAGCCTGGGGGCTGACGATCCACAGAGCGTCGCCGGCATCCTGCGCAAACAGCTGCTGCAGGTCCTCGACTTCGCCGTCGACGTCCGGCCGTACACAGCGGTCCCGGGCGGGACCTTCGACCCGGCGCGGCACCTGGGGGTGCGTCGCGTGCCCACCGACGATCCGAGCCGCGACGGGACGATCGCCCGCACCGTGCGCCCCGGCTTCGTCCGTGGGGAGACGACCGTCGTGCGGCCCGCGGAGACCGAGGTCTACCGCGCCCGCTGAGCGGGTGGGTGGCGGCGAACGCTACGACACTTTGCGAAGGGGAGAGTTCTTACGGTGGCGGGTACCAAGGTGTTCGGGATAGACCTGGGCACGACCTACTCCTGTATCGCCCAGGTCGACGAGTACGGCCGGCCGGACGTGATCCGCAACATCGAGTCCCAGCCGACGACGCCGTCGGTGGTCCTGTTCGACGGGGGTGCCGAGGGCGCCACGACGTCGTTCGTGGTGGGGACCCAGGCCAAGCGGCAGGCGCGGATCCGCCCCGACGACGTCGCCCGGCTCGTCAAGCGGCACATGGGCACCTCCGACTGGCGCTTCGTCGCGCACGACGTCGAGTACAGCGCCGCGGCGGTGTCGAGCCTCGTGCTCAAGGCGCTGGCCGCCGACGCGGAGCGGGCGACCGGGATCCCGGTGACCGACGTGGTCATCACCGTCCCGGCGTACTTCGGCGACGAGGAGCGCAAGGCGACCAAGCTCGCCGGGGAGCTCGCCGGCCTCGAGGTCGTCGACATCATCAACGAGCCGACGGCCGCCGCTTTCGCCTACGGCTTCGGCCAGGACGGCGCCGAGGAGTCGACCGTGCTGGTCTACGACCTCGGCGGCGGCACGTTCGACACGACGGTCATCAAGCTCAGCGAGGGCGCGATCACCGTGGTCGCCACCGACGGCGACCACGAGCTCGGCGGCGCGGACTGGGACAACGAGCTGGTCCGCTACCTGGCGCAGAAGTTCACCGAGGCGGAGCCGGACGCCGGCGACCCGCTCGACGACGTCTACGACGAGCAGGAGCTGCTCACCGCGGCGGAGGACGCCAAGCTCGCCCTGTCGGGGCGCGACAGCGTCGACGTCCTGGTCGTGCACAAGGGGCACCGGGTCAGCGTGCCGGTCACCCGGGCGACGTTCGAGGAGATCACCGGGCCGCTGCTGCGGCGCACGCTGGAACTCACCGGCTCGGTGCTGGAGCGGGCCCGGGAGAAGGGCGTCGAGAAGATCGACCTGTGCCTGCTGGTCGGCGGAATGAGCAAGACGCCGGTGGTCGCCCGCCGGCTGGAGGAGTCGTTCGGGCTCACCTCCCGCCTGGTCGACCCGGACCTCGCGGTGGCCAAGGGCGCGGCCGTCTACGGGCAGAAGAAGGCGCTCGAGCGGGCGGTGCACTCCGACCTGGTGGCCAGTGGCGCGCTGCGGCCCGACCAGGAGCTCGCGGCCGCGGACGCCGCGGACGTGGAGAAGGCGGCGGCGGCCAGCGCCGGCGAGGCCGGGCTCGCGACCGCGTCCGTCGTCGATCTCGTCCGCACCAAGGTGACGAACGTCACATCCCGAGGGTTCGGCATCTTCGCCGAGGACCGTGGAGTGCCGGTCGCGGCCTTTCTCGCGCACCAGAACGACGCCCTGCCGATCTCGGTGACCCGCACCTTCTACACGGTCACCGACGACCAGGCCGAGGTGGACATCAGGCTCTTCGAGCAGGGCACCACGACGGAATCCACCGCCATCGACGACAACAAGGTCATCGTCGCCGGCGCCATCACCGGAATTCCGCCGGGCCACCAGCGCGGCACGCCCGTCGAGGTCACCTTCTCGATGGCCGCGGACCAGACCATCCGGGTAACCGCCGCACACGAGGGTGCCGCCACTCCGCTGGTCCTTCAGGTGCATGCGGGGGTCGGGTCCGAACAGATGCGGGCCGCCGAATCGGCCAAGGTGAGCCTGCTGAAGCAGCGGGACTGACCTGGACGTCCCCGGGACCTGCGCTTTTATTGCGGATTCCGGAATTCGCACAGTATTAACAGTTATCAGTCGGCAATTATTCACCGCCACGGGCGCTTACGGGCGCCGGGTGCGAAGTCGATAAGGTTCAGCCCGGATGCTCGGTCATGACCGGGAACGGCGGGAACGGCGATGCCGGTACCGCCGCCCGCAACGGCCGGACCGGGCGACCGCGGCGTCCGCGCCCGTGGCGGGACGTCGCTTCGTACTCTCAGGTGTGGGCCTGCGGGTGTGGGGCGGTTGACCTGCCGTCCCGCCGCCCGCGTCGGCAGCCAAGGACCGGGCGGGCAGACCGGCCGGTCCGGTTAGCAGGTGGGACGAAGGTGGAGCGTTGAGCGCGGCGTTCGATGGCAGCGGGTACCGCCAGCGGGTGCTGGCGCCGCTGCGCGCGAGCTCCTCGGTGGACACCACCGATCCTTTTCTGATCGCCGGGCTCGATCCGACGGTGGGCCACACCGACTCCGAGGTCGGCGCGCACCTGGTCCGGGTCCTCGCCTTCCTGCAGCGGGAGCGCAACTCGGCCAAGTACGCGACGCTCGCCACCGAGCTGGTGCGCCGGCGCGCCGAGTGGGAGGAGCCGCTGCGCGAGGAGGACTCCCGCGAGCGGGTCCGCGCTCAGGTGCTCGCCGCCCGCCGCAGCGGGGACGCCGAGCGCCTCGCCAAGGTCGACGGCTACCTCGCCACCGTCCGCGAGCGCTTCGGCGGCATCCCCGCCTCCCGGGTGGAGGGGTTGCGCCGCCTCGCCGTCGCCGCCGGCGTCACCGTCGAGGAGTTCGACGCCCGGCTCAGCCGCGAGCAGATCATCGTCGACGGCGTCGGCGGCGGGGTCGAGCCGCTGCCCACCGAGGTCCGCCGCCAGATCGCCGAGCGCCTCGGTGAGCTGTCCGCGCTGCGCGGCGGGGACCGCGTCGCCTGCGCCTCGCTGTGGGCCTTCCTCGGCCTCACCCCGGACGCCTCGCCGCAGCGGCTGCATGCCGCCTACGCGGCCGTGGCGGCGGCGAACAACCGCCGCCCCCACGACCGCGAGAAGACGGTCACCGCGGACCTGCTCGCCATGGTTTCCGCCCGGCTCATCGAGAGCGACCCCGCCGCCTACACCGTCGGCCTGATGGCCGACGCGGCCGACGAGCTGCGCCCCGCCGTCGAGGAGCACGTCGTGCTCGACGGGGAGCTCACCGCCGTCGCCTTCGAGGGGCTGGTGCGCGCGGCGCTGGCCACCGGTCGCGGGCTGACCGCGGCCCAGGCCAAGTCGGTGATCCTCGGGGTGGCCCGGGAACTCGGCGCCGCGGTGAACGTCGGCGGGGTCGTCGACTACGTCGTCTGCCCGGGCTGCGGGCGGCCCGAGGTCGCCGGCGCCGCCCGGCACTGCCGCTACTGCGACACCGACCTCTACACCACCTGCCCGTCCTGCGGCTCGATGACCGAGGCCGCCGCCGTCGTCTGCCGGCACTGCGGGCACAGCCTGCGCCAGGCACGCGAGGCCGCCGAGGCGCTCATCGCGGTGCGCCGCGCGCTGGAGGGCGGGCATCCCCGCCAGGCCGGGGAGCTGCTCGGCGCCGCCGGTCCGGTGCTGGCCGCGGTCGGCGGCCCCGTCGCCGGCACCGCCGAGGAACTCGGCGCCCGGGTGTCGGCGGCCCTCGGCGCGGCCGACGCCGGCTGGCGGGCGCTGGGCGAGGCCCGCGCGG
The DNA here is from genome assembly GCF_900197875.1 of Frankia canadensis. Taxonomy (GTDB): domain Bacteria; phylum Actinomycetota; class Actinomycetes; order Frankiales; family Frankiaceae; genus Frankia; species Frankia canadensis. The sequence continues at coordinate 1,948 of NZ_FZMO01000025.1, read as the reverse complement.
CCAACCGCGCCGACGCCGCGCTCGACGACGCCCGCTGGCTGGCCGCCCAGGCCGCCGACGTGCCCGGTCCGGACGGCCGCGGCCCCGCCGAGGTGCTGGCCGAGCTCATCGCCGCCCAGGCGCTGATCCGCCGCCGGGTGGAGGCCGCCCGGGCGCTGCCCGGGGACGCCCAGGAGGCGGCGCTCGCCGCGGTGCTCGCCAGCGCCGCCGACAACCGGGAGGCACTGGCGGCGCTCGCCGCGCTGCCGCTGCCGCCGCCGAGCGAACTGACCGCCGCCGCCGGCAGCGACGGCTCCGTGCAGCTGCGCTGGCGGCCCTCGCCGTCGGTCTGCGGCCCGGTGTCCTACCGGGTGGAGCGCATCGTCCTGGTCGAGAACGGCGGCGGGACGCTCGGCCGGCGCAGCCTCGGCACCACCCGGTCCACCGAGCTGTACGACGCCGGCGCGCCCGCCTGGACGCCGGTGCGGCACGAGGTCACCGCCATCTGCGGGGACCGCCGCTCCGAGCCGGTGGTGACCGCGCCGGTGGTGTGCATCCGCGATCTCGCCGAGCTGCGCGCGGAGCGCACGGCCGCCGGGGTGCGGCTGGACTGGCGCCTCGACGGCACGCTGTCGGTGGTGACGGTCGAGCGCACCCTCATCGTGCCGTCGCTCGCCGCCCCGCCACCGCCCTCGCTCTCGCCCGCCGGCGGCCCCTCGCCCGCCGGCGGCCCCTCGACCCCGGCGGCGGGGACCCCGGGGATGGTCACCCCGTCCGCGGCCTCCCCCGCCCTCGCCTCCCCGTCCGGGGTGCCCGTGCCCGGGCCTGCCTCGCCGGGGGTACCGGCGCCCGGGGCGGTTCCCACCGGGCAGGCCTGCGCCGGGACCGCCGCGTCCGGGGCTCCCGCGGTCCCGGCGGCGGTCGCGGCCGGGCCGGGTTCGCCGCCGGCGGGCACGCCGTCGGCTCCGCCCGCGCCGGCGCATCCCGGGCGGCACGCGCCGCGCCGCGCCCGGGTCAGCGGGGGTGTCTTCCACGATCCCGACGTCGTCGTCGGGGAGACCTATCGCTACCGCGTGTTCGTCGAGTACCACGACGCGGACGGCCGGCCGGCACGCACGCCGGGCGCCGAGGCCGAGATCGAGGTGACCGCCCGCCCCCGCCCGGTGCGCGACCTCGCCGCCGTCACCGCCGGTGGCCGCACCAGCCTGCGCTGGACGCCGCCACCCGGTTGGGAGGTGCGGATCTACGCCACCTCCGTCCCGCCCGCCGGGGCCGTAGCGGGCCCCGCCTCTGGGCCGCTGCCGCTGCCCGGTACCGCCGCCACCACGCCACCCGTGCTGCCCGGCAGCGGACCGCTGCCCCTCGGCGGCCTCGGGGTGGAGGGCGACGACGTGGCGCTCGGTGCCATCACCGGGCCCGTCCGGTTGGTGGCCACCAGCCGGACGGGGCAGGCGATCGAGTCCGCCCCGGTCGGCGAGGTGATCTACACGCCGGTGACGGTGCACGGCGACACGGCCGTCGTCGGCCGCGCGGTGCGCCACGTGGTCATCGAGCCCGTTCGGGACCTGCGCGCCGACGACCGCGGCGAGTCGATCGTGCTGTCGTTCCAGCTGCCGCCCGGGGTGACCGAGGCCAGGGTGCTGTGGCGCCGGGACCGGTCCCCCACCGGCCCCGACGACCCGCTCGCCGCCAGTGCGAAGGTGACCAACACCAGCCTCGAGATCAAGGGCGGCTGGCATCTCGCCGCCCCCGCCGACGGTTGGGCCTACCACGTGGCCGCCTACCCGATGTACCGAGCCGGCGGGATCGTCCGGGTGGCCCCGCTGGGGACCGCGGTGCTCGCTCGCGCGGCCGTCAGGGACGACCCACCGCCGGCCGTCGTGCCCGCCGCCCCGCCCGGCGGCGGGGGGCGGGCCGGCGGGCGCCTGCAAGCCGGCCCCGGGCTGCGCGCCGAAGGGCGCGGGTGGGC
>NZ_FZMO01000063.1 GCF_900197875.1 Frankia canadensis | reverse complement strand
CCGCTCCCCCCGCTCCCGCTGCCCCGCACCGCCTTGCGCGTGACCCGTCGCCGACCGCGAACGGGCTCACCGCCCTCCCTGCCGCCCGCCGATCAGGCAATATGCACGATCTATGCGGATCTGGGTGCGCGAGAGTGGCCATATCGGTACGGTGAGTGCCGATGGTTCGAGATCTTCCCGGCAGCGGCCCCGACCTGCCGGAGCCCCCGGCAGCGGGCCCAACCCGACCGGAGGCATCGTCCGTCGAGGCGAAGATGGCTGCCCTCGACCGGCGCGCTCTCGGAGACTCCGATCCCTCCGCAGGGGTCGAGCGACCTACGCCGCAGCCTGCTTCCGCCCCGCGCGGGGAGGCATGGGACCGCCTCCAGTCCAAGCTCGACGCCCTCGACCGGCATCGCCCTGCCATCGACGACGAGGCCGCGACGCCCCCCGACCGCACCCCGACACCCGCCTGGGACGCCCCCGAATCGCCCCTCGAGGCCAAACTCGCCCGCCTGAGCACACCCCGCTCCGAAGCGCCCAGCCCGCGCGCCACTGAGAGGCCGGACCACCCTGCCAGCCCGGAGCAGCCAGACGGCGGCCGACAGGAGGCTCCATCCAGGAAGCCCGACGGCTCTCCCTGGCCTGAGTCACCACTCAGCGATGTGAGGCCGCTTCCCAGAACCCGTGAAGCCGAGCTTCGCAGGGACGAGAGAGGCCTGCTCGAGTCGATTGGCGGAAGGCCCGCACGCGAGTATCTCCAGGCTCTGACGGATGAGAGAGTGCAGGGATATCGTGACGCGCGCCAGGACGGCACCATTCCGAAATCCAGGGCAGCACCCGTCACCTCCGTCCTTCTTGACAGACGCACCGGCCTCCTCTACGAGGCCGTCAACCGCGGCAAGGAGGTGCCCGACGACCTTCACCCGGTTCTCCAGAGCCGCCTTGACGAATTGAGAGCGACGGCGCGGGCCAGGCCGGACGGCTACCAGTACGCCGACGGCACCCGTGGCGGCTATCCCCATTTCAGCACTCCGGGCACCCACGCCGAGGTGCAGAACACGAGTCGCGCTCTGCACGATCGAGAGGCGATGGGGTACCAGGTGAACGTCGGCTCACTGGACGAGATGCTGGTGGACAATCGTTTTCCTTATCGCCCGGACAGCAAGTCGTCGGCGCCCTGCTGCCCGAACTGCACTGCTATACTCGGCGGCGAGACGGGCGTGGATTCCCTCCCCGGCAAGCTACCCGTTGACGAATGGATGAGGCGATGACGGGGCCCGACCCTACCCCCACGGTACACATCGACGACATCGACTACACGGACGACCTGTTCGTCACCCACGACGGAAAGCTCTTCACAGGACAGGTCGTCGATCGTTACAGGGACGGCCAGCTGTGCAAGATTGAGACCTACGAGAACGGCCGCCCGAACGGGCTGGAGCGTTCCTTCTACCCCGATGGATCACTCCAGTCGGAGTACTGGAATGCGCCTGGGGGCTGGCACGGCGTCGGGCGCACATGGTTCCCCAACGGGCAGCTGGAGAGCGAGACCCAGTACAACCACGGCGAAGTCGTCCACAGAAAGCGCTGGTCAGATGATGGGTCCGAACGCGGCTGAGCCGCACCCGACACGGTCACCGAAGCGTGAAGAGCCAGCAGGGTCAGGGCCAGTGGTGAGGCAGGTTGAGGATGCCGAGGCGGTGCAGGAGGCGCTGCGGCGGCGAGTCCGGGCCGACGTTCCCGGGCCGGAGGCGGTCGCGACGGTGGCGGGCTTCGACGTCGCTTATGACACCGATTCCGATGTCGTGGCGGGGGCGGTCGTCGTGCTCGCCGCGCCGGACTGGACGGTGATCGCCTCCGCGACGGCCACGGGCCGCGCCGCGTTCCCCTACGTTCCGGGCCTGCTGTCCTTCCGGGAGATGCCGCCCCTACTCGACGCGTGGAACAACGTCCTCCCGCAGCTGACCGCACCGCCTGACCTGCTCGTCTGCGACGGGCACGGAATCGCCCACCCGCGCCGCTTCGGCCTTGCCTGCCACCTCGGTGTCACCCTGGACCTACCGACGATCGGTGTCGCGAAGACGCCATTCGTCGGCACGCACACCGCGCCCGGGCCGCTCCGCGGCGAGCGGACCCCGATACTTCTCGACGACGAACCGGTCGGCGCCGCCCTGCGGACCCGCGACGGCGTCCGCGAGGTCTACCTCTCCGTCGGGCACCGGACCAACCTCGACTCCGCCTGCCGCTGGGTGCTCGACCTGTGTTCGCGGTATCGCCTACCGGAGACGACCCGCGCCGCCGACCACCTCAGCCGGACGGCTCTCGCCGCGCGTCTCCGTTCAGGATCGGCGGGAGACGCCCGATCCGCCGGGATCACGGACGGAAGTCGATGAGAGTCATGATCGCCCCGAGTCTGAGGCCGCGGGCCGCATACCCGGAGGCAGCCGAGGCAGCGTGACGCCTGATCGGGACCGCGATGCTCGGGCCATGCGGGACGCGAACGGTGCGACCTGGTCGGGAGGCCGAACTGCCTCGTCCTAAGGCCTTCCCTCTCCACATGGGCGTGCCTGGGGTCAATCCCCAGTCCGCGGCCCCCTCGGGAGGAGCCGCGCTCGGCCCAGGGCCCTGGCCTCGGCGGCACGGAGCTAGTCAGCCGTGTTCCTAGCATGCTAGCATCAGCGCCGTGGGCGATGAGGACGTCAAGCAGTTCAACGTGTATCTGCCGGTTTCACTGATCAAGCAGGTCAAGCACCACGCGATCGAGACGGGATCCTCGCTGTCGGCGCTGGTCGCCGAGGCGTTGCGCGTCTACCTCGACGACGCCTCCCACGCCCGCGAGCAGCGTTCATCCTCGACCGGAACGGAGACCTGACATGGCCACCGACGGCATCGACGCCGTTTTCGTGGAGACCCACAACTGGGGCCGCTCCGCACGCTTCTTCCAGAGCCTGGGGTTCACCCTGGAGTTCGAGACCGACCACAACTCCGGCCAGTTCCGCAACGGCGACGGCCCCGCCGTCTTCGTCGCCGAGATCCCCGCGGACCGCACACCGCACATCCAGATCGCGTTGCGGGTTGCCGACGCGGCGGCGTGCAGCCCCGGCGAGGGCGTCGAGGTCGTCACGCCGTTCGAGGACACGCACTACGGCACAAAGGAGATGACCGTGCGCGACCCCGACGGCCGCCCCTGGAGCCTGCAGGCCCCGGCGGCGGGCTGACGCCGGGCCCGCCGCCAAGGCTGCGGGACAGCGAGCCGGTGGACCACGAACGTCGGACCAGCACGCGGGACGAGGAGAGGCAGGGCACGATGGCGGACCAGCAAACCGAGGCACCTCACGACGTAACACCGCACAACTCGGCACCTCACGGCGCAGCGCCGGACAGTACGGCGGTTCGGGTGGCCCTGTGGCGGGCGCTGCACCTGGAGGTCGATCAGCCGCCGCACGTCCTCGCGGACGAGGTCGGACTGCGGCTCGCGGCGCCCGGCGGCGACTGGCGGGCCCGCCCGGACATGGATCCGCGTTTCACCCGCGGCTTCCGCGCGTCCATCGTCGCCCGGGCCCGCTTCCTCGAGGATCTGGTCGCCGAACGGGTCGAGCAGGGCGTCGACCAGTACGTCATCCTCGGCGCGGGGCTCGACACGTTCGCCCAGCGCAGGCTGGAGTTCGCCGACCGCCTGACAGTCTTCGAGATCGACCAGCCCGGCACCCAGGCGTGGAAGCGCGACCGCCTGCTCGACCTGGACCGCCACATCACCGGCGGGGGAGGCGGCCTGCCCAGCCATCTGCGGCTGGTGCCCGTCGACTTCGAGGCGGGCGACGACTGGCTCGCCCGCCTGTCCGCCGCCGGCTTCGACGCCGGCCGGCCCGCCGTCGTCGCCGCCGCCGGCGTGACCATGTACCTCACCCGGGACGCCACCGCGGACATGCTGCGTCGCCTCGCGAGCCTGGCCCCCGGGTCGACGGCCGCCCTGACGTTCCTGCTGCCCGCCGACCTCCTCGGCGACGCCGACCGCGCCGGTCTCGAGACGTCGTCCAGGGGCGCGCAGGCGTCCGGCACCCCGTTCGTCAGCCTCTACGCCCCCGGCGAAATCCTCGCCCTCGCCCGGGCGGCAGGATTCCCGGACGTCCGCCACGTCCCCAGCGGCACCCTCGCCGACCGCTACTTCACCGGCCGCCCTGACGGCCTACGCCCCTCCACCGGCGAGGACCTCCTCCTCGCCTCCACCTGAGTCCACCACTGCGTGGACCGTCTTACTCCTGCGTCAGGCAGGTGTCCCGCGAGGCGGGCACGACCCCGGGCGTGGTCCTCGATCGCACGCGGGGCTCGCCGGGTATCTTGGCCAGCGAGAGATCATCGGGAGTGAGGTGTCGTGGACCACCATCCGTGGGGCCAGCGGAGTGATCCATGCTGACCCGGATCGAGATCGACGGTTTCAAGACGTTCCACAACTTCTCACTCGATCTGAGCCCGTTTCTCGTCATCGTCGGCCAGAACGCGTCCGGAAAGTCCAATCTCTTCGACGCGATTCGCCTCATCGGACTGCTGGCTGAAAGCGACCTTCGCAGCGCCTTCGCGGCAGTCCGCGGAGGACCAGTGAATCTCTTTCGACGAGAGTCCGACGAGACCTCGTCAGAGCGCATAACGATCGCGGTGGAGGTCGTGCTGGACAGTGCCCTGAAGGATCCATGGGGCTCCGACGTCCGGCTGACTCACACCCGCATTCGCTATGAGGTCGCGATTGAGCAGAGACGCGATGACGACGGAAACGAGCGGCTGTACGTGGCCAGCGAGTTCGCCTCGCCAATCCGAAGCGGAAGGGATCGGGCGAGGTCCTCGCCCCTCCGCTACTGGGCGACTCCTGCCTTCCAGGCCCGTCAGCTGCGATACCGGCGGCGGGACGATCTACTGAGCGGCGGCGAGGACGAGCAGGGCCGACCCGTGTTCAAGATTCACAATGACGGAGTGCAGGGGCGTCCGCGCCCTGCGTTCGCGGCCGAGCGCACAGTGCTGTCCACGATTGTCACCGCCGAGTTCAGGCATCTGTACGCGCTGCGTGAGGAACTGCCTCGTGGCGGTTCCTCCAGTTGGATCCGGCAGCGCTTCGCAGTCCCAGCTCCGCCCACGAATCCGAGCTTCTGGAAGCCGACGGCGGAAACCTCGCCTACGTGTTGCACAGGATCGACCGGGAGACCGCCCTCGCGGACGGCACCGGAAGCGCGCTGGCGGACATGAACGCGGCCCTGACACACCTCATCCCCGGCGTCACAGATTTCACGATTTCCCAGAACCGCATGCGGGAGTGGGAGATCTGGTTCACCTCTGACCGTGATTCTTCCTATTCGGCGGCGGTCGCCTCCGATGGAACACTTCGCGTGCTGGCACTTCTCGCCGCCCTCTACGATCCGGCCTTTCGGGGTGCGATCTGCTTCGAAGAGCCCGAGAACGGTGTCCACCCGGCGCGGCTTCGGAGCCTGATCCAGCAGTTGAGCGCACTGGTGACGGACCAGCTGAGTGAGGACTATCTGGACGGCCCGCTCATGCAGCTCATCCTGGCCTCCCACTCACCGGTCGTCATGTCCGCCGTGACCAGTAGAAGCCATGACGAACACGGGTGCGCGGTGGTGTTCGCCGACATGGTGACGGAGATCGACCAGGAGCACAAGCGGACGAGGCGGCGAACCCGGATGCGTCCTGTGCCCGACTCTGCCGGCCAACCCTTCCTGGAAGGTCTTGCCGACGGAATCGTGAGCGAGTCCGAAGTGTCAAGATACGCGGCGACCGCCGCACTCGAGGGGTGACGTTGTTCCTGTCGGTCGCTCAGGTACCAGGGTGGTGGGTCGAGGTGGAAGCGGTCGGCGAGATGGCGGGCGCGCTCGCGCAGGTCGGCGGGTAACGCCGCGTCGAGCTTGAGCCGCGCGGCGGTGCTCGCGGTGGCCAGGCCCAACTGGGCGGCGGCGGTGGGCGGGCCGGTGAGGAACAGCGCCTCGGCCTCGGGGCGGGTCAGGCGGTCAGCCGGGCCGAGGATCCCGACCGGATCTCCGAGCTGTTCGCGGACACCGTCGACTGGCGGCTCGACTGGCCGGCAGATGGCCACTCCGTGGTGCCCTGGATCCGGGCACGGTCCACCCGGGCCGACGTCGCCGACCACTTCCGCGCGCTGCGCGACGCGCACGTGCCCGAGAAGCGCGGCGGGCTGACGCCCGCGGTGCTGGTCGACGGCGCGGACGCCGTGGTGTTCGGGGACATCCGCCAGACCGTGCGGGCGACCGGCCGGGAGTACCGCGCGGGCTGCGCGCTGCGCCTCACCGTCGAGGACGGCGCGATCACCCGCTACCACGTCTACGAGGACAGCCTCACCGTCGCGCAAGCCCTCGCCGGCGACGCCGTCGCTGGATAAAAGGAACGGAACGGGACGAGACGAGACGAGACGGGACAGGACGCGCGCCCGCGCACCGCTGATCGGTGCGCGGACGCGCGTCCGAGAGGACCTCAGGCGACGGCGCTGCGGATCATGCCCTTGGTACGCAGCGAAACGGTGTTCTCCACCGCTCTCGTCGCCGCCCTGCTCGGCCTCGGCGCCCGGCTGGTCCCCGGGCCTACCAGTTCGCGATCTCGCGGTCGGACACCGCCGACGAGGCCGGCCTCATCCGGCGGCGTCAGCGGAGCTCAGCCCATCCCGCGTCACCCGTTCCGGCGCTGTACCGCGGTGAATCCCACGATGCTGGCCGTGTCGGAAACGCACGCGGCCAGACGTCCCTTCGATCGTGTCGGTGTCCCAGAACCCGTCGCGCGCATGTCAGGGTCCAGCCAGCCACGGGATGCCGCCAGTGCGGAATCCCGTGGACGTCTCCGAACATGTGAAAGGGCGTGGATAATATGCGACCTGCACGACTTGCGCGACTGGGCGTCACCACGGGCGGACTACTCCTGGTGGGCTGCGCGGTGGGCACAGCGACGGTGCCCGTCGCCGCGTTGGCAGCGGGATCGACGAGCAGGCCCGCTGCGCACGGCGCTGCCGCGAACCCGGCGCACCAGGCGTCCTGGGACTGGCCGGCCTGGAACTGGGACGGCCCGAAGGAGGACGGACACCGACGGAACGTCGTCGTGACCATTCCCGAGGAGGACCGTTTCACGCCGTTCGGTCTCACGATCAGGACCGGCGACTCGGTGACCTGGAAGAACAACGACACCGATGACCACACCGTGGTGACCGACAACTCGTTCACCACCACCGACAATCGTGGTGTCAATCATCTGATACCTGGAACGGACTCGAACAACGGCCGACCGGGAGTATTCACCCTGACGTTCCGGCGCCCCGGGAACTTCGTCTACTACTGCCGTTTCCATTCACATCTCGATCAGTTCGACCAGCCGGTGGCGCCTGGGCCGGACGGCGGCATCCAGGACGCGAACGGCAACTTCGGCACGCCGATGATGGGTGTCATCACGGTCCTCCCGAAGGACGGCGGCAAGGACGACTGGTCCATCGGCTGAGCGCCGGCCGGCCGGAGCCGGCGAGCGTGTGAGGCCGAGAGCGCCGGGCGGTCAGCCCGCAGCTGGCGCCGGTGGGGTGTCGTCCGGGTAGGGGCCCCAGGCGTCGGTGCGGCGGGTGGACGGCCTGCGGCCGAGTCTGCCCACCCGGACTAGGCTTGCCAGCGTGTCGAGGATGACCCGGGCCGAGATCAGCGACGTCTGCTCGGCCCAGTCGTACGGCGGCGAGCACTCGACGAGCTCCATCCCGGACAGCCCGCCCTCGGCGATCCGCCGGACCAGGCCGAGCGCCTCCCGGGGCAGTAGCCCGCCCGGCTCGGGCCAGCCGGTACCGGGCACGAACCCGGAGTCGATCACGTCGATGTCGAACGACAGGTAGACGGCCTTGGCGCCCTGCCAGGCCAGCTCCAGTGCCGTTTCGGCGATCTTGTCGATGCCGACCCGCTCGACGTCGCCCACCGTCATGACCGTCGTGCCCCGGGCCCGGCCGACCTTCACCCCGGCCCGGGGCGCCTGCCAGCCGCCGATGCCGATCTGGACCAGGTTCGTGGCCGGCGCGTTCGGGATGTTCGTCGCGTGGAACCAGGGCGTCGTGTGCATCCGCTCGTCCAGGTCGAGCTCCTGGGTGTCGACGTGCCGGTCGAAGTGGATGATCCCGATGTTGCCGTCGACATAGGGCGCGAGGCCCCGCACCGTCGGGTAGCCGATCGAGTGGTCGCCGCCGAGCACGACCGGGAAGGCGCCGGACGCGGCGACGTGGCCGATCGCCTTGCTGATCTGGTCGAAGGACTTCTCCAGGTTGCCGGGGATGGCGAAGACGTCGCCGATGTCGACCATGTTGAGCTGTTCGCGCAGGTCGACGCCCAGCTCGTAGCTGTAGGTGCCGAACAGGTTGGTGGCCCGTCGGATGCCCTGGGGGCCGAAGCGGGTGCCGGGGCGGTAGGTCGTCCCGGCGTCCAGCGGAGCACCGAAGATCGCCACCTCGGCGTCGCCGACGTCGTGGACGTCCTCCAGATAGGGGCACTTGAGGAAGGTGCCGCGCTCGCCGGCGAAGTGCGGCAGCTCGCCGCGGGCGAACGTCGGGATGGTGCGATCCGTGATCGAGTCGGCCGCCGGCAGGCCGTGGGCCAGCCCGCGCTCGACCTCCTCCTTCCAGCGCCGGTGGGACAGCCTGCCCTCGGCCCGCTGGGCCCAGGCACCCTCGCGGTTGACGGCGTCCGGCTCGGGGGACTCGCTCATCGACGTGCTCCTTCGCGCGCTCGGCGTCACTCGGTGCGACGTGTGGTGCCGCGGATGTGGCGGTGGGTGACCGGATCAGACCACGACGGACCCCCGACCGGCGGCGTGACGGGGCCGCGCCGCCCGCCGGACGTCCATGTGGTGGCGCTCAGGCGGGTTCGGCGCCGACCACGATCTCGGCGTCGAGGTCGAGCGCGGCCAGAACGGCGTTGCTCTCGTGGCGCTGCCGCCAGTAGGCCAGGGCACCCAGGGCGAGCGCGACGGCCAGGGCGATCAGCGCGAAGTAGTGCAGGTACCAGTGCGGGGTCCCGACCGGGTTGTAGACGGCCTCCCGGGGCCAGCCCAGGTTGACCGTCATGAACACGCCCCACACGACGGCCAGGATGTTCACCGGCAGACCCCAGCGTCCGAGGGTGAACAGCGGTCGACCGGTCGCGGTGGTCACGGCGGGCGCGTCCTTCTTCGGGAAGCCCTGGAACCGGCGCAGCAGCATCGGCGCCGTGACCATCAGGTAGGCGATGTAGAGCAGCATGATGCAGACGCTGGCCAGCGCGATGTACATCGCCGGCTGGAAGACGTTGAGCACCAGGACGGCCACCGCGAACACGCCGACCACGACCGCCGCGTTGATCGGCGTCCGGAAGCGGGGCGACACGGTGGCGAGCGAGGCCGAGAACGGCAGCACCCGGTCGCGGGCCATCGAGTTCCTCGGATGAGGTCGGTGGCCGCGGAGCCACCGACATCGCGGTGGAACTCCCGGGCTTTTCTCCCGCCGTGGAGCAGCCGGCGTGCGCGGTGACGCCCGCACGCGGCGGCTGCTTGCGCCTCTCGGACCAGGCCCGGCCAGGAGAACGCCCACGACGACATCGCGGGCGGTGTCCATGACCGGCGGAACCCTAGGCGCGCCCCCGCTGTCGGGGGTCTCGAGCAGGAAACCGCGTGGGCGTGTCAACGACTTGTCAACGATGTGGCAATCGCATTGCCCCCGGTAAGGTTCTCGGTCGGGGTGCCCAGGGTACTGAAACCGTCATGGTAGGGCGCGGGCAGATCGCCCCGGGAAACCGACGCCCACGTAGCCGTGGCACCTCTCCTCATACCAGCCGGGAGGCGGTCGCCGGCGCTTCAGGAGCCGGTGAGGCCGAGGTGTGCGCGGAGGGCGTCGACCGCGTGCCGGCGGGGGGAGAGCTCGTTCTTCTGCTCGATGGGCATCTCGGCGAAGGTCCGAGCGCTGCCGACGGGCGCGAAGACGGTGTCGAAGCTGTGGCCGTTGCTGCCGGCCCTCGAGCCGAGATCGACGCCCATGATGATCCACGCCGCCGAGACGGGACAGGGCGCGCGCCCGCGCACCGCGTGATCGGTGCGCGGGCGCGCGTCCGAGAGGACCTCAGGCGACGGCGCTGCGGATCATGCCCTTGGTGCGCATGAGGCGCTCGCTGAGGTAGCCGTCGTGGGGGATGCCGGGGCGCAGCCAGGTCGTCGGGTTGTCGCCCAGGTAGAGGTTGATGATCGACGGTTCGTCGAGCAGGGCGTCGATGAGTTCGGCGCGTCCCGTCATGGCCGTGAGGACGAGGGAGTCGCGCAGCGGGGCGATCCCGTCCTCGGGGCGCCACGGGCCGACCCACACACACGGGAACGGCAGCTCGACGCCGAGCTGCGGCGCGGTGGGCGAGTCGACCAGGTGCACGGCGGGCCGCAGCACGGCGCCGCCGGTCGGCAGCACGTCGACGATGCCGTCCCCGCCGAGCAGGGCGCGCGCGTCCCCGGCGACCTGGTGCAGGTAGCGGTCGATCGCGACGACCGAGGCGGTGGGCGCCACGGTGAGGATCGCGTCGGGATGGTCCGGGGGCAGGCTGGGGATGCGGCCGAGCCGGTCGGCGAGCGCGGCGGCGAGCGGCTCGGGGTCGCCCTCGACGAGCACCGCCGTCGCGCACGTGCACGCCGTGCCACCGAGGTGCGAGACCGACCCGGCGATGACGTCGATGTGCTCGCGCCAGTCGACGTCCGCGGTGATCAGGATCTTGGAGCGGCCGGGGCCCTGGGCGAGGACGGTGGGGATGGCGGCGTACTTGTCGACGACGTCCTGCCCGCCGTACACGATCGCGAAGTCGGACTCCTCGATCAGGATGTCGGCGACGGTGTGGTCGGTGGGCAGCAAGGTGATGGTCGCCGGCGGGAAGCCGGCGGTGCGCAGCGCCTCGACCAGGCGGAAGGCGGTGTACGGCTCCCGCGAGGAGGGGCGCACCACCACCTTGTAGCCGAGCGCCAGCGCCTCCGGCCACAGCCCGTGCACGGCCGGGGTGTTGCCGGCGGCGTGTACGGCGAACAGGTCGCCGCGGCGTGCCCAGACCGCCGAGCCGGTCAGCGTCTTCTCGTGGCGCCAGTCGGCGACGGCTCCGTGCGGGCGGGCGAGCTCGACGGTGTGGCGCTGGGAGCGCAGCACGTCCGCGATCCACTCGACGGACTGGCGCACGACGCCGCGAGGCACCCCGGACGCGGTCGAGACGAGCTCGACGTACTCGTCGGGCGCGAACCCGCCGAGGGTGGCCGTCAGGAACAGCTCGGCCGCGCGGTCGAGCGCGTCGAAGCGGACGGCGCCCGGCACGACCGGCGCGGCGCGCATCGCGGCCAGCGTCCGACGCACGTACAGCGCCGGGACCTGGCTGATCTCACCGATGGCCGCGCCGGACAGGGCGGCGAGCGGCTGGCGGGCCCGGGCGCGATAGGGCCCGGCGGGCCCAAGCGCGTCGATCTGGACTCCCCCGTCGACCTGCATGGTCAGTACACCCCTTCGATGACGGTGTGGTCGCCGAAGGTGGCGACCGGGCCGACGTCGGCGACCGAGCACCCGAGCCAGCCGGCCGGCGGTTCGAGCTTCAGCGCGAGGTCGCGTTCGAGATTGTTCGGAATGAGCGCGTACTTCGTCAGGTGGTTCATGACGACCTGGCCGCGGGTGCCGACGGGAACGTCGTCGCCGGTGGCCGGATCGACGACCCGGAAGACGATGTACGGGCTCGGCGGGTCGAAGGAGGCGAGCCCGTCGGGGCGTTCGGTGTCGCGTTCCCGCGACATGCCGAGAATGGTGGTGCTGCCGTAGAGGCCCTTGAGCGGGATGCCGGGGAAGATCTCGGTGCGCAGGATCTCATGGGTGTCGGCGTCCATGTGGGCGCCGCTCCAGCAGAGGAACCGGACCTCCTTGCGGATCAGCTCCACCAGGTCGTCGTGGCGGGTGAGCCGTTCCAGCAGCGGCGGGGTGGTGATGAGGATGCCGACCGGCTGGGTGCGCAGGATGTGCGCGGCCTGGTCGACGATGTGCGCGACGTAGCGCTCGGACTCGGCGGTGTCGCCGCGTTCGATCAGTCGCTTGATCCAGCGCGGGTCGAGGTCGATGGTGAACAGCAGGCCGTCGTGACGACGGGCCCGGCGGCGGGCGAACTCGCCGAACATGTGCGGGCCGCTGGGGGCGATCGCGAGCACGTTCGCGGTGCCGAGGTCGGCGTAGTGGTGCTCGTCCCAGCCGAGGGCGAAGTCCATCCACCGGTCGAACATGACGAAGCGCTTGGGCAGGCCGGTGGTGCCGCCGGACTCGTACACGCCGGCGACGACGCGGTCCGCGCCCCGCAGGCCGCGGGGGATCAGGTCGGCGACGGGCACCTCGCGGAACTCGTCGACGACGTTCGGGAACAGCCGCAGGTCGTCGAAACCACGGACGTCGGCGATCGGGTCGAACGGGAGGCTGGCCGCCCGGCGCAGCCAGAACGGGCTGCCGGTCTCGGCGCTGAAATGCCAGCGCATCAGCGCGCCGATGTACTCGTCGGGATCGGCGGGTGACTGGCCGGGCTGGGGTAGATCGAGAACGGCGGGACTCATGCGCTTCCTCCGCGGGTGCGTGGATCGCGCCGGCGACCTCGGCGTCGCCGGCTCCCGGATCGTCGCGGATCTTCGAGCGCCCCCGCCGGGCGCGGGACGGGTGCCGATTGCGTCATTGGAAGTTCCATCCGCGCCATCAGGCGGTGAGGCGCAGGGGAAGGGACCGCACACCCCGGATGACGATCCGCTCACGGTAGGCGACGTCGTCGTCGAGCAGGGTGAGGGTCCGTACCCGGCGCAGCAGGGTCCGGAAGGCGATCTCCGCTTCCGCTCGGGCGAGCGGCGCGCCGAGGCAGTAGTGGATGCCGACCCCGAAGCCGAGGTGACGCCGGACGCGAGCGCCACCGGCGTAGCGGGTCACCAGGAACCGGTCCGGCTCGTCGAAGGCGGCCGGGTCCCGGTTCGCCGTCCCGACGTGCAGGATCACGCCCTCGCCCTGGCGGAAGTCGTGGCCGGCGATCCGCGCGTCGGCGAGGACCGTGCGGGCGATGAGCTGGATCGGCGGGTCGTGGCGCAGCATCTCCTCGACCGCCGGTCCCACCAGCGCCGGATCCTCGCGCAGCAGGGCGAGCTGGTCGGGGTTGCGGATCAGCGCCAGGATGCCGCCGCCCAGCAGGTTGACGGTCGTCTCGTAGCCGGCGACCAGGAGCAGGGTGCACAGTTCGAGCAGCTCACGCTCGGAGAGCACGTCCCCGTCGTCGTGGATGGCCACCAGCGCGCTGAGCAGGTCGTCACGCGGCTCGGCGCGGCGCCGGGCGATGAGGTCGCGGAAGTAGTCGTCGAAGGCGACGGTCGCGGACGCGCGGGCGCTCACCTCCGCGGGGGTCAGCGAGGGCCGCGGGTCGATCCCGCGGGTCAGCGCGTCCACCCAGCCGCCGAACTCCGGCTCGTCCTCGGCGGGGACGCCGAGCAGCCGGCACATCACCCGCAGCGGCATCGGCCTGGTCAGCGCCTCGACCATGTCGACCTCGCCGGCCGCGAGCGCCTCGTCGAGCAGCGCGTCACACAGCTCGGTGATCCGCGGGCCCAGGGCGTCCACGACGCCGGGGGTGAACGCCCGCCCGACCAGGCGGCGCAGGCGGCCGTGGTCCGGTGGGTCGGCGCGCACCAGCGAGCCGAGGCCGTCGTCGAGGTGGCCGCGGTAACTGATGCCGTCGCGGAACCCGTGCCCGATCGCCGGATGGGCGAGCACCGCGGACGCCTCGGCGTGCGTGGTCACCAGGGTCACCGGCGAGCCGGCGATCTCACCGGACAGGAAGGAGCCCGCCTCGCGGACCGACCGGAGAACGGGATACGGATCCGGCAGCCGGCTGGCCATCAGTGCCGACATGATTCCGGTGAAGCCTGACGCGGACGTGCCCGTTGTTTCCACAACGGCTGGCATGGGATTCTCCTCATCCAGGGAAGCGCACACGGATGGCGGCTTCCGGCGCGGCCGCGTATTCGGCCGCCCCCGCGACAGTCTCGCATCACCCGCCACGGCCGTCCGCACAGAAGATGAACAGGTCGAGAATTCCGCCATGCCAGCCGGACGCCCTCGATGCAACATTCCATAGCCGACTGCTATCGATCGATCGTCGGCCGACAGGGAAAGAATGAGCCGCCGGTCCCACCAGGAGGGAGGAATCCGGAAGGTAGGGAGGAATGCCGGCACGTTCGCAGGATTGATGGTTCACTATGAGTTCATCGTGCCGCCGAGATCCGCGACGGATTCCTCCTGCCCGCGGCCCGCGCCGCGGCGGCGCGCGCACCCACCGTCACGGGCCCGCCGGTTTAGCCCTGGCCGCGCGGGTAGGTGGCGGGCGGCGAGGACGTTCCTGGCGTCAGCACGTCGAGTGGGGAGCTGGTGTGTCCACCTTCTACGATCCGGTCGAGTCGTCCTTCTACTCCTGGTGTGTCGAGAGGCTGCTGGCCTCGGCGCAGCTGCGACCTCTGACCGCCGCCGGGGTGGCGGAGCTGGGCGCGGGCAGTGGGCTGCCGCTCATCGAGGCCGTCGGGCGGGCGGAGTCGGCCGCGCGGGTGCGCGGCTTCGAGCACGATCCCCAGGCGTTCCGGGCGGCGCGCCGGCTGGTCGAGCTGAAGGCGCCGGCGAACTACTCGGTCGAGTTCGGGGACTTCTTCGCCCATGCCGTCAGCGCGCAGGAACGCTGCGTCATCGCCAACCCGCCCTACCTGCCCGCCCGGCCAGACGCTGCCCACGGCCCGGACCTGTACGGCGGGCGCGACGGCGCCGAGGTCACCCGCCGGCTGCTGGCCGGCCCCTTCGACCTGGTGATGCTCATGGTTTCCTCGATCGCCGATCCGCTCGGCGTCCTCACGGAGGCGCGTGACCGGGGCTACCGCCTGCTCGACTGGGCGGTACGCCCGATCCGCTTCGGCGAGCACTGCCGCGAACCCGCGGTGTGGCGGCACATCGAGGCCCTCACGACGCGCGGCCGGGCGTTCCACCGGGCGGACGAGTACGTCCTCGCCGGCGTCACCTGGTTGCGCGAGGGCTGCGCGCCCCACCTGCCGGGCGCGGATCCCGCGGTTCTCGCCCACGTTCTCGCCCCCGGCGGCGAGCGGGCGGCCGCGTGACGACCCTCGCCTACGGCGCGGTGCTGGACCCGGCGCAGCTCCGCCCCGCTCCGCTCCCCCGCCCACGCGGCACGCTCAGTGACGCCCTGACAACCGTCCTGCGCCGCCCGGTCCACACCCTCGACGACCCGCCGGACGCCGACGACGACGCCCTGTTCGGTGAGGACGGCGCGCTCGCGCTGTACCTCCTCTACGAGCTGCACTACCGCGGGTTCGCGGACGTGGCGGAGCGCTGGGAGTGGGAACCGTCGCTGCTGCGCCTGCGCCGCCGGCTGGAGGACGACCTGCTGCCCCGCCTGCACCACGAGGTCGCCGACGCGTACCCCACGCCGCCATCTCCTGTCGGCGGCCCGGCAGCGGGAGGCTCGGACACGGTCGCCACCACGGTGGGGGACGCCGGCGCGGGAGACGTCGCGGCCGAGCGGGTCGCGGCGGCGCTGCGGGCGCTCGTCGAAGCACCGGGGGGGCCGTCGCTGTCCCGGTTCCTCGCCGAGGACGGCACCCTCGACCATTTCCGCGAGTTCGCCGTCCACCGGTCGTTGCTGCAGCTCAAGGAGGCGGATCCGCATTCGTGGGCGATCCCCCGCCTCGCCGGCGCGGCCAAGGCCGCCCTGCTGGAGATCCAGGCCGACGAGTACGGCGAGGGCGTCGAACGCGACATGCACCAGACGCTGTTCGGCCTCACGATGCGCGCCCTCGGGCTCGACCCCGCCTACGGCGCCTACCTCGACCGGGTTCCGGCCACCACGCTCGCGACGGTGAACCTGCCGTCGTTCTTCGGGCTGCACCGCGCGCACCGCGCCGCGCTGGTCGGACACCTGGCGGTGTTCGAGATGACCTCCGTCGGGCCGATGAGCGCCTACAGCGCCGCCCTGCGCCGCCACGGCCTGCCCCCGGCGGCCCGGCTGTTCTTCGACACGCACGTCGTCGCCGACGCCCACCATCAGACGGTCGCCGCCGACAGCCTCGCCGCCGGCCTGGTGCGCGCCGAACCGCAGCTGGCGGACGACCTGCTGTTCGGCGCGCGCGCGGCGATGGCGGTCGAGGGCCGCGCCACCGAGCACATCCTGACGGCCTGGGAGTCGGGCCGGTCGTCCCTGCGTTGACGTCCTCCCCCTCGTGAACGAGGGGGATTCCAACTCCTACACACCCACCAGAGGAGGCGTGCGGTGTTGAGTACCGCGACGGCGGTCCTCTTCGACGTCGACGGCACGCTCGTCGACACCACGTACCTGCCGTGGCGTGGTTCCGGGCATGCCGGCAGGAGGGACACGTCGTGCCGATGGCACGGCCGCACCGCCGGGTCGGCATGGGATCCGAGGACCTGCTCGACGCGCTGCTGCCCGAGCGGGACCGCCGCCGCGACGACGTCCTGGCGGCCGCGCGCTCGACGCCGCCGGAACCGACGCCGCTCGCTCGATCATGGTGGGCGACACACCCTGGGACGTCCTCGCCGCCCGCCGAGCCGGCCTGGACTGCGTCACCGTGACCTGCGGCGGCACCAGCCGCGCCGAACTCGTCGAGGCCGGCGCGGCCGCCGTCTACGACGACCCCGTCGACCTGCTCGCCCACCTCCGGGACTCCCCGATCGGCGCGCTGCTCGCCGACGAGCCGCGGTCCTGAGCCGGCCAGGGGCCGCTTCCGGTCCCCCAGGACCGTGGTGTCCCGCGGCTCAGGCGGGGGTCGCCCGGGGCGCCGGAGGACGGGCG
>NZ_FZMO01000368.1 GCF_900197875.1 Frankia canadensis | reverse complement strand
ATCGGCGGGATCGGCGGGATCGGCGGGATCGGCGGGATCGGCGGGATCGGCGGGAGCCGACGTGTCGGGTGGAGCGGACTCCTCGGCGAGCGCGGACCTCTCGGGCGAATCAGCCGCGTCTGCTGGGTTGGAAGCGGAGGGTGACGGGTCGTCGGGAGGCGGGTCCGCGGACGGATCGTCGTCGGGTGGTGGCTCGGCGGGCGAGCTGATCGTGGCCAGGACGGGGAGGAGATCCCGGGTGGCCGCGGGGTCAGCCGTGGGCCGCGACCCGCGGGTGGGTCCCGGCGCGGCGGGAGCCGGGTCGGGCAACTCCTCGATGAGGTGTTCCAGCAGCTCCGCGGCGACCGGGCGGCGTTTCGGATCCTTACGCATCGTGGCCGCGACCAGCTCACGCAGGGCGGGTTCAAGCGCGGACAGATCGGGTTCCGCGTAGACCGCGCGCTGGAGCAGCGCACGGGGCGTGCCGCCGCCGAACGGCGGCTGACCGGTGACCGCGAACAGCAGCACGCCGCCCCAGGTAAAGATGTCGGACGCCGTGGTCACCGCCTGACCGAGAGCCTGTTCGGGGCTGATGAAGGCAAGTGTCCCAATTCCCGGCGACGATGACCCTGAATTGTCAGCTAACACGGCGTTGAGTACCCGGGCGAGACCGAAGTCCACCAGGCGGAGCCCCTGTCCGGAAAGCACCACATTGGTCGGCTTCAAATCGGCGAAGACAATTCCGTGCTCATGCAGCGCGGCGAGCGCGGCCGCGAGCCCGAGGGCGAGCCGCCCGGCGTCGGCGGCGGACAGCGGCCCCTCGTCCTCGACACTGGCGGCCAGGGTCGGCGCGTTGACGAACTCGACCGCCACGTAGGGGGGCTGTGCGTCGGTGTCCACGTCCAGGATCGCTGCGATGCAGAACGGGTCGAGCTCGCGCAGCCGCTCAAGATCGTCCCGGAGCCGGCGGCGGAACTCGGCGTCCCGCCCGAAGGGCGCGGTGATCGTCTTGATGAGGACCGGGTGCGCAAGATTGTTACGCCCGAGAAACACCGGACCGGTCCCGGCGTCGACAAGCTTCCGTTCAACGGTGTACGGACCGATAGTTGCGGGGGCAATCCCGGTGAGTCCATAGGGAGTGCGCCGGGCAATCGCCATACGCCGAAACCTCCTACGGCTCAACAAACCGGCCGTGCGGGCACGGCGGCGGATCTGGTCGACAAATCCATGCTATCGGCGCCGACCGAAGACCGGGCGGCAACGATTCGGTTCACAGCCCGCGCTCAGCCTCGCCGGCGATCGCCAGGACAGTCCGAAGTGGACCATCCGGTACGGGTGGCAAGCCGGTTCGACACGGGCCGACAGGGCAATGGTGACCACAGGTGAGTAGCAACGGACACACCGGCACCTTCGGTCGGGTCCGTTGCCACCAGCGGCGACGGCGTGATGTGACCGACGCAACGATGGGCGAGGATCGCCGGGCGCGTCGCCTCGAGCCGGCGGCCGGCGGGCGTCCACCGCCGGCCGGCCCGACCGGACCACCGCGGGCACCCCGCCGGGGTACCCCGGCCCGCGCTCCGGAGCACGCCAGCGCACACCGGAGCACCCCGGCCGGCGGCCACGCCCGCCACGGTCAGCCACGCTCCGGCGCCACCCGAAATCCCGCCGCGCCTTGCCGCCTCACACCACGTCACACCACGTCGCACTGCCGCGACGCGACGTGGCCGCAGGACCGACCGTCAGGTGTTGGAGGAGCGGGCGAAGGGCTGAAGCCGGGCGACCAGCCCGCGCACCTCGGCGCCGGCCGCGGCGAGCGTCTCCTCCGTGGTGCTGTCGCCGCTGCCCTCGAGCAGGACGTCGAGCGCGATGAGCCGCTCGGCGACCTCCGTCATCAGGTCGAAGTCCCGCCCGCGCTGACGGACCAGCTCGGCCAGCCGCTCGTTCTTCTCGAACAGCTCGACGAACACGCTCACCTTGGCGCGCAGCAACCAGGGATCGAACGGCTTGGCGATGTAGTCGACCGCGCCCACGGCGTACCCGCGGAATGCGTGATGGGGTTCCCGGTCGATGGCGGTGAGAAAGATGATCGGGGTGTCCCGGGTCCGCCCGCGCTGCTTGATCCGGTGCGCCGTCTCGAATCCGTCCATTCCAGGCATCTGGACGTCGAGGAGGATCACGGCGAAGTCATCGACGAGAAGGCGTTTCAGGGCCTCCTCGCCGGACGACGCCGTCACGAGATCCTGGTCCAGCGAGGCGAGAATCGCCTCCAGCGCCATGAGATTGTCGGCGCGGTCGTCGACCAGAAGGATCTTGCTGCGGGGCCGTTCCGTGGTCGGCCCGCCTTCGCCGTCGACGAAACCGCCCGTCCGCTCGGTCACCCGCCTGCCTCCTCCTTCGCGGTCGCCCTGCCGACCTTCGCGGTCGCCCTGCCGGTCCGTGGTGGGTGTAGCCACCCCACCACCATCGCTGATCGCATCTGGGGGCCGCTCACCGGCCCACCGATACACGCCCGTTTGCGCACCATACGCGATCTGATCAACACAGATACGAGCGCATCACCCCGAGGAGGTGGTCGAGATCCACAGGCTTGGTGATGTAGTCCGACGCACCCGCCGTGATGCTCTTGTCCCGGTCCCCCGGCATGGCCTTCGCGGTCAGCACCAGGATCGGCAGCTCGGCGAACGCGGACATGTCCCGGATCATCGACGTCGTCTCGTTGCCGTCCATGCCGGGAAGCATGACGTCCATCAGCACGAGATGCACCGGGCCGGTGTCCTGCTGCAGCGTACGGATCGCGTCGTGGCCGTTGTCGGCGTAGAGCACCCGCATTCCGTACATCTCGAGGGCGCTGGTGAGCGCGAAGACGTTGCGGACGTCGTCGTCGACGACCAGGACCGTCGTCCCGACGAGCGGGTCCGACCCGTCGGGGCTGTCCGCCGGCGCCCGGCCGCCGGCGTCGGCCGGGCCGGTGAGGAACGGCGTGCCCACCGTGTTCTCACTCGGCCGCCACCCCTGGGCGCCGACGGTCGACGCCGCGCCGGCCGTCGGCGACGAGCCTCCCGGCGATGACGAGATGAAGGTCTCCGGCACCCCCACGCGATCACCAGCGCCGTCGGCACCGGACCCGTTCACGCCAGCCGCGGCGGCATCGCCCGGGGCGGCACCGATCGCCGAATCGCCGGCCACCCCTGTGCCGCCCCGGCCCGCCGCGGGCGCGTCGCCGGAGACGCCGGGACGCGGGCCGTGGACGCCGTTCGAGCTGGCGAGCATGCCCCCCGCCGGGCCGGAGCCGGGGATGGCGGGCACGGAACCACCCGCCTCGCCGCCGCGGCCCAGCGGTCCGTCCGGCGCGCCGACGATCATCAGCACGTCGTCGGGCTCGCCGGGTGTGACGCCGAACGCCGGCATCTGCGCGAGCGGGACCGTCGGCAGGTAGAGGGTGAACGTGCTGCCCCGACCGACGGCGCTGGACACCGCGATCGAGCCGCCGAGCAGCCGGGCGATCTCCTTGCTGATCGACAGGCCGAGCCCGGTGCCGCCGTAGCGTCGCGAGGTCGTGCCGTCCGCCTGCTGGAACGCCTCGAAGATCATGCGGAGCTTCTCCGCGGCGATGCCGATCCCGGTGTCACTGACCGCGAACGACAGCACCGTGCCGGCCGAGCGCAGGTGGCTGGCCAGGTGCGGCAGGTCCGGCCGAGCGAGAGTGACGTCGAGGCGGACCGAGCCGCTGTCGGTGAACTTCACCGCGTTCGACAGCAGGTTCTTGAGCACCTGCTGCAACCGCTGCTCGTCAGTGACGAACTCTGCCGGGACATCGGGGGCGAGGCTGACCTCGAACGCCAGACTCTTCTCGTTCGCGATCGGGCCGAAGACGGTGGCGACGGCGTCACAGAGCGCGCCGGTGCGCACGGCGGTCGCGTCCACGTCCATCTTGCCGGCCTCGACCTTGGACAGATCCAGGATGTCGTTGATCAGCCCGAGCAGCTCGGTGCCGGCGGAGTGGATCGTCTCGGCGAAGTCGATCTGCTTCTGGGACAGGTTGCGGTCCGGGTTGTCGGCGAGCAGCTTCGCCAGGATGAGCAGGCTGTTCAGCGGCGTACGCAGCTCGTGGCTCATGTTCGCCAGGAACTCCGTCTTGTACTGCGAGGACAGCGCGAGCTGCTCGGCCTTCTCCTCCAGGCCGATCCGGGCCAGCTCGATCTCGCGGTTCTTGTCCTCCAGCAGCTGCGCCTTCTCCTCCAGCTCGTTGTTCGTGCGCTGCAGCTCCACCGACTGCGAGCGCAGCTCCTGGGTGAGCCGCTGGGACTGGGCGAGCAGCTCCTCGGTGCGGGCGTTCGCCATGATCGTGTTGAGCACGACGCCGATGGTGTCGACGAGCTGGTCGACGAGGATCAGGTGCAGCTCCGAGAACGGCGTGAACGACGCCAGCTCGATCACACCGAGGACCTGGTTCTCGAACACGACCGGCACGACGACGAGATCGCACGGCGGTGCCTCACCGAGGCCGCTGCGGATGTTGAGGTAGCCGGCGGGCACGTGCTCGACCCGGATCCGGTTGCGCTCCAGCGCCGCCTGCCCGATCAGGCCCTCGCCGAACAGGAACGTGCCGTCCGAGCGCCGCCGCGGCACCGAGCCGTAGCCGGCGACGTAGCGCAGCTTGTCGCCCTCGATGAAGTCGAGCAGGTAGACCGTGCCCTGCTGGGCGTTCACCGCCGGTGTCATCTCGCTGATGATCATCTGGCAGACCGCGTACAGGTCACGCTGGCCCTGCATCTTGCTGCCGATGCGGGCCAGGTTCGACTTGAGCCAGTCCTGCTGCGCGTTGACCTCGGTGGTCTCCCGCAGCCGGGCGATCATCTGGTTGATGTTGTCCTTGAGCTCGGCGACCTCACCCTCGGCCTCGACCGTGATCGACCGGGTCAGGTCACCGCGGGTGACGGCGGTGGACACGTCGCCGATCGCGCGCAGCTGGATGGTCAGCGTGGAGGCGAGCTGGTTGACGTTGTCGGTGAGGTCCTTCCAGGTGCCGGCCACCCCGGCGACCGTCGCCTGACCGCCGAGCTTGCCCTCGACGCCCACCTCCCAGCCGACCCGGGTGATCTCGGCGGCGAACGAGGAGAGCTGGTCCACCATCGTGTTGACGGTGTCCTTCAGCTCGGCGATCTCTCCCTGCGCGGGAACCGTGATCTTCTGCGAGAGGTCACCCCGGGCGACCGCGGTGGCCACCAGGGCGATGTTGCGGACCTGGCTGGTCAGGTTGCCCGCCATCGAGTTCACCGACTCGGTCAGGTCCCGCCACACACCCGAGACCCCGCGCACATGCGCCTGGCCGCCGAGCGCCCCCTCGGTGCCGACCTCGCGAGCCACGCGGGTGACCTCGTCGGCGAACGACGAGAGCTGGTCGACCATCGTGTTCAGGGTGTGCTCGAGCTCCGCGACCTCGCCGCGGGCGTCGACGGTGATCTGCCTGGTCAGGTCGCCGCGAGCCACCGCCGCCGCCACCTCGGCGATGCTGCGCACCTGGGTGGTCAGATTCCCGGCCATGACGTTGACGGAGTCCGTCAGGTCCCGCCAGACCCCGGACACCCCCTTGACCTGCGCCTGACCGCCGAGCTTGCCCTCGGTGCCGACCTCCTTCGCCATTCGGGTGACCTCGTCGGCGAACGCGGAGAGCTGGTCCACCATCGTGTTCACGGTCGACTTCAGCTCGTGGATCTCACCGCGCGCGTCGACGGTGATCTTCTGGCTCAGGTCGCCCTGCGCCACCGCGGTGGTGACCTGGGCGATGTTACGGACCTGGCTGGTCAGGTTGCCCGCCATCGAGTTCACGGACTCGGTGAGGTCCCGCCAGACCCCGGAGACGCCCTTGACCTTGGCCTGCCCGCCCAGGTTGCCCTCGGTGCCCACCTCGCGGGCCACCCGGGTCACCTCGTCGGCGAACGACGAGAGCTGGTCGACCATCGTGTTCACGGTCGTGCCGATGCGCAGGAACTCCCCGCGCACCGGCTGGCCGGCGATCTCCAGCGCCATGTGCTGCGACAGGTCACCCTCAGCGACCGCCGCGATGACCCGGGCGACCTCGTGCGTCGGGCGGGCCAGGTCGTCGATGAGCGAGTTGACCGCCTGGGTCATGTCCGACCAGCCGCCCGGGGTGCCCATCTCCTCCATCCGCAGGGTCAGCCGCCCGTCCCGGCGAATGACCTTGCTCACCCTGGCGAGCTCGCGGGCATGGCGCTCCTGGGAGGCGGCCAGCTCGTCGAAGCGGCGCACCACCTCGCCGGCGACCCCGTCGCGGGCGGAGATCCGGCTCGACATCCGGGTCGAGAAGTCGCCTTCGCACAGCTTGGTCAGCCCGTACAGTAGATCGGCGATCAGCTCGTCCGACGACGTCGGCGACGAGGCGGACGACGTCAGCGTCGCGCGCGCGAGGTCCGAGCCACGGGGGGTATCTGCCTCGCCCGGTGCATGAGAGACGATGGTCGCGGTAGCGTCACGGCCGGGCGGAGCGGGATCGCGGCGGGCCGGGGACTGCTGGTCGTCAGTGGCACTCATCGGTCTCCTAGCTGAGCTCGGTCGGCACGATCGTCTCGGACGACGGGCCGGGTGGAACTGCCCGGGCCAGGGGCGGTCGCCTCGGGGCACCGGCGTGGCGGGCGTCGGTGGACAGGTGACACCAGCCGCCAGTATCCGCCTCACGATGGACAACGCAGGAGAGACTGAGCGACATGACTGGCGCAGGAGGGGGTCCGGGGATCCGGGCGCACGCCATCACGCTGCCGCCCACCCCCGACTCCCCCCGTTCAGCCCGACGGTTCGTGCTGGAGGCGCTACGCGGCCGGCTCGACGACGACCTGCTCGACTCCGCGCTCCTGCTGGTCACCGAGCTTGTCACCAACGTCGTGGTGCACGCGGGCACCCATGCCACCGTCGACGTGCGCAGAGAGGGCCACGGGGTGCGGGTGGGTGTGGCCGACCGTCATCCGGTCCGGATCGGGATGGCGCGGGTGAAGGTCGACGTCCCCCGGCCGGCGTCGGCGTTCACCGAGGAGGCCGACTTCGGCACGGACGGGCTGCGCGAGGACGGCCGCGGCCTCGCCCTCGTGGACGCGCTGGCGACCAGCTGGGGCACCGAGCATCATCGCGGCGGCAAGACCGTGTGGTTCCGCCTCGGCTCCCCGGAGATCACCGGCGAGGGTGCCGACCTCGCCTGGGACGAGACCGGCTCGGACGACAGCGCCGTCTCCGGCGACCGGGCCGCCCGGGGCGATGGCGACCGTGTCGCCCAAGGCCATGAGGTCGCCCGCGTGCCCGTCCAGGCGCGGCCGCCGCGGCTGATCGCGCGCGACAGCGCCCGGGCGCTGACGGCCGAGGGCGAGGTCGGCGAGCTGCTGGCCCAGCTCGTCGACGCGCTCGCCGTCACCGCCGCGCTCGTACGCCGCCCGGGTCGCGACGGCGGGCGGATCGAGTCCGTGGCCACGCTGGGCGTCGTCGGCGAGGACGCCGACGCGATGGCCTTCCCGCTCGATCCCACCCAGGAGAGCCTCGGCGAGCTGCTGCTGTGGCCGGTGCCCGGTGTCGGCCTCGCCCCGCCCGACGTCGAACGGGTCCGGCTGGCCACCCGCTGGATGGCGCTCGCGCTCGGCGGCGGGGACATGCGCCGGGCCGAGGAACGCCGCATCGGCATGCTGTCCTTCCTCGCCGAGGCGTCCGACCTGCTCGCCGGCAGCCTGGAGCTCGGCCACTCGCTGGCGCTGCTCGCCCGCCTGCCGGTACCGCGCCTGGCCCAGTGGTGCGCCGTCTACCTGCACCGGGAGAACGCCGATCCGGCGCTGTGGTCGGCCACGCACGCCGAGGAGAACATGGCCGGGGCGCTCGAGGTCGCCGCCGCGGACCCGTCCGGGGCGCTGATGGCGGCCGTGCGGGGCGCGAGCGGGGACCGGGTTCGCTCGCTGACCGCGCTCGGCGGCCCTGCGCTGGTGATGGTGCTCAAGGCGCGCCGCCGCCTGCTCGGCGTGCTCGCCCTCGGGCGCCCGGACGGCAACGCCTTCGCCGCCGACGAGATCGACCTGCTCGCCGACCTCGCCCGGCGGGCGTCGTTCGCCATCGACAACGCCCGCCTCTACAGCCGCCAGGTCGAGCTCGCCGGCACTCTGCAGGCCGGGCTGCGCCCGCCGGACCTGCCGCGCATCGAGGGCCTGGACCTCGGCTCCGCATACGGCGCCGCGCAGTCGGCGGGGCTGGACGTCGGCGGCGACTTCTTCGACCTGCTGTGGGGCCCGCTCGGCTGGACGATCGCGATCGGCGACGTCTGCGGCAAGGGCGCGGAGGCGGCGACCGTGACCGGCGTCGCCCGCGCGGTGCTGCGGCTGCTCACCGGCCGCGGCACCGATCTCGGCGAGGTGCTGCTGGAGCTCAACCGGACGCTGCGCGAGGCCGCCGCCTCCCATCCGCACGGTCAGGGCCGCTTCTGCACCCTTGCGGCGGCGTCCGTCACCGGCCCAGGGGAGTCCGGGATCGGGCTGCGCCTGTTCCTCGCCGGGCACCCGCAGCCGGTGGTGCTGCACGCCGACGGACGGGCTTCGCTGGTCGGGCGCCCCGGAACCCTGCTCGGCGTCCTCGACGACGACGAGGTCTCCTTCCCCGGCGTGGAGATCACGCTGCGTCCCGGTGAGTCCCTGGTGCTCTACACCGACGGCGTGATCGAGGCCCGCGACGGGCGGGACCTGCTCGGCGAGGACCGCCTGCTGGCCGCCGTCGGCGACTGCGCCGGGCTGACCGCGCAGGGCATCGCCGACCGGGTGCTCACCGCGGCGGAGCGCTTCGCCGGCGGCAACCTGCGCGACGACGTGGCCATCCTGGTCGCCAGGGTGCCTGACTGAGCCACCCGGCGAGCGACCCGCTCCGCGAGCGTCACCACCGCGCCCCCACCCACCGCGTCCACCGCTGCCAGGCGGTCTCCGCCCCCGCGAGCACGACCGGCCGAGTCCGGCCGAGTCCGGCCGAGTCCGGCGGATCGCGACGATCGTCACGTCCCCGCCGCCGGCTCGTCCTGCTCGACGCGCGAAACCGCAGGTCGGCCGCGCCCGGCAAGATCGAATGCCCGGCTGGCATCGACACAAGCGTCGCGATCCGGATACCGACGCTTCAATCCGCCCCCAGCGGGTACACCGAAACTCGATGTCCTCGTTGTTCAGGCTTGGTGGTCGATGAGCGCGTCTTCGGTACCGATGGACGTGGTGCGGCAGGCAACGTCAAGTTGCCCACCCGCGACCCACATCCTCGCCGAGCTTCCCTATCTTCCCTCCGCCGTCCCGCAGGCCCGCCGGGTGCTGCGGGAGGGCATACGGCTCGCTCGGCTTCCCGAGGATGTCCGCGGCACGGCGGAGCTGCTCGTCAGCGAGCTGGTGACGAACGCGGTGAAGTACGGCGAACCACCGCTGTGGCTGTTCATCGAGATGCGGCCCGGGCTGATCCACGCCTCGGTGTCCGACACCTCGACCGCGCTGCCGCAGCGGCGCACCGCCGCTCCCGACGCCGAGGGCGGCCGTGGCCTGCTCGTCCTCGACGCGCTGGCCGGCAGCTGGGGGACGGTGGCCGCCGAGGGCGGCAAGTACCTGTGGTTCGACCTGCCGGTGCCGGTCGTCCCCCCGGGCCCCGCACTTGACGCGGACGGCGCGGTGGTGCCACGTCCGACGGATCCGCACGGTGGTCCGGATCCCCGTGGCAGGGGCGCCGAGATCGTGCCGGACCCGGCCGCGTCACCCGATGCCGGTGACGCCCAGCCCGGGGCGAGTCGAGGATCCCCCGGCCGCGGTCCCACCGGTCACGGACCCTCCGGCCGGGGTCCCAATGGCCGCGGTTCCGCCGGTCACGGCGCCGCCGGTCACGGATCGGCGAGGCCCGGGTCCGCCCGATCAGCGGGCTCCCCGGCGGACTCGTCGCCGGATGGGGAGTCCGCGCCGCCGCGGGCCGCCCTGCTGTCGTCCGCTCCCGCGCGTGACCGCCTGCCCGGCGTGGGGTCGCCGGCCGGGCGCCGAGCGGGCATGCGGGGCACGTCCAACACGATCACGACCCGGCTGTTGTGAGGCCGCCGCGCGCCGTCGGCACCGTCCGCACGGCGAGGCGGTGGGGCCGCGGATGGCCGAGGAACTCGGCGAGGGCGAACTCATAGCCGTACGCCCCGGCCATGGGAAAGACGACGACGTCCCCAGGACGCACCGGGCCTACCAAAATGTCGCGGGCGAGGGTGTCCTCCGGGGTGCACAGCTCCCCGACGACCGTGACCGGGCGGTCATCGCGCGCCACCGCGCCCTCAGGCCGGTGCTGGCCCGCGGGCGCCGGGCAAGGGACGACCGCGAAGTTGTGCACGATCTCCCAGGAGGTCGGCAGGGCGAAGTGGTGGATGCCGCCGCGCAGGACGAGGAAGTCCGTCCCGTACGAGTGCTTGACGTCGACCACCTCGGCGGCGTACCAGCCGCAGTCGGCGACGAGCAGCCGTCCGGGTTCGAAGAGCACGCGGGCCCCGGCGGGCACCGGGAGCCGGGCCAGGCCGGCACCGAAGCGTTCCAGGTCGAAGGGGCGCTCGCCGCGCCGGTCCGGCTCGAACGGCACTCCGAAGCCACCGCCCACGTCGATCACGCGCAGGTCGATCCCGGCGGCCGCGGCGGCCCGCCCGGCGAAGTCGAGGCACCATCGCACATAGTCCAGATGGGCGTCCGCGTCGAGGTTGCCGGACACGGCGTGCACATGGAATCCCACCACCCGCAGCTGGGGCAGGGCCGCGGCCACCGCGAGGACCGCCGGCACCTCCGGCTCGGGCACGCCGAACGCGCTGGGTCGCCCACCCATCTGGAGGGCACCGGCAAGCCGCACCCGGGCCGGGTTCACCCGCACCGTGACGGTGGCCGGCCGGCCCAGCCGGGCCGCCACCGCCGCCAGTCGCCGCAGCTCGCCCACGCTCTCCACGTTGACCACCGCCTCGGCCTCGACCAGCGCGGCCAGCAGCGCCGCGGACTTCGCCGGCCCGGACGCCACCAGCCGGGGCGAGCGGGCGGGGTCCACCCGGCGAAAGGCGGCCAACGCCGCCCGCACCTCCCGCTCGGACGAGACCTCGAACCCCTCCACCCCACCGGGCCCGCCCGCCCTGGCAGCGCCGCCCGCCGCGACAGCGCTGTCCGCCCCGGCAGCGCTGTCCGCCCCGGCAGCCGCAGCGGCGTCGCTCGGACCGTCCGCCGCCGCGGGGCTGTCCGGACCGCGCAGCAGCGCGTCGAGCACCGAAGGGTAACCGTTCGCCTTCACCGCGTAGTAGACCTCGGCCCACCCCGGCAGGCAGGAACGCAGGGCGGCGGCGTTGCGCGCCGCGACGGCCGGATCATAGAGGTAGACGCTCGTCTCCTCGTCCTCGTCCTCGTCCTCGCCGTCGCGGGCGCGCACCGCCGCCAGCACCTCGGCCGGCAGCCGCTCCGCCCGCAACGCGCGCAGTCCCCCCGCGGACGGTGGCAGATCCATCTGGCGGCCTCCTCACCTTGCGCACTCCCGGGCGGGAGAGCCGGCGAGGCGCCGAGCTCGTCCCAGGAGCTGCGATTTCGCGACGACGCGGGGCGTCGGGGCGGACTATGAGAGGCATCCCCCGCCGGTGCTCCGCGCTACCCCGACTTCGCTGGTAGCGACGATCATCCCGCTTCTTAGGTTAGGCTCCCCTCCACCTGACCCGCGTCGAAAGGAAGTCGCCCGATATGACGATTTCCACCCGAAACGGCGCGAACGTCGGCCGGATCGCCCCCGCCGTGGACCCGGTCGGCATCCTCGAGCGGCAGCAGGCGCGGGAGTCCGCCGCCCGTACCTACGCGCGCACCCTCCCGATCGTGCCGGTCCGCGCGCAGGGCTCCGTGATCCACGGCGCGGACGGCCGCACCTACCTGGACTGCCTGTCCGGCGCCGGCACGCTCGCGTTGGGGCACAACCATCCCGACGTCGTCCGGGCCATCACGGACACCCTCGCGAGCGGCGCGCCACTGCACACTCTCGACCTCGCGACCCCGGAGAAGGACGCGTTCACCGAGGAACTGCGCGGCTGCCTGCCGTCGGGGCTCGGCGACGACGTCAAGCTGCACTTCTGCGGCCCGAGCGGCGCCGACGCGGTGGAGGCGGCGATCAAGCTCGCCCAGACGGCGACCGGCAACCACACCATCCTCGCGTTCACCGGTGGCTACCACGGCATGACGGCGGGTGCGCTGGCGGTGACCGGCAACGTCGCCGTCAAGAGCCCGCTGCCGCCGGGTGGCTCGGTGGTACGGCTGCCGTTCCCCCACCCGTACCGGTGCCCGTTCGGGGTGGGTTCCGGCCCCACCCGCACGGCCGGGCCGGACGGCGTCGAGCTCTCCCTGCGCTACATCGAGCGGCTGCTGGATGATCCACTCGGCGGCGTGACCAGCCCGGCCGGGCTCATCGTCGAGGCCGTCCAGGGCGAGGGCGGGGTGGTGCCGGCGCCCGACCACTGGCTGCGCGCCATCCGCGAGATCACCCGGCGGCGGGGCATCCCGCTCATCCTGGACGAGGTGCAGACCGGGGTCGGCCGCACCGGGCGCCTCTGGGCCACCCAGCACAGCGGCATCGCGCCCGACATCCTCGTGATGTCCAAGGCGATCGGCGGCGGGCTGCCGATGGCGGTCATCGCCTACCGGGCCGAGCTGGACGGCTGGGCGCCGGGCGCGCACACCGGCACCTTCCGCGGCAACCAGCTCGCGATGGTGGCGGGCACGGCGACGCTGCGCCGGGTGCGCGCCGACCGGCTCGACGAGCAGGCCGGCCGGCTCGGCGCGCGTCTGCTCGCGGGCCTGGTGGACATCGCGCGGGAGTACTCGCAGGTGGGCGACGTCCGCGGCCGTGGCCTGATGCTCGGCGCGGAGATCGTGGATCCGTCCGGGCCGGCGGACACCGTCGGCGCGCGTCCCGCCGACCCGCGGCTCGCCGCGGCCGTACGCTCGGAGTGCCTGCGCCGCGGCCTGATCGTCGAGCTCGGCGGGCGGCACAGCGCGGTCGTGCGGCTCCTACCGCCGCTGACCATCACCCCGGACCAGGTCGAGCGGGCGCTGTCGATCCTCGCCGACGCGATCGGCGCGGCCGTCCGGTCCCACCCCGACCTCCATGTCGACGAGTCCGGACGCGGGATCCGGTGACCGGACCGCCCGGCTCCGACCCGGATCTCACCGAGCTCGTCGACGTGGTCCTGGCCGCGCTGGCGGACGGTCGCCGCCGCCGGGGCGGCCCTCTGCCCGCCGGCGGCCCCGGGCGGGTGCGCGCGGACGTCCGGGACGCGCTGGGCGCCTCCCTCGACCGGGCCATGGTGATCCCCGCTATCGGCGACGGGCCCGCGGTGGCCCTGGCCCGGTTGACGGGTGCGCTCGCCGCCGGCTCGGCCGATCCGGCGGACCCCCGGTGCGCCGCCCATCTGCACTGCCCCCCGCTCGCCGTGGCGGTCGCCGCCGACCTCGCGGTCAGCGCGCTGAACCCGTCGCTGGACTCGTGGGACCAGGCGCCGGCGGCGACCACCATCGAGACTGAGGTAATCGCCGCGCTCGCGCGCCTCGTCGGCTTCGATCCCGCGCTCGCCGCCGGCACGATCACCACCGGCGGGACCGAGTCCAACCTCATGGGCCTGCTGCTCGCCCGGGACGCCGCGCGGAGGCCGACGATCCGGGTGTTCCGCTCGGCCGCCGCGCACCTGTCGGTCGACCGCGCCGCCGCCGTGCTCGGCCTGGACGACCCGCCGGTGCTGGCCGTGCCCACCGACGAGCGGGACCGGATGCGGGTCGACCTGCTACGCCGGGCGCTGGCCGAGCACGCGGGGCCCGCCGTCGTCGTCGCCACGGCGGGTACGACCGACGCCGGCGCCGTCGACCCGCTGCCGGAGATCGCCGCGGCCGTCGAGGAACATCGTCTCCGGCTGTGCGGGCAGGCGCGCGCGCATCTCCCGAACGGCGCGGGCCCGGCCGGTCATCCGGCGGCCTTCGGCTGGCTGCACGTGGACGCCGCCTACGGCGGTGGCGTGCTGTTCTCCAAGCGGCTGGACGGCCTGCTCGCGGGCATCGCCCAGGCGGACTCGGTGGCGCTCGACCTGCACAAGCTGGGCTGGCAGCCGATTCCGGCCGGCGTCTTCCTCACCCCCCGCCCGGACGGCTGGCCGAGCCTGCGGGCCCCGGACGCGGAGTACCTGCGCTCCGACGACGACGAGGCGGCCGGCTTCACCAGCCTGCTGGACCGCTCGCTGCGCACCACTCGGCGGGCCGACTCCTTCCCGATCGCGGTGACGCTGCGGGCGCTCGGCCGCGACGGACTCGGCGCCCGCGTCGACGCCTGCCACGAGCTCGCCCGGCACGCCGAGCGGACCATCCGCGCCGAACCCCGGCTCGAGCTCGCGCACCCGGTCACCCTGACCACGGTCGTCTTCCGCTACCGTCCGCCCGCTCCGACCGGGCCAGGCGGCGGCCGCGAGAGCGAGCGCCACCGCGAGAGCGCGAGCCCGGCGGCACTGGACACACTCAACGCCGGCATCCGGCGCGCGCTGCTCGTCGACGGCCGGGCGGTGGTGGGCCGGACGCGGGTGGGGCCCGACCGGGCGATCCACCTGAAGCTGACCCTGCTCAATCCGGAGGCCACCCCCGCCGATGTCGACGCGCTGATCGGACTCGTCCTCGCGACCGGCGACCGGCTGAGCGCGGGGGACGCCCCCGCCGGTCGGGCCAGCCGATGACCGGCGGCGAGCCGCCCGCCGCCACGGACGTCGCCGACGACGTCGCTCTGGAGACCCTGCTGCGCTGCTGGCTGCGCGAGGCCGGAATCGACCTTCCCCCGGGCGCTCGGACGGCCCGCTTCGAGCTGCCTGCCTCGGGCCTGTCGGTCCGCGCCGCCATCAGCCACCGGTCGGTCTGCGGGTGGCACCGGTTCGGCCCGGTCGAGCTGGTGTCCCCCGGCGGCGAGCCGTCGACGCTCGACGCGGGCCTGCTCGCGGCCCTGCTCGTGCGGGAGGTCACCGCGGCACGGGGCCTGCCGGCCGCCGCCGGCACCGAGGCGCTCGGCCGGATGATCGACTCTGCTCGGCGCATCGCCGGCCACCTCGAGGCCCGCCGGGCGGCGGGGACCCGAACGGGCCAGCGGCCACCGCCGTTCCTGGCCGCCGAGCAGGCGTCGGTCAGCGGCCATCCGTTCCACCCGGCGGCGCAGAGCCGGCAGGGCGCGTCGGATCGGGCGATGGCGGTGTACTCCCCCGAACGGGCCGGGTCCTTCGCGTTGCACTGGTTCGCCGCCCATCCCGACGCCGTCGCCACCTCCGGGACGGCACCGCGACTGGGCACGGCTGTCCGGCGGTCCGGCGACACCGCCGCGACCGCGCGCCGCCCCGCTGTCGGCTCCATGCCCGAGTGGGAGGGGGGACACCGCCAGGCCGGGCTCGCCGAGCTGCTCGCGGACCTGTCCGGTGGCGTCGACGTCCCGCCCGGCTACCTGATACTGCCCGCACACCCGTGGCAGGCGGCGGAGCTGACGGGACGCGGCGAGGGAGCGGCCGCCGAGCTGCTCGCCGACGGGCGTCTGGTCGACCTCGGCGTGTCCGGGCCGCGCTGGTACCCCACGACGTCCCTGCGGACGGTCTGGCGGCCGGACAGCCCGGTCATGCTCAAGCTCTCCCTCGGGCTGCGCATCACGAACTCGCGGCGGGTCCTCCAGCTCGGGGAGCTGCGCCTGGCGGAGATGGTCAGCCGCCTGTTCGACGCCGGCCTCGGCGACCCGCTCGCCGCCCGTCACCCGGCGTTCCACCTGATCGGGGAGCCCGCGTGGGTGGCGGTGACCCATCCGGACCGGCCGGCGGCGCGGGCCGCGATCGGGCTGGAGACCGCCGTCCGCGTCAACCCGTTCGGCGCCACCGACCGGGCGGTGTGCCTGTCGGCGCTCGTCGCCGCCCGGCCGGACCTCGCGGCGGACAGCCGGGGCCGGGCCCGCGCGGCGATGCTGCCGGTGCTCCTGCTCCGCCGGGCCGAGCGCGGCAACGAGCCGGTGGAGGACCTCGCGGTGAGCTGGTTCGAGCGGTACCTGGCCGTCCTGGTCGCCCCGGTGCTCGACCTCTACCTGCGCTGTGGGGTGGGGGTCGAGGCACACCTGCAGAACACCCTGCTGACGGTGGACGCCGACGGCTGGCCCGTCGCCGGCTGGTACCGCGACAGCCAGGGCTACTACGTGACGGCGTCGGCGGCCGCCAGCGCGCAGCACCTGATCCCCGGCTGTGCCGACGGCCTCGATCTCGTCTTCGACGACGACCTGGTGGCCGAGCGGGTCGCCTACTACCTGATCATCAACAACGTCCTCGCCGTCGTCGGGGCGCTGGGGGCCGCCGGTGTCGCCGACGAGCACCGTCTGCTCGGACGGGTACGGGCGCTGCTCACCCGGCTCGCCGACCCCGCCCGTCCGGACCAGGAGCCGGACCGCGTACCCGCCGGCCGGCTCCGGCTGGCGCACACCCTGCTCACCGCCGCGACGCTGCCCTGCAAGGCCAACCTGCGCACCTGCGTCGACGGCCGGGACGAGCTGACGGGGCCGGTGGCCACCCAGTCGGTCTACGTACGGATCACCAACCCCCTGCTGGAGGCCGCACCGTGACGTCGCGCATCCCCTTCCCGTCCGATGACCCGCCGCCGGGCGCGGTGGTCGTGCCGGCGTCGCGCGGCGACCGGGACGACCGGGACGACCCGGTCCACGACCTCGTGGGCATCGGGCTGGGTCCGTTCAACCTGTCGCTCGCCGCGCTCGCCGACGGGGTGCCGGGCCTGCGCGCCGCGTTCTTCGACCAGGCGCCGGTGTTCAGCTGGCATCCGGGGCTGCTGCTGGACGGCGCCACCCTGCAGGTGCCGTTCCTGGCCGATCTGGTCACCCTCATCGACCCGACCAGCCCGTGGTCGTTCCTGGCCTACCTGCGGGCCCACGACCGCCTGTTCCGCTTCTACTTCTACGAGCGGTTCCACATCCCCCGCCGCGAGTACGACGCCTACTGCCGATGGGTCGCCGACAGTCTCGCCAGCACCCATTTCGGGGTGCGGGTGGACGCGGTCCGCTGGGACGCGCAGGCGGGGCTGTTCCGCATCGCGCTGAGCCGCTGCGCACCCCCGGCCGGGGCCTCACCCGACGAGACGGCCC
Source organism: Frankia canadensis (assembly GCF_900197875.1). Taxonomy (GTDB): domain Bacteria; phylum Actinomycetota; class Actinomycetes; order Frankiales; family Frankiaceae; genus Frankia; species Frankia canadensis. The sequence continues at coordinate 20,866 of NZ_FZMO01000368.1, read as the reverse complement.
GCGACGAGATGGGGCGCGACGAGACGGGGCGCGGGGCCGCCTGGTCGACGCGGGTGGTGTCGGCGCGGCATGTGGTCCTCGGGATCGGCACCGAGCCGAGCGTGCCCGCCGCCTTCGCCGCGGTCAGCCCGCTCCGGGCGTTCCACGCGGCGCGGTATCTGGAACGACGCGCGGACCTGGCCCCGCTCGGGCGGGTCGCCGTGGTCGGTTCGGGCCAGTCGGGCGCCGAGGTGTTCGCCGACCTGCTCCGCGCCCAGCGGCCCGAGCGCCAGCACCTCACCTGGATCAGCCGCACGCCCGCGTTCGCCCCGATGGAGTACTCCAAGCTGGGCCTCGAGCAGTTCACCCCCGACCACGTCCGCTACTTCCACGGCCTGCCACCGCGGCGCCGGGACGCCCTCGTGCCCGCCCAGTGGCAGCTGCACCGGGCCATCGACGTGGACACGATCGGGCAGATCTACGACGTGCTCTACGAGCGGACGATCGACGGCGCCGACGCCGCCGCCACCCTGCTGCCCGGCGTCGAGGTACGCGCCGCCGCCCAGGCCGCGCCGGACGGGCCGATCACACTGACCTGCCACCACCGCGACCAGGACCGCCACTTCACCCTGACCGCGGACGCGATGGTGCTGGCGACCGGGTACGCCCCCCGCCGGCCGGCACCGCTCGACCCGGTGGCCGACCGGTTCGACCTCGACGGCCAGGGCCGCTTGCGCATCGACCGCCGCTACCGGGTGGCGACGGACCCGGAGCTGACCGGCCGCGTCTACGTGCAGAACGCCGAGCTGCACACCCACGGGGTCGGCGCGCCGGACCTCGGGCTGGGCGCCTGGCGCGCCGCGGTGATCCTCGACGACCTGACCGGTGGGCGCGCCCACCGGCTCCCGCCGCCGTCCGCGTTCACGACGTTCGGCGCCCCCACCGAACCGGACCAGGCCCACCCCGATCCGGGCGGCCCCCGATCGGGCCAGGCCGGCGCCGCCGGGCATGACGCCGTCCTGCACGAGGCCAACCGTTGACCCACGCCACGGAGGGCCGGACCCGGCCGGGGGCGGCCGGCTGGCAGCGGGCCGGCCGCGCGCTGCTGACCCGCCTGCTCGCCGAGCTGGCCTATGAGGAGCTGCTCTCGCCCGAACCGGACGAGCCGGAGGACCATGCCGCGATCTCCCAGGATCCTCCCCCGATCGGGCGGGGCCCCAGCCGCGGCTACCGGGTCTCGGCCGCCACGGCCGTCTATCGGTTCCGCGCCCGGCGGGGCACCTTCGGCTCCTGGTGGATCGACCCGGCCAGCCTGCGCCGCACGGCCGCCGGCACCCGCGCGGCCGGGGCGGTTGACGCCGCCGGGACGCACGGCACCGTTGACCCGCATCACGCCACCCCGACGGTCGACGGGGCGGACGTCGACGCGGCGGACACGGTCGCGGCGGAGGACACGGTCGCGGCGGAGGACACGGAGAGCGCGGACGACCCGGTCCGCTTCCTGCTCGACGTCCGGGAGCTGCTCGGCTGGAGCGACGACGTCCTCGCCGACGTGGTGCGCGACCTCGTCGCGACCCAGACGGCCGACGAGCGCCTGCTGGCCACCGCACGGTCGGCCGCGGAGCTCGCCGACCTGCCCTTCGCCGCGCTGGAGGGCCATCAGTCGGGCCACCCCTGCCTCGTCGCGAACAAGGGTCGGCTCGGCCTCGGCGCCGCGGTCGACCGATATACCCCCGAGGCTCGCGCGCCGTTCCGGCTGCGCTGGGTGGCCGCACATCCGCGCCTCGGGATCTTCCACGCGATCGGAACCGGCGAGTCCGATCCGGACCCCGGTGACCCGCGGCGAAGCGGCGACGGTGCTCCCCGCCCGCCGGTGGCCGGTCCCGGGCCGACGCACGCCGACGGCACCGCCCGATCGGACCAGGCGGCGTTGCTGCGCGAGGAGCTCGACGAGCCGACCCGCGCCCGGTTCACCGACGCCCTGGCCCGCGCGCTGGCGGACACCACCCTCGCGGGGCTGGCCGCGGACTACGTGTGGCTGCCCGTGCATCCGTGGCAGTGGGAGAACGTGATCGTGCCGATGTTCGCCGCCGAGCTCGCCGCCGGCGGGCTGGTCCCGCTGGGCGAGGCGCCGGACCGCTACCTCCCCCTGCAGGCGGTGCGCACCCTCGCCAACGTGGACCACCCGGAGCGCCGCAACGTCAAGCTGGCGCTGATGATCCGCAACACTCTGGTGTGGCGCGGGATGTCGGCGGCGGACGCCGCGGCCGGCCCGGCCGTGTCCCGCTGGCTGCTCGACCTGCGGGAGTCCGACCCGTTCCTGCGGGACGTCACCGCGGTGCTGCCGCTGCCCGAGGTGGCCGGCGCGGCGGTGACCCATCCGGTCTACGGCACCCTGCCCGGGGCGCCCTACCGGCTGCACGAGCTGCTCGGGGTGCTCTGGCGCGATCCGGTGGAGGGGCTGCTGGCCCCGGGCGAGCGGGTCCGCAGCCTCGCGTCGCTGCTCATGGTCGGCTCGGACGGACGGGCGCTGGTCACCGAGCTGGTGGCCCGGTCGGGCCGGCCCGCACGGGCGTGGATCTCGGCGCTGCTCACCTCGCTGCTGCCACCGCTGCTGCACTACCTCTGTCGCTACGGCGTCGCGTTCACCCCGCACGGCGAGAACGTCCTGTGCGTGTTCGACGCGGACGGCCTGCCCTGCCGAATCGCGATCAAGGACTTCGGCGCCGACATCGAACTGGTCGAGGGCGTCCCTGCACAACCGTCGGGTCTGTCCGCGCCGGTCGAGCGGTACTGCCGTCGCTGGCCGGGCCGGGTGCTGGCGCACTCGGTGCTGTCCGCCGTGTTCGCGGGCCACTTCCGCTACTTCTCGGTGCTGGTGGCGGATCATCTCCGGGTCGAGGAGGAGGAGTTCTGGCGACTCGTCCGGCACGAGGTCGACGAGTACCACGGGCGCTTCCCGCAGCTGCGTGACCGCTTCGAGGACGCCGCCCTGCTCCGTCCGGCCTTCGAGCGGGTCTGCCTGAACCGCGAGCAGTTCGCGGGCGCCGGGTTCCACGACCGGGCGGATCGCGACGGCGGGTTCGACCTGATGGACGGGACGGTCGTGAACCCGGTGGCGATCGTCCCGGCGGGCGGGACACCGCCCGAACCGGCGGCACCGTGAAACGAACGGAGTAGACGTGACGTCGATGCCGGCATCGATCCCACCCGCCCGCTCGGAGCAGCCGCCCGTGCCCGCCGTGCCCAGCGCGCCCGCCTCACCCGCCCTGCCGGCCGTGGCGGATCTGCGGGAGCTGCTGACCGGCGCCGACCCGGTCGACGAGGTCATCGTCGCCACCGTCGATCTGCAGGGCAGGCTGGTCGGCAGCTGTGTGTCCCCCGAGCACCTGTCCGGGGAGGTGCTCGACCAGGGACTGGGCGCCTGCACCTATCTGCACGCGGTCGACGTCGACATGCGGCCGGACAACGGCGGGTATCCACGCACCCCCTGGTACGACGGCTTCGGCGACCTGCGGCTGCGGCCGGACCTGACCAGCCTGCGCCGGGCCCCCTGGCGGCACGCCTCGGCCGTGGTCATGGCGGACGCCTTCTGGCCCGACGGTTCCCCGGTGGACGTGGCCCCCCGCTCGGTGCTGCGCCGCCAGCTCGACGCGCTCGCCGACGCCGGCCTGTCCGCCCACGCCGGCACGGAGCTGGAGTTCCTGGTCTTCCGCGAGTCCTACCGGCGGGCGGCGCGGCGCTCGTGGTCGGGCCTGACCCCGGCCAGCCGCTACAACATCGACTACGCGCTGTTCGGCACCGAGGACCTCGACGAGCTCACCCGCCGCATCCGGCAGGCGATGGCCGGCGCGGGCATCGCGATCGAGTCGGCCCGGGGGGAGGTCCATCCGGGCCAGTACGAGATCGTCTTCCGGTACGCCGACGCGCTGCGCGCCTGCGACAACCATGCCCTGTACAAGACGACCGCGAAGAAGCTGGCCGCCGCCGCCGGCCAGGCGCTGACCTTCATGGCCAAGTACGACACGGGCGAGGGCAACTCGTGCCACGTCCACCTGTCGCTGCGGGCGGTGGACGACGGCACGCCGGTCTTCGCCGCGTCCCCCGCACGGGCCGGCGCCGGCGCGGCGGACCGGTCACCGTCCACCGTCCAGCCGACCGCGCCTGGGGGTGCCCCGCACGGCACGGACGGGATGTCGCCGATGATGCGGTCGTTCGTCGCAGGGCAGCTGGCGTGCATGGCGGACTTCACGTTGCTGTTCGCGCCGAACGTCAACTCCTACAAGCGGCTGGCGCCGGGTGCGTTCGCGCCGACGGGCGTCAGCTGGGGCCGGGACAACCGCACCTGCGCGGTGCGGGTCGTCGGTGCCGGCGGCGGGCTGCGCATCGAGCACCGGGTGCCCGGCGGCGACGCCAACCCCTACCTGGCCGTCGCCGGCATGATCGCGGCCGGCCGCCACGGGATCGAGCGGAATCTGACGCTCGAACCCGGCCGGGTCGGCAATGCCTTCACCATGCCGGACCTGCCGCCGTTGCCCTCGACGCTGCGCGAGGCCGTCGACCGGTGGCGGTCCAGCCCGCTCGCCGAGGCGGCCTTCGGCGAGCGGGTGGTCGCCCATCTGGCCCACGCGGGCGAGGTGGAGCTGGCCAGCTACGAGCGGACTGTCACCGACTGGGAGCTGCGGCGTGGCTTCGAGCGCTTCTGACCCGCGGCCAGCCGCGCTCGCCGGGGGCTCAGCCCGCGGACGGCCGTGCCTCGCTGACCACGCCGGGCGCCGGGGCGTCGCTCGCCGCGTCGCGCTGGGCCGGGGCGCTCGGCACGGCCGGCGGCTGGTACTCGTGCAGCCCGATCCGGTCATGCAGGTACCGCAGCGGGCGCGGCGCCCACCAGTTCGCGCCGCCCGCGACGCGCATCAGCGCCGGGACGAGCACCCCCCGGATGAGGGTGGCGTCCAGGATGATGGCGAGCGCGGTGCCGATCCCGAACATCTGTATGAACCGCACCGACGACGTCCCGAACGCGATGAAGGTGACCGCGAGCAGCGCGGCGGCGGTGCTCACGATCCGGCCCACCCGGGCCAGGCCCGCGGTGACCGCCTCGGCGTTGTCGGCCCCGGCGTCGTGCGCCTCCTTGATCCGGGAGAGCAGGAAGACCTCATAGTCCATCGACAGGCCGAAGGCGATGCAGAACAGCAGCACCGGCATGGAGGTGTCGAGCGGCCCCGGGGTGAAGTCGAGCAAGCCGGACAGGTGGCCGTCACTGAAGATCCACACCGAGGCGCCGAACACCGCGCACAGTGTGAGCCCGTTGAGCACGATCGCTTTGATCGGCAGCAGGACGCTGCCGGTGAACAGAAACAGCAGCACGCAGGTCGCCAGCGCGATCAGGCCCAGGGCGAGCGGCAGCCGGTCGGCGATGGTGTCCTTGCCGTCCACCAGGACGGCGGGCGCGCCACCGACGAGCGCGGTCGTGGCCGCCGGCGGCGGGACGTCCCGGGCGGCCCGGGCGAGCGCCTGCGCGCGGCCGGAGGCGTAGTCCACCGCGGGGACGACCTGCAGCATGTCGGCGCCGGGCGCGGTGAACCGGGCGCTGGTCGGATCGGGGGGCAGCGTCCGCTGGCCCCGGATGTAGGTGCCAAGCGCGCTGTCCACCCGGGCCACGTCGGGCAGCCGCGACAGGTCGGCGGCGTAGCCGGCGAGCACCGTGCGGTCGACCGAGCCGGTGTCCCGCGCCCGTACGACCACGTCGAGCGCGCCACTGAGGTCGGCGGGGAACTGCTCGCGCAGCGCGTCCCCGACGGTCCGGCTGGACGCGGAGCCCGGCTGCAGCACCCGGTCGTCCGGCGTGCCGAAGTTGACGTGCAGGAACGGAGCACCGAGCACGAGCAGCACCGCGATCACCGGCAGTCCGGTCAGGACCGGGCGGCGCATGACCGACGCGGCCACCCACCGCCAGAACCGCGACTCCGCGGCCTCGCGCACCTCGCCCCCACGGGCCACGCCCTCCGCCGCGCAAGCGCCCTCCCCCACGGCACCGCCCGCCGTCACGGAACCGCCCGCCGTCACGGAACCGCCCGCCGTCACGGATCCGGCCCGCCGAGCGCGGCGGCGGCGCGCCAGCCCGATCAGGCCACCGACGCGCAGCGCGTTCACCCGCTCACCGAGGAGCATCAGCAGGGCGGGCAGCGCGACGACCGCCGCGGCGACCGCCACCAGCGTCACGGAGATGCCCGCGTACGCCATCGACTTCAGGAAGAACGGCGGGAACAGCAGCATGACGGCCAGCGCCACGATCACCGTCGCGCCGCTGAACAGGATCGTCCGCCCGGCGGAGCGGACCGTCACCGCGATCGCGTCCGCCCGGTCGCGACCGGCGGCGAGCTCCTCACGGAACCTGCTGACCATCAGCAGGGAGTAGTCGATGCCCAGGCCGAGGCCGAACGCGGTCGCCAGGTTCACCGCGAAAATCGAGACGTCGGTCAGGCTGCCGATCACCGACAGCGCGGCGAAGCCACCGACGACGCCCAGCAGCCCGATGCCCAGCGGCAGCAGCGCGGCGACCACGCCGGCGAAGGCCAGCACCAGCAGCACCAGGGTGACGGGGATCGCGATCGACTCGGCGACGGCGAGGTCGCTCGCGACCTGCGCGCCGATGTCCTCGCCGACGGCCGCCGCACCCCCCGCCCGAACGGTCACCGCCGGTGACTCATTCCTCGCGGACTGGTAGCGGTCGACGATGTCGGCCGCCTGGTCGTCGTCCTTCACGCTGGCCACGACCAGGCCGGACAGCCCGTCACGGGAACGCATCGCGGTCCCGCCGCCGGTCCAGTACGAGACCACGTCCCGGGCGCCCGGCTGGGACCGCAGGTCGGCCGTGACCGCGCGGCCGGCGGCGGCGACCGCGGCGTCGTCGGCGTCGCCCGTGCGGGCGGTGACGAGCAGCAGCACGTTCGGGTGACCGCCGAAGTGGGCGTCCATCTCGTCCGCGGCCCGGGTCGACTCCGATGCCGGATCGTCGAAGCCCCCGTTCTGCAGCTTCCCGAAGGCAGTGGACGCGAGCACGCCCCCGCCGAGGAGCAGGACGACGGTGACGACGAGTACCAGGCGTGGTCGGCGCGTGACAAGCGCCACCAAGGGAGAGAACACGGAATCCTCCACAGATGGGGCGACCTTAGAGAGAACAGTGTTCGCGACTGGCGTTCATGTCAAGGGCGCCCTGACGCATAATTGACAGCGTTCACACTCTGAGCGGAGCATGACGCCGTGAGTAGTCCGATCCCTCGCCGCGAGCGCCTGCGGCAAGCCACCCTCGACGAGATCAAGCGGACGGCCCACGCCCAGCTGGCCGAGCTCGGTGCCGGCGGACTGTCCCTGCGGGGGGTGGCGCGCGCGATGGGCATGGCCCCCTCGGCCCTCTACCGCTACGTCGAGAGCCGCGAGGTGCTGCTGACAGAGCTGGCCGCGGACGCCTTCGGCTCGCTGGCCGACGCGCTGACCGACGCGTTCGACGCCGCCCCCGCGGACCGGCACATGGACCGCTGGCTGGCCGTGGCCCGGGCGCATCGGCGCTGGGCCCTGGACCACGCGATCGAGTACGCCCTGATCTTCGGCCCGCAGGTCCCCGCCAGCAGCTACTGCGAGGGGCGGGTGGCCCAGGAGCTGCGGCGGTCGGTGACGGTGCTGTTCCGGTGCATGAGCGAGGCGATCGAGGCGGATCTCGTCGACGCCAGCCACGTCGACGCCGAACTCACCCCCACGATGCGGGCCAGCCTGCGGGCCTGGTCCCACGACCACGGGATGGCGGTCATCGGCGAGGCCGAGATGGCCGTGTGCCTCGCGGTGTGGACCCAGCTGCACGGGTTCCTGGCGCTCGAGGTGTTCGGGCACCTCCCGATGGCGCTCAACGACCCCGAGGAGCTCTTCGACCGGCAGATGGCCGACGCCTTCGCGCAGGCGTACCGGCAGGAGAAGGCGGCGGGGCCGCGTGCCCCCGTCGGTGGATGACGGGGAACACGCGGCCCGGGCGGCGCCGCGTCAGGCCGAGGTGCGCATCCGCCGGCCGAGGGCGTCCAGGGCCACCCGCCGGGAGCTCTTGATCTCCGGCAGCCGAGCCTGGTAGGCGGGAACCGTGGCGAGTGGCTGATAGAAACCGAGCCGCGGCACGAAGTCCGTGTCGTCGTAGCCCGACGGCCGGTGCAACGCGTAGGTGCGACCCGGGAAAAGCAGATCGTAGTTGTCCGCGATCTGCCAGATAGCGACGTGGGGATCGACCCGCCGGCGCTGGAAGTACGCCTCGAGCACATCGATTGTGAAACTGATCTCATGGAACTGCTTCACCAGCGCGTGGTAATGCTGGCCGACCTGGTACTTGATCGGCAGCTCGATCTGCAGGCTGTCCGAGTAGTCCAGGAGATCGAGCGCCAGAACCTTGAGGGACGTCTCCACCCCGTAGCCGCGGGAGAAGGCCAGCGCCGCGAAGACGTCCGCGTCGATCACGAACTCCCCGATGAGCGGCTGAATCGTCCGCGTGATCGACGGGACGTACCGGGCAAGTTGTTTCGACAACAACGAGCGGAGCATCTCGGTGGTTCGGCCACCGGGCCGACCGTCACCCGTCACCCGCCGTGAGCTGCCATTCACGAACAGCGGCGCGCTGCCGGCGGTCGTCGCGGCGGCCAGAACACCAACAGTATACGGATCGTAGCTTTCCAGATCCGCGTCGTGAAAGATCAGCCGATTGCCGAAGGCGAGGTACGCGAGACTCCGCATCGCGCCGGCCTTGCCTCCGGTCGACGGCAGTTCCCGACCCGCGTGCCGCTCCAGGACGGACTGCCCGCGGGCGACCCAGGTCGCTCCCGCGTCCGTCGCGATCCGCACCAGGTCGTGCTCGTCCCCGTCCGAGGTCGGATCGACGATCACGCCGATCTCGTCCAGCACACCGCGTTCCTGCATCCACCGTTGACGGTTCTGCGCGATGATCTCGCCGAGGTTCCGAGCCGCGTCCGGACCACGCGCCGGGATCAGCAGACTCAGGGTGATGCCCTTGGCGAGCTTGTCCGCCTCGATCGCGTCGAGGTCGAGGCTGGTGGGTTCGAGCGTTTGCACGGACGCCCCTCTCTCATGACCTTTCTTGGGTACGGACAGCCCGTACCGGTGACGACGCCCTCGGGTCAGCCGCGGGAGTTGTGGGCGATATCACGCGGAGCGGGCGATGATTCGCCTCGTCTCCCGGACCGCATGATTACCGCCTCCGCCCACAGCGTCTTGCCTGCCCCGCCGTTTCCGGTACCTCCCAGACGCTCGGGCTCACCGTCCACTGCGGGCGGCCCCGGGCATGGCCGATCGGGCTCATGCCAGGTGCTGGAGCGTCAAAGTATGGGTCTTGCGGCCGAATCCGTCACTCCCCCTCTTCACGGCCGGCATCAATCCGCGTTAATGGACATGGGCACGATCACACCGCGCCGCCTGAATCAGGGTCGTCCGCACACCCGGCTACGACGAGTGCCCGATCGGGCGCGCGGTGCGCCTGGTCAGGGCCCGTCTGGAGAGAACTACCCGCATGCCGGCCAGGCGATGCCAGGACGCCCTCCCCCCGCCCGGGCCGGACGCGGATGACATCAACCCCACCACGGACGTGTCGGGAAACACACGGTCTTTCCGCACCGCACCCGCGGATCAGGGGCTGGCGCCGGCTCCGGACCTGATCGGGCCGTCGACGCCCGACCGGCGGTGCCACCTGGCCGGGGCGGGGGTCGGCGGATCATCCGGCTGGGACCGGCCCACCCGCCGCTGGGCCTCCAGGGCGAGGAAGACATCCACGACATCGGGGTCGAACTGGGTGGCGCGTGCCGCCCACAGCTGCTCACGGGCGGCCGCGGCACTCATCGGGCCCCGCTCGCCACGGCCACCCCGCATCGCCGCCCAGGCGGTGCAGACGGCCAGCACCCTCGCCTCCGTCCGGATCCGCGGTCCGGAGACGCCGGTGGGGTAGCCGCCGCCGGCGAACCACTCGCGCTGCTGCGCGACGATCTCCGCCTCGGCGCGCAGGTCGGGGAGCCGGGCGAGCAGACTGGCCCCCATCACGGGATGCATCCTGATCAGCCGCCATTCCTCAGCGTCAAGGGGGCCGAGCCGGCCCAGGGCCTCCGGCGGCAGGAGGATCTTGCCCACGTTGTGCAACCGCGCCGCCCGCCGCGCCCGACGCTGAGGTCCGGCGGCGTAGCCGAGCGCGGTCAGCACCTCGCCCAGCCAGCAGGCCACCGCGGACCCGTCCACCCGAGGCGTGTGCCACTCGTCCACCTGCGCGGCGACCTGGCAGAGGCTCTCGACGGCATCGAGAGATCGCCGCGGTGCGCCGCGCAGCAGCGGCGTCAGCGCCGCGGTGACGGCGTAGGTGGCCGCCTCCACGGCCGCGGACTCGGGCAGGACCATGGCGATCCCGCCCGGCCGCGGGACGCGCGGGAGATGCGGCTCCGGCGCCCGCGTCCGGGCCGACGCTGGCATCTGGGTCGACGCCGGCAGTCGGGCCGGTACCCGCGTCCGGGTCGGCGCCGGTCCAGGCGCCGCCGGCGCGCGGGCCGTCGTCGGGCCCACCGCCACCGAGCCGATCGCGATCCGGTTCCGCCCGGCGTCCTTCGCCGCGTACAGCGCGCGGTCCGCCACGGCGACCAGGGCGAACACGTCGGCGGCGTGGTCCGGCAGCAGCGCGCCGCCCACGGAGACCGTCACCGGCACCGGCCGGGGCGGCGCGGCGTCCCGATCGCCGCTGGGCGGGGGGATCCGCATTGGCTCACGGGCGATGCCGAGCCGCAGCCGCTCGGCGATGTCCGCCAGCGCCTCGGCCCGGACGTCCATGGCCAGCAGCGCGAATTCCTCACCTCCGTAGCGGGCCACGACATCCCCCGGTCGGGTCACCGCGAGCAGGCGGCGGGCCACCTCGGTGAGCACGCGGTCGCCCGCCGGGTGGCCGAAGCGGTCGTTGACCGACTTGAAGTGGTCGACATCGACCAGCAGCAGTCCCATCGCCGTTCCGGAATCGCGGGCCCGCCGGGCGGCCACCCGCATCTCGGCCTCCAGGTACCGCCGGGTGTGCAGACCGGTCAGGCCATCCGTGATCGCCAACCGGCGCTGGTCGGCTTCCATCTGCGCCATCCGAGCGATGATCAGCAGCACGATCGCCGCCACCGCCACCGCGATCACCAGCGTGTCCGGGCCACCGCCGCGGGCGGCCTCGATCCCGAGCGTGACCGGCCCGACCAGACCGACGGCGCAGACGAGGACCAGCCCGCGCCCGGCCCGCACGGGTGGCGCCGACGGCGCGCCTCGATGGCCGCCCGGGACCGCGAGCCCGCCGCGGACGGGATGCAGAGCGGCGATGATCAACAGCAGCGCGCTCACCGACCAGCCGAGATCTCGACCGGCGAGCAGGCCGGCTGCGGCGGGCAGGTGCCGGCCGGGGTCATCCGCGCGATGGGCGTACATGCCGACGGTGTCCGCGAGCAGGGCGGCGAGCAGGCCACCGGCGAGCGCCGACACCGCCGGGGACGGCTCGCGGTCGGAGGCGAGCAGCAGGATGGCCGCCGCGGCCACCACGAGACCGACGCCGGTACACAGCGCCGGCACGAGACCGGCACCCGACACTCCGTGCGCGCGCAGGACCGGTCCGACCAGGCAGGTCCAGGCAAGCAGGACTCCGCCCGCGAGCAGCAGGGCGGTATCCAGCAGCGCCACCCGGTCACGCAGGGCGCCCCGCGCGCGCAGCAGGGCCACCAGACCCGCCGCCGTGAGCGGGTAGTGCGCGGCGACCAGCACGTCCCTGGTCGTCGCGGACACTATGACGGAGTCCACCTGGGACAGGCCCAGGAGGACGGCGGCCGTCCCGGCGTATACCAGTTGGCCGGCCACGAGCAGGAGCCATCCACGCGCGTCGCCGGGAGTGCCGCGCGAGCGCAGGACGAGCAGCGCGCCGGTGGCCGACAGCCCGAGCACGAGCTTCACCACGAGCCGGAGGCAGAGACCGGCCCCGCACGCGGGCAGCAGGACGGACATGGCGGCCGCGAGCGCGGCGACGACCGGGACGGCGAACCAGGCACGGGCGAGCCAGGTCCGTCCGGGGGGATTCGGCATCACCCGACGGGTGGGAGCGCGGGATCCGTTCGGGACGGCGACGGCACCGGTGCCGTCGCGATGGGGCCGCCCGGCCGGGAGCCGGTGCGCTCCCCGGATGGAGGGATGCGCGGGCGCCACAGCCGGGTGGCGGACGCGCTGGCGGCCGGGCAGGGGACCGGTCGCGGGCTAGACGACGATGGCGGGCCGGTGGGCGGTGAACAGCCGCCCCGGGGGGACCGGGCCATGTGCAGCCTTTCGGTTGACCAGACGGGTGCTACGCGTTCCGGCCGCGCGTGCCCGCCATCCCCCGGCACTCCATCACCGGTCCCGAATCAGAACCGGTACCGGTACCGGTTCTGTCCGATCTGTTCAGGTGGGTCGATCGCCGCGACCTGTCTGAACCGTACCGAATCGTCGCTCTTCGTACATGGCAGTCCGCGTACTCGTATCGACTCTTGTCCGATCCTTGTGCTCGGCCCCCCGCTGTCCGTGACACACCAGGCAGCCCATCGACGAGCCGAGCACGGACTTCTCGCCGGACGACCAGGTTCACACCGCGTCCCCGATCGTGCCCATAGCCCGGACGACCGCCCTGGGGCGGCGCCGGCGATGCCCCTCAGGGATGGGCGACGAAGTTGAAGTGCCGGCCGGTCTCAAACGTGTCCCGAAACTTCGGCAGTGTGTACGGACCTTCTCCGTCGAGATCGAAGATGCGCAGCCCGAGATCACCATCGACGAGGGTGTACATCTCGTCCGCGGTCGTGCCGTAGTCCCGGGCACCGGCACCGAACTCGAACACCACGTAGGGGCGGCTGGCCGAGATCATCTTGCGGGCGCCCCGGAAGACCCCGTATTCGGCACCCTCCACGTCCACCTTGATCAGAGTCGGGTGGTAGTCCGCGGGCAGCGCCTCGTCGAGCACCTCGACGGTGACCTCGATCTGCTCGACCTCCTCGGTGTCCGGCACCCGGTCCCGCAGGCCGCTGTAGGCCGGCCGGCTGCGCACGTAGGCGAACGGCAGGACACCGGGCTGGTCGGACAGCGCCGCCTGGCGCACCTCGACGGTCGGGAAGTCGGTGCGAAGGGCCGCGGCCATGTGCGGCAGCGGCTCGTAGGCGACGTGCCGACCCAGCGGCGCGTGCCGCAGAACAGTGCGGAGCACGTCACCACGATGCGCGCCCACGTCGATGCAGTTCGAGCTCTCGTGCAGCACGAAGGACAGCAGAAGCGCGAGATGGCGATCATCGTTTCGATTACGTCGAGCCGTTGGCGCTACGTTGTCCCGGACAAGCTTGAGCGTCGGGCCGAGCCCCAGATCAACGGCCTTCCGACGCAGCTGTGCGAGCTGCTTTTCCATCCTGGGATCCATCCGCCGCAACCTCCCGTTGTCCCATCGGTGATCCGCCGGAGCGTCCTGACCCCGCATTCCACCACGGCAGTTGCCCACCCACTATTGGGGGCGTGCGATCAACGGTCAATAGGCGCCCGTCGCCGAACCCGCTGGCGGGGTACCACGGCCGGGAATCTTCCGTGACGTGAGATCTCCCGGGCGGGATACACCACACGACATGGGCCCGCCAGGGCCGCGAGGTCGCGCCCCGGCAATGACCGATGACGCCAATGACCGATGACGCCACGGTATGCGCGGGGAAGGACCGCGAAGAGGGGTCAAAATCACCGAAGGAATACAGGCCGACACGTGGTTGACGCACCGCGGTGCGGGCCGTGTCGTACCCGCGACGCACCGCGCGGCACGGACACCGCGGCGGCACCCTCCCGCGCGGTGATCGCCAGCCCCCCGGCCACCGGGCACCGGCGACCGCGCCGGCCCGCGCACGGCCCTACCGGAGCGGGACACACCACTGGCCGGCCCGCGAACAGCCCCGTCGGGCCAGGACACCGTTGGCCGGCCCGTCACCCGACGGCCACCCGCGCGACACGCCGCCGCCGCTCGGCGGCGTCCGAACGAAACCGCCTGGCTCACCGCCGTCCGGCGCCGGCTGGACGACCGCGCCCCAGGCCGCTCAGCCGGCGGAGACGAGCTCCGTGACCTCCGCCGCGGGCTCCGCGAAGGACTCGACCGGCGGGCAGGTGCAGACCAGGTTTCGATCACCGTACGCGCCGTCGATACGCCGCACCGGCGGCCAGTACTTCGCCGCGCGAAGGGCGGCCACCGGATAGGCCGCGATCGACCGCGGATAGGGGTGCGGCCATTCGTCCGCCGTCACCATCTGCGCGGTGTGCGGCGCGTTGCGAAGCGGATTGTCCGTCCGCGGCCATACTCCGTCGCCGACCTTGTCCGCCTCCGCGCGAATGGCAATCATCGCGTCGCAGAAGCGGTTGATCTCAGCGAGGTCCTCGCTTTCGGTCGGTTCCACCATGAGAGTGCCGGGAACCGGGAAGGACATCGTCGGGGCGTGGAAACCGTAGTCGATGAGCCGCTTCGCCACGTCGTCCACCGTCACACCGGTGCTCCGCGTCAGCCCTCGCAGGTCGAGAATGCACTCGTGCGCCACCAGGCCGCCGCTGCCCGCGTAGAGAACCGGGTAGTGCGGACGCAGCCGCGCCGCGATGTAGTTCGCGTTCAGCACGGCGACCGAGGTGGCCCGCCGCAGCCCGTCCGCCCCCATCATCCGGATGTACGCCCACGGAATCATGAGGATTCCGGCGGACCCCCACGGCGCGCCGGAGATGGGGCCGACGCCGGTGGCGGGACCTGCCTCCGGCCGCAGCGGATGGTTCGGCAGATACGGCAGCAGCTTCTCGCCGACCGCGACCGGGCCGACACCGGGCCCGCCGCCGCCGTGCGGGATGCAGAACGTCTTGTGCAGGTTGAGGTGGCTGACGTCGGCGCCGAACTGGCCCGGCTTCGCGAGCCCCACGAGGGCGTTGAGGTTGGCGCCGTCGACGTAGACCAGGCCGCCCGCCTCGTGCACGATCGCGCACGCCTGCCCGATGCCCTCCTCGTACACTCCGTGCGTGGACGGATAGGTCACCATCAGCGCGGCGAGCACATCCGCGTGCGCCCGGGCCGCGCGGGCCAGATCGTCCAGGTCCACGTTTCCGTCGCCGTCACAGGCGACCACGACGACGCGCATTCCCGCCATGGCCGCGCTCGCCGCGTTGGTTCCGTGCGCGGACGAGGGTATGAGGCAGACGTCGCGGGCCGGCGCGCCCGGCGCCGCGTTGTCCCGGTGATACGCCCGGATCGCCAGCAGGCCGGCCAGTTCGCCCTGGCTACCCGCGTTCGGCTGCACCGAGACGCCGGCATATCCGGTGACCGCCGCCAGCCACTCCTCCAGATCACGGATCATCCCGAGATAGCCCGCGGCCTGGTCGAGCGGAGCGAACGGATGGATGTCGGCGAATTCCGGCCAGGTGACGGCGGCCATCTCCGTCGTCGCGTTCAGTTTCATCGTGCAGGAGCCCAGCGGGATCATTCCCCGGTCCAGTGCCAGGTCGAGATCGGCCAGCCGACGCAGGTACCGCAACATCGCCGTCTCGGAGCGGTGTGTGTGGAACACCGGATGCTCCAGGTAGGCGCTGGTGCGCACCAGCTCGGCGGGCAGGGCGTCGACGCCCGTGGGAGCGGGATCGGAGTCGGGCGGGACGACATCGAAGGCCGTCCACACCGCCCGCAGGTCGGCCTCCCCGGTCGTCTCGTTGCAGGCGGCACCGACCCGGTCGCCGTCGATGAGACGCAGGTTGACTCCCTGCTCCAGCGCCCGCGCGACCACCTGGGCGGCGCGCCCCGGCACCGTGGCGACCACGGTGTCGAAGATCGGCTCCTCACCCAGCGCGATGCCACCGGCGCGCAGCCCCGCGGCGAGGCGCACCGCGTGGCCGTGGACCCGCCGCGCGATCGCCGCCAGCCCGTCCGGCCCGTGGTAGACCGCGTACATCGAGGCGAGCACCGCGGGCAGCACCTGGGCGGTACAGATGTTGCTGGTCGCCTTCTCCCGGCGGATGTGCTGCTCACGGGTCTGCAGCGTGAGCCGGTAGGCGGGCGAGCCGTCCGCGTCGATCGACACGCCGACGAGACGGCCGGGCAGGGAACGCTCCAGGCCCGCGCGGACGGCGAGGTAGCCCGCGTGCGGACCGCCGAACGACAGCGGCAGGCCGAAGCGCTGGGTGCTGCCGACGGCGATGTCCGCGCCGAGCTCGCCGGGCGAGCGCAGCAGGGTCAGCGCGAGCGGGTCCGCGGCGACCGTGACGAGGATCTTCCGCGCCCGAGCCGCGGCGATCAGCCCGCTCGGGTCCCGCAGCGCCCCGCTCGGCCCGGGGTAGGACACCAGCAGCCCGAACGCCGAGTCGAGGAGGTCCGCGTCGAGTCCGGACAGGTCGGCGGCGCCGGCGAGGTCGACCACCCGCACCGCGACGCCCAGCGCCTCGGCGCGCGTCGCCACGACCGCCGTCGTCTGCGGGAGGGTGTCGGCGTCGACGAGGAACGTCCGCCGACCGCCGCGCTCCCCGCGCAGCGCGATCTGCATCGCCTCGGCCGCCGCGGTCGGCTCGTCCAGCAGGGACGCGCCGGCCACCGCCAGACCGGTCAGATCGGTGATCATCGTCTGGAAGTTGAGCAGCGCCTCCAGCCGGCCCTGGGAGATCTCCGGCTGATAGGGGGTGTACGCCGTGTACCAGGCGGGGCTCTCCAGCACGTTGCGCTGGATGACACCCGGCATGACCGCCGCGTGGAAGCCGAGACCGATCATGGACGTCACCGGGCGGTTCGCCCGGCCGCGCGCGCGCAGCTCCGCCAGCACTGCCGACTCGTCGAGCGGCGCCGGCAGGTCCAGCCCCGCGTCCTGGATCACGGCCGGCACGGCGGCGGTGGTCAGCGCCGCCAGCGAGTCGAGGCCGAGCGCGGCCAGCATCACGCGCTGGTCATCCTCGTCCGGTCCGATGTGCCGCTGCGCGAACCCGGCGGCGGCAGGAACGGATGCGGCGAAACCGGCGGCGGGCGCGGGCGGCGCGGCGGGCGTCGGCACGGTGCTCGGGTCGAGACGGCTGTCGTCGGGCATGATGAGCTGCTCCGGAGGTCGGGCGACGACAGGCCGGAGCCGGCGCCGCAGCGGGCCTCCCCCTCTGTCCTGGGGCCTGAGAGCTTCACCGCGCGCCGTCGCGGGGGACCGATCGGGCCCCCGGCCACGGCCGCGGCTTTCACCGTCGGCGGGACATCGCCGATGTCCGCTTTCCAGAGTTGCCTGACCCGGCGGTTGGGGGCCTGAGAGTTTATGGGGAGAGCTTGCTCCTTCGGCGTCCCGGCGGGCTACGAGCCGGGACTCTCCCGCACGGGTGTGAGCGGCAGCGGTATGCAGTTCGTTGTCCGCACACTAGCCGCGCGGCCGGGCCGAGGCCATCCGGATGACCGGGCGGCCCTGTGACTCGCGACACCAGGGAGCCCACGGTTTCCCGGCCGGCGCGTTCCGGCGCCGTCAGACGAACAGCGTCTCGGTGGGGCGCAGCAGGCGGGCGAGGATCTCCGGGCCCAGGACGGCCGCGTCGGCCGGATCGTCCGACAGCGGGGCGATCTGCGACCGATAGTGCTCGACGGCCCGCCGCTTGGCCTGCCGCACGGAATCGGGCAGCGCGACACTCCGGGCTCTCGACCACGGCACCCGCGGGTCCCGCGGCCTCGCCCAGTGCCAGGTCCAGACGGGGTACTCGATCATTCGAGCGCCGACCCGCCCGGCGGCGAGAGCCACCGCCCGCCCCGTCGCCTCATGATCCGGATGGCGGTCCTCCCGCCAGGTGGTGAGCACCCAGCACGCGGGCGTAAGCAGCGGCGCGACCAGGTCGGCCAGCACGTCCTCGTGCCCCGCGACCCGCCCGTCGCCCAGACCCGCGCGGTGCACCGGGACATCGCCGAGCCCCAGCTCCGCCAGCGCCGCCGCCTGCTCGGCGATCCGCCGCCGGGCGAGCCGCTCGGGCGACAGCGTGGGGGATCCGGGATGCGACGCGTCGCCATCGGTGACGGCGACCACCGCGAGTTCGGTGCCCAGCCCGTGCAACCGGAGCAGCAGGCCGCCCACGCCCAGCACCTCGTCGTCCGGATGGGGGGCGACGACCACCGCGCGCGGCGGCGGGCTGGTCAGCTCGAACTCCGCCCACCCGGGCCGCCAGGCCTGCCAGACCGATTCGGGGGTACCGGCGTCCGTGAACGGGCGGCCCGGCCCCGCGGACTGCTCCTGCTCCTGCTGCATCGCTCATGCATACGACACCCGCCGCCGCCTCGCACGGGCATCGGACCCGGGCCCGTCGATCGCGGGCCCGGCCGCGCGGCCGCGAACGGGAGCCGCGGCGCCCCAGCACGACGCCAGGGCCACGGCACGACGCTAGGGCCGCAGCGACTCGCTCTTGGCCGCTTCCCTGTCCGTCAACGCCCCGTTCCGCTCCCGCCGGAAAATCTGCTCGGCGACCAGGTCGGACGACGTCTGGCTCGCCACCTGGCGCGCCATCTCGTCGTTGGACGTGTCCGCCCCCGCCGGCCGGGTGCGTCCCTTCATCACCTGTGCCATGACCCTGTCCCTCCCCTGAACCGGTCCCGATGGACCAGGGCCGCCTGTTCGGGGGATACCCGGCGTACGCGCAGGGGAACCGCGCGCATACCGAACCGGGCCAGGACGGTCCCATCGGACGCCGGGAGCGTGGCCGCGGGCGGCGTGTAGCGTGCTGTGCGGACTGGCCGACGGGGGTCGTCACGCGCATGCCGCGGCGGCGGGCAGCTCCTGCAGGACGTGACACCAGCCGACGCCGACGGGATGCGGGTACCGCGTGGAACCGGTGCTGATCGAGGGCTACCACTCGTTCACGACAATTGGATACGGCGGATTCAGCACGGTCTATCTGGCCGAACAGGAAATCTTCGACCGCCGGGTCGCCGTCAAGGTGCTGCACTCCGATCTGCGGGATCCGGCGGCGGAACGACGATTCGTCCGCGAGTGCAGGGCGACCGGGCGGCTCACCGGGCATCCGCACATCATCACGGTGTTCGACGCCGGCACCACCCGCGACCACCGCCCGTACCTCACCATGGAGTACTTCGCCGGCGGCTCCCTCGCGGACGCCCTGAAGAACCGCGGCCGCCTGCCCGTCAGCGAGGCCACCGCCCTGTGCCTGCCGATCGCCGACGCGCTGGCCACCGCGCACGAGCACGGCATCCTGCATCGGGACCTGAAACCCGCCAACATCCTTCTCCGCCGTACCGCGGACCCGGTGCTCAGCGACTTCGGAATCGCCAGCGTCACCGAGGGCATGGAGGCCGGCACGATGTCGGCGGCCTTCACTCCCGGCTATGCCGCACCGGAGGTCCTGCTCGGGGAGGATCCGGGAACCGCCGCGGACATCTTCGCGCTCGGCGCCACCCTGTTCACCCTCGTGCAGGGCACGACGCCATTCCCGGGCCGCGTGCCGAACCAGATTCTGCAGCGCATTCTGGCCGGTGACGTCGCGCCCCTCGACCGCGCCGACGTACCCGACGCGCTGCGCGACCTGCTGGCCTGGAGCCTCGCGGCCCGGCCCGAGCAGCGACCGGGTTCGGCCCGCGAGTTCGCGGCGGCCCTCGCCGAGCTCGACCCCACCGCGACCCGCGCCGCGGCCTGGGCGAGCCAGCCCCCACCGCCGGCCGTCCCCGTTCCCAACCTCGGGCCCAGAACCGGACCTGATGGACCAGGCGGGCCTGGCGGGCCTGGAACAGGCGCGCCGCCCGACGAACACGCCGGGACCGACGACGAGCGCACGGCCGTCGCCGCCGTGGGCGTCGCCCATCCGCCGGCGGCCCCGTCCCCGCCGGCGGCCTCGCCCCCGGGGTCTCCCGCGGCGCCGCGGCGGCCCGAGGTCGGCGCGGTCCCCGTCCCGGCGGCGCGGGCGGACGCGCCCCGTCCGGCGGAGCCGGCGGTCACGCGTGCCTCCGGCTCGCGGTGGCGGGCGCCGTTCCTCGCGACGGCGGGGGTACTGGCGGCGGTCGTCGCCGTGCTGGCCTACCTGGTGATCCGGGACCCGGCGGGAGCCGGCGGGGCGGACCGCGGCGGGGCGGCGGACGGGCCCGCGGCCGCGTCGAAGGTGGCTCTCGACGGCCCACAGGCCCTGTCCGCCAGCCCGGCGGCGACCTCCCCGCCCCCGTTCCTCCCGCCGGCGACCGGTGGGCCCGGCGTGCTGGCACCGCAGGGCGGTGGCGCCCCGCGGCCCCCCGGACAGGCCGCCCAGCCTGCCCCGGTCGGGGGAACCGGCACCCCGGCCGCGCCGGCACCCGCACCCGCCATGGCGGCTCCCGGCCCCACGGCGGGGCCGCCGGCGACAGCGGCGCCGCCCGGCACGGGCATGGGTGGGGGTGCCGCCCCGGCACCAGGCTGCGCCGCCCGCGCGGCCTCGATCACCGACTATCGGGGACGGGTGTGGAACACCCGTTACGACTGCGCCACCTATGTGGGTTCCGCGCTCTACGCCAACGTCGCCGCCGGCACGACGGCGGCCCTCGACGACTCCGGCTACATGAACAAGGCGTCCACCGTCTGGGCGATCTGCCAGGTGAACGGCCGCGCCAACCCGGTTGTCCAGGGCAACACGAACACCTGGTGGCTCTACACCGAGGGCGACGGGGCCCGGGCGAACGCGCCCGGGTACTCCGGCGCCTGGGGATACCTCCCGGCCACCGTCGTGAAGGGCGGCGGGCAGAACGAGCCCATCCCGGGCGTCCCGACCTGTTCGGGCTATCTCTAGCCCTGCCTTCCGCACGTTCGTGTGGTGAGACAGCTACGTGGTTGATTGTTCGGATCGGGTC
>NZ_FZMO01000413.1 GCF_900197875.1 Frankia canadensis | reverse complement strand
CACAGGCCCGCGGCGCCGATCCCGCCGCCGCGGCGGGAGAGCTCCTTGGCCAGGGGGAGCGCGGGGCGGGGGCGGGCCGGCGTGGAGGTCACCGAACCAGTTTCGGTCACGATGGCCGCGCTGACCACGCCGCCCCCGCTCCTGCGGGCCTGTCGCTGGTGGTCGCTGTGTCCGTGGGGCGGCGCGGTCCCGCCGGACCGGGGCGGGTGGTTCGCCGGCCGCGGCTCCCGCCTGGGATGGCGATCGCGGTCGGTCGGGGAACCTGGATGGTCCCACTCCCCCGCCGGGTTTCCCCTGTGTCGGCGGGTTCGCCCCGGCGTTGGTGCAGACATTTCTGGCATCCGGTGACGGTGATGACGCCCCGCCTCCTTTGAATCGAACGGATGTGCGACTATCGGGGTGCGGGAGCGGTGCGGGCGGGGAGCAGTTCGGGGAGGCGGTGCCTTCAGCGCGGGGTGTCGTGCAGGATGCGGCCGCGCAGCACGGTGCGCCGGCATTGGGGTGTGGGTGCGTGCGGGTCGGGCAGGGCCCAGTCGCCGGTGCGGGGGCCGTCCCAGATCGCGTAGGTGGCGGGATGGCCGGGGGCGAGGATGCCATGGCCGTCGTCCTCGGCGCGGGCGGCGTACCAGCCACCGCGGGTGGCGGCGGTGAAGGCGGCGTGGGGGGACAGCCGCGCGCCCGGGGTGTGGTGGCCGGTGGCGGCGCGGACGGCGCCCCAGGGGTCGAGGGGGGTGACGGGGGCGTCGGAGCCGAAGGCGAGGGTGATGCCGGCGCCGGCCATGGCCGCGTAGGGGTTCATCGCGGCGGCCCGGGCGGGCCCGAGGCGGGTGGCGTACATGCCGGTGGGCCCGCCCCAGCGGGTGTCGAAGGCGGGTTGGGTGGAGACGACGAGGCCGAGGGCGGCGATGCGGCCGAGGTGGTCGGTGGTGGTCATCTCGGCGTGTTCGAGGCGGTGGCGGGCGGCGCGCAGGTGGGCGTGGCCGGTGCGGGCGGCGGCGGCGGCGAGGCCGTCGAGGACGGTGGTGAGGGCGGCGTCGCCGATGGCGTGGAAGCCGGTCTGCAGGCCCGCGGTGGTGGCGGACAGGGCGATGTCGCGCACGGCGGCGGCGTCGAGGTGCAGGGTGCCGTGGTGGGGGGCGTCGGCGTAGGGGCTGTGCAGGGCGGCGGTATGGGAGCCCAGGGAGCCGTCGACGAAGGTGTCGCCGCCCCAGGCGGCGCCGAGGGTGCGGGCGGTGGTGAGGTCGCCGGCCCAGTAGCCGTGGATCTGGGGGCCGGGCACGGTGGCGGCGTGGGCGAGCAGGCCGGCGAGGTCGTCGGCGCTGGAGACGTCGGGGCCGGCCATCTCGTGCAGGGCGGCGATGCCCAGGCGCGCGGCGTGGGTGCGGGTGGCCGCCCAGGTGGCGCGGCGTTGGCTGGGGGTGAGGCTGGTGTCGGCGGTGCGCCGGGCGGTGTGGTGGGCGGGGCCGGTGACCAGGCCGTCGGGGTGCCAGCCGGGGTGGCTGGCGGCGTGGGCGCGGGTGGCCAGGGCGGTGGAGATGACGGCGGTGTGGCCGTCGGCGCGGGCGAGGTAGACGGCGGCGCCGCCGGTGGCCCGGTCGAGTTCGGTGGCGGTGGGGGGTGTGGGGTCGGGCCAGCGGGTCTCGTCC
>NZ_FZMO01000009.1 GCF_900197875.1 Frankia canadensis | reverse complement strand
GGGTTGCGGGGGCTGAGGGGCTACGGGTGTCGTTCTGCAGGGTGCGGTGTCCGTTTCGTCCCTACAAGGCGACACGGAAGGACCCACTCCCACGCACGGCCAGGAAAACCCGCGTAACCATCCGTGGCAACGGCCCGGTGGGACCGGAGGATGTCAGGCCGGAGACGCCTGCGCGCGGCAAACGAGCGAGCACGAGAGGTGACTACAGGGGTTGGATGCGTCACCAGAACGGGCACGGCTCTCGCCCGGGCCACGGGCGGGAGGCGGCGGTCAGGACGGGGTAGAACGGCGGGCGGCGCCCAGCGGCAGCAGCGCGGCGACGAGGAGCGTCACGATCAGGGAGGCATAGACGAAGCCGCTGCCGGCGAGGAGACCGACAACGGCCAGCACGATGCCGACCCCGAGCAGCGCACCACAGAGCGTCAACACGGGATCGGCCAGGTCAGGGCATCGCAGAAGACCGATCCGCGTGGCATTCCCCCGCGCGGCGCCTTGTCGGCTGACGGCCCGGGCGCGCGGCCGGTCGCGTTCCACCCGCTGTCCCGGAGCGGGCCGGCGCGCCGGCGGCGGGCAGGGCCGGGGTGTGTGGCGTGAGGGATCAGAAGTCCTGCATGCCGGGGGCGTCGCGCCGGTTCGGGTCCATCTCGGGGCGGCCGTGACCGTTGTCGCGGGCGATCGCGCCGGCGGGCAGCGGCGGGCCGGGCGGGAACGTCGGCTGGTGGGCCGGGCCCTGCTGGCCGCCGTTCGGGCCCATGCCGACCGCGGGCGGCTGCGGAGGCTGGCCGCCGGGGTTGAGGCCGGGCCGCGGCGGGCCGCCGGCGCCGACGGCGGGCTGGGTCGGCATGCCGTCGAGGTCGCGCAGCTGCATCTCCAGGTAGGCCCGCAGGCGGGTGCGATACTCACGCTCGAAGGCGCGCAGCTGCTCGACCTGGCCCTCCAGGCGGCGCTTGTCCTCCTCGAGACCGCCGAGCTGCTCGGCGACGTGCGCCCGGGCCTCGCCGATGATGCGGTCCGCGTCGGACCGGGCCTCACGCCGTGCGCGCTCGGACTCGGCCCGCGCCTCGCGCAGCGCCTCGTCGGCGGTGCGCTGGGCGAGCACAAGGGTGCGCGCGACCCGCTGCTCGATCTCGGCCTCGGACGCCTGACCAGGGCCGGTGCGGGCGGGCACGTTGCCGCCACCTGCGCCGACGGCCGGGATGACCGTCGTCGGAGCGCCGCCCTGCTGCGGCTGCGGCTGCGGGACGGGGGGCTGCTGCTGTTGCTGGGCGGCGCGCTCGCGGGCGGCCTGGGCCGCCTGCGCCTGCATCTGGGCGAGCTGGCGACGGGCCTCCTCGACCTGGCGACGCAGACCCTGGTTCTCCTCCAGGATCTGGGCGGGCACGCCCGGGCCGCCACCGCCGGAGCGGCGGGCCTCGTCAAGCTGCCGGCGCAGGTCGCTGTTCTCGTCGAGCAGCCGGGTCAGCTCCGCCTCGACCTCGTCGAGGAAGGTGTCGACCTCATCCTCGTTGTAGCCGGTGCGAAACCTCGTCGGACTGAAGACCTTGTTCTGAACGTCCTGTGGTGTCAGAGCCACGTCGCCTCCTCGTGCGGCATCGCCGCTCCCCGAAGAGAGGGCGGTCTGCGGGCAGTCTGCCGCGCCCGCGTTCGCGGTGTGCACACAACCCCGTCACAGCCTCTGGGCATAGCTTCGCAACACGAAGATCACCAAGAAGAGCACCAGATATCCGAGGTCAAGCTGAACGCTACCCACCCTCAACGGGGGCAGGATACGTCGGATGAACTTCAACGGGGGGTCAGTCACCGTGTACACGGACTCGAAGATCACCAACAGAGGGCCGGACGGACGGAACGAACGGCCGAGGACGAGCACCAGATCCGTGATCCACCGGGCTATCAGGAACAGGAGATAGACCAAAAGCAGCCACGAGAGCAGGGATCCTAGCGTGCTGATGGTGCTCTCTCCTGGGGACCAGGGGGAGGCATCACATGATCACGCTCCCCGTCATGACTGGTTGTAGAACCCACCCTCGCGGATGCGTCGCTTGTCCGTCTCGGTGACCTCGACGTTGTGCGGCGACAGAAGGAAGACCTTGTTGGTCACCTTCTCGATGTCGCCACGCAGACCGAAGATCAACCCGGCGGCGAAGTCGACCAGACGCTTGGCGTCGACATCGTCCATGTCGGTGAGGTTCATGATAACGGGGGTGCCGTCCCTGAACTCCTCGCCGATCTGCCGCGCCTCATTGTAGCTACGTGGCTGGAGCGTCGTGATCCGGTAGGGGTGCGGCTCCTCCACGGGCCCCACCCTGCGCACTGGCATGGGTGCGGCGGGGCGCAGTGGTTCGACCGGCGGGCGTCGCGTCATGGCGACCGGCTCCTCCCGTGCGTCGATCCGACGGACCGTCCGGTCCATCGGGACCGGATCGTGCATCGCACGCCGGTCGTCGTGACCATGCACACGGTCATGACCGACCGCACGACCGTCGTCGTCGTAGTCGTCATCGAGATAGTCGTCGTCCTCCTCGGCCAGACCGAGGTAGACCATCGCCCTGCGCCCGAGCCCCATGGGCGCGACTCTAAGGGACACCAGGCCGTTCACCGAACAAAGCGGTCCCGATCCGAAGGTGTGTCGCGCCCTCGGCGATCGCGGCCTCCAGGTCTCCTGACATGCCGGCGCTGATGACAGTGGCCTCAGGGTGGTCCGCGACCAGCCGATTCGACACCTTGCGTAGCAGTTCGAAGGCAGAGCGGGCGGGTTCACCACGGGGAGCGACCGCCATGACCCCCCGCAGTTCCAGCCCCGGAGCCTCCGCGACGAGATCGGCGAGGTCGGGGAGACCACCCGGATCGATGCCTCCCCGGCCCGAACCGGCAACCCCGGCCGTATCCGACCCATCGGTAGCACTCCGGATACCCAAGGAAACCTGAAGGCAGACCGACAGCGGCAGGCCGCGCTCGACGGCGAGCCGAGACAGGACGCCCACCAGGCCCGGACGGTCCACCGACTGCACCCAGTCCGCCCAACGCAGAACAGAACGGGCCTTGTTGCGCTGGAGTTGGCCGACGAAGTGCCAGCGCGGCCCGTCCGCCGCGCCGAAGGGCCCCGATCCGCCCGCGACCGGCCCGACCGGCCCGGCCGGCCCGGCGGCCAGCCCCCGCGTGACGAGGTTCACCTTCGGGCCGGCCTCCTGCTCCCGGTTCTCGGCGAAGTCCCGCAGCCCGAGTGTGTGCAGCATCACGACATCCTCGGCCGGGTAGGTCTTGCTCACGGCGATGAGGGTCAGCCGCGCCGGATCGCGCCCGGCCGCCCGCGCGGCGGCGTCGATCCGCTCCCGGACGCGCTCGAGCCGGCCGGTCAGCCCGGCCCGCCGCGCGGCCGCCGCCTCGTCATCCTCGGTACCGAAGCCGGCGGCCGGCCCGAGCCCGGCACCGGTGCCACCGGTCACGGGGTGGCCGGCCCGAGCCAGGCGACGCCGGCGAACCGGCCGGTGCGGCCGTCGCGGCGGTAGGAGTAGAGCTCGGCGTTCTCCGCGGGACAGCGGGGAGAGACTATGATATTCGCCACACCGGCCGTCGTGAGCTGGCCCACTATGCCGGCGCGCAGATCGATCGCGGCGGTGCCCTCTCTGCTGGTGGCCGCGCTGCCCGGCACCCGCCGCTCAACCTCGGCCCGCAGCGGTGCCGGCACCTCATAGCACCCCGCGCACACGCAGGGGCCGACCGTCACCGCCAGCTCTTCCGGCGTGGCACCAAGCTCCTTGAGGGCGGCCAGCGTCGCGGCGATGACACCCTCGGCCATGCCGACCCGGCCGGCGTGGGCGACGCCCACCGCGGTGGGCCCCTCGAACAGCACCGGGGCACAGTCGGCGACCATCACCGCGAGCGCGAGGCCCGCGACGTCGGTGACCATCGCGTCCGCCTCGGGCACCGGACCGGGCTCACGGGCGACGACAACGTGCCGCCCGTGCACCTGGCGCATGTACCGCACCGGCATCCCGACCCGCGCCGCCAGCCGGCGCCTGTTCTCCTCGACGGACGCCGCCGCGTCACCGACATGATCCCCGAGGTTGAGCCCGCCGAACGGCGGAGCGCTGACCCCGCCCGCCCGCGAGGTGACGAGAACCGGCATGGCCGGAAGTCTGCCCGGCCGGGGCTATTTGAGGAAGTCCGGCACGTCCAGCTCGTCGTCGTCGGCGATCGGGCGGATCGGCCGGCGGGGCGGGTAGGTCGGGCGCGGCCCGGTGGCCCGCGGCTGCTCCGCCCGGTGCTGCTGGCCGTAGAGCGGGTCGGCGGCGGTCGGCTCGACGGGCTCCCGTGCCGGCGGGGCGACCCGCGACTCCACCGTCGGGATGACCGTCGGCTCGCCCGGGCCGAACGGCTCGCGCGTCGCCGCCGGCTCCGGCAGCGGGTCCGGGTGGTAGTGGCCCACGTTCGACGAGCTGATCGGCGACGGTGGGGCCTGCAGGTAGCTCGGCGTTGTCGGCGCCGGCTGGACCGGGGGCTGCGGCGGGACCGGCGGCGCGGGCGCCGGGGCCGGCGCGGCCGCGACCGTCCGGACCGGGGCGCCGGCGATCGTCGGCAGCGGCGGCAGGATCGTCGTGTTCGACGACGACCCGCCGGCCGGGGCCACCGCGGCCCCGGTGCCGGCGCCCGCCGGTGGACCGCCCTGGGCCGGCGGTCCCGGCGCGGCCGGGCGGCGCGTCGACGACGGGGCGAGACCCCGGGTGCGTCTGTCCTGCACCGTGTCGAAGCCGGCGGCGATGACCGTGACCCGCACCTCGTCCCCGAGCGCGTCGTCGATCACGGCACCGAAGATGATATTGGCCTCGGGATGCGCCGCGTCGGCGACGAGCTCGGCGGCGGCGTTGATCTCGAACAGACCGAGGTCCGACCCGCCGGAGATGTTGAGCAGCACGCCCTGGGCGCCGTCCATGCTCGCCTCCAGCAGCGGCGAGGCGATGGCCTGTTCGGCGGCGACCGTGGCGCGGTCGTCACCGCGGGCGCGGCCGATACCCATCAGGGCGCTGCCGGCGTGCGACATGACGGTCTTCACGTCGGCGAAGTCAAGGTTGATCAGGCCGGGGGTGGTGATCAGGTCCGTGATGCCCTGGACACCGGACAGCAGCACCTGGTCGGCACTGCGGAAGGCGTCGAGCACACTGATGTCACGGTCCGTCATCGCGAGCAGGCGGTCGTTCGGGATGACGATGAGGGTGTCGACCTCGTTGCGCAGAGTGTCGATACCCGTGTCGGCCTGGGTGGCCCGGCGCCGTCCCTCGAAGGTGAACGGGCGGGTGACCACACCGATGGTGAGGGCGCCGAGCGAGCGGGCCACGTTCGCGACGACGGGCGCGCCACCCGTCCCGGTGCCACCGCCCTCGCCCGCGGTGACGAAGACCATGTCGGCCCCCTTGAGGACCTCCTCGATCTCCTCACGGTGGTCCTCGGCGGCCTGGCGGCCCACCTCCGGGTCGGCCCCGGCGCCGAGGCCCCGGGTCAGCTCGCGGCCGACGTCGAGCTTGACGTCGGCGTCACTCATCAGCAGGGCCTGGGCGTCGGTGTTGATGGCGATGAACTCGACGCCCTTGAGACCGACTTCGATCATCCGGTTGACGGCGTTGACGCCACCACCACCGATCCCGACGACCTTGATGACCGCGAGATAGTTCTGTGGGGCAGCCATGCGGTGTCGGTCCTCCAGCGGCGTCGGTGGTCGGACGGGGATTGGCCCCGCCCCTGCGGCGCCGCGGGACGACACAGCCGCGCGGCGAGCGGGGGAAGCAGTCGGAGTCTCAACCTTCACCGTCAGCTAGACGGTTACAGTTATGTCAACTTCCGGCTGTGAATCGGACAGTAGGCACGGCTTCGGCGGGGGTCAAGGAAGCTGTCGGCGCGTCACACCGCTTCGTGTCTGCGATTTCTGGCACTTCCGTGTCGGCGGCCCCGTCGGGGCACGATCAAGGGGGAACGTGGGGGCCCGGCCGGGGAATGGTGTACTGCCCCCGTGACCCGTCACCGCACCCAGCACGTCCACTTCCTCGGCATCGGCGGCGCGGGCCTGTCGCCGCTGGCCCAGATCCATCTCGCCGGCGGCGGGACCGTCAGCGGCAGCGACGCGGAGGAGTCGCCGCGGGTGGCGACCCTGCGGGCCCGGGGCGTGCCCGTCCGGGTCGGCCCGCCGCCCGCCGCGGACGCGATCGCCGCCGAACTCGCCGGGGTGGACGTCGTCGTGGCCTCCAGCGCGCTGCCCGACGATCATCCTGAGATCGTCGCCGCCCGCCGGCTCGGCCTACCGGTGCGCCGGCGCACCGAGTGGCTGCCGGAGCTCACCGCCGACTACCGGCTGGTCGCGGTCGCCGGCTCGCACGGCAAGTCGACGACGTCGGCGATGCTGGCGCTGGTGCTGCGCGCCGCCGGGCTCGACCCGACGGCGGTCATCGGCGCCGAGGTGTCCCAACTCGGCGGGAACGCGCTGACCGGCGCCGGCGACGTGTTCGTGCTGGAGTCCGACGAGTACGGCGGCGCGTTCGCCGGGCTCGAGCCCACCGTCGCGGTGATCACCAACGTCGAGTGGGAGCACCCCGACATCTTCCCGGACGCCGCGGCCGTGCAGGCGGCCTTCACCGCCTTCGCCCGCCGGGTGCGGCCCGGCGGGCGCCTGGTGGTGTGCGGGGACGATCCCGGCGTGGCCGCCGTCCTGGCGCGGCTGAGCACCCCCGGCACGCCGCCCGAGCCGTCCGAGACGCCCGAGACGGCGCCGGTGGCGCCCGAGCCGGCGACATCCGCGGCCGGCACGACGGGGGCCGCGGCCGGGCCGGCGTTCAGCGTGATCGACTACGGGTTCGGCGCCGAGCGGCACTGGCGGGCGGTGGACGTGGACCCCACCCGCGGCGACGACACCGCCCGGGCGGTCGTGCTGCGCGGCGGCGAGGAGGTCGGCACCCTCACGCTCGGCGTGCCCGGCCGGCACTCCGTCCTCAACGCGCTCGCGGCCCTGGCCGTGGCCACCGATCTCGGCGTCGAGCCCGCCCAGTCCCTGGCGACCCTCGCCACCTACACCGGCGCGGCCCGCCGCTTCGAGTTCGTCGGCTTCTGGCGCGCCGCGGACGCCCCCGTGGCCGCGGCCCTCGGCCCCGTGGCGGCCGAAGCCCTGCAGGCCGTCCCCGGCGCCCGGGCCGCCTCCCTCGCCCCCCGGACCGCGGCCTCAGCACCCCTGACGGCGGCCCCAGCACCCCTGACGGCGGGCTCAGGCCCAGCGATCGCCACACCGGCGGCTCCCGCTCCGGTCTCGGCACCGGCCCTGGTTCCCATGCCGTCGGCCGGTGCGCCGGCAGCCGCGACGACGACCGCCGACGCGGACCCCGCGGGCGTCCACAGCCTCGAGATCATCGACGACTACGCGCATCACCCCACCGAGATCCGCCTGACGCTCGCCGCGGCCAGGTCCCGCGCCCGGGGCCGCGAGGTGTGGGCGGTCCTGCAGCCCCACACCTACAGCCGGTTCGCGGCGATGCTCGACGGCTTCGCCACCGCCTTCACCGACGCCGACCGGGTGTACGTCACCGACATCTACGCGGCCCGGGAGACCGACGACCTCGGCCGCCACCCCACCGACCTGGTCAAGCGGCTCTCCGACCCTGTCACAGCCGCCTACGTGCCCTGGCTGGCGCTGGTCGACCGCCTCGCCGCCGACGTCCGGACCGCGCTCACCGGCCCCGCCCCGTCCCACGGCGTCCTGCTGCTCACCCTGGGCGCGGGCACGATCACCACCGTCGGGCCGCGGCTGCTGGCCGCGCTGGAGGCACCGCCCGACGCCTGACGGCCACGCCCAGGCGTCGACGCCTGGGCGTCGACGGCGGACGGGCGGAGAACGGCGCGGCCCGCCCACCGGGGTGATCCTCCTCGCGGTTACGCGCTGTAAATGATTGACTACCGCAACACGTCCACCACCGGCCCCGGCCGGCGGCGACCGGTGAGGATCCTAGAGACGATGCCCGACACGCAGGACGCGCCCAGGCCCGGGTTCGACATCCGGGCGGTGAACCAGACCGTGATCGCCGAGTACCGGGCGACCGGCGGCGAGCTCGTGAAGACGCTGCCCGGTTCGCGGCTGGTGCTGCTGACGACAACCGGACGGCGCACCGGGCGGGAGCACACCACCCCGCTGGGCTACGTGCGGGACACCGCCACCGAGGACAGCGCGAGCGCCGGCGGCAATGCCGACGGCGGCGGCGAGAGCGACCCCGGCGGCAACGACGGCGACAGCAACGGCGGCGGGCGGATCGTCGTGTTCGCCTCGAACATGGCCGCGCCGCGCGACCCGGACTGGTACCGCAACCTGGCGGCGAACCCGAAGGTCGTCGTGGAGCTCGGCACCGAGCGCCACGAGGCGGAGGCCCTCACCGCCACCGGCACCGAGCGCGAACGTCTCTACCAGGCCCTGGTTGCGGCGATGCCCGGCATCCAGGGCCATCAGGAGCAGGTGGACCGCGAGATCCCGGTGGTGGTGCTGTCCCTGCTGCGCTGAGCGGTCAGGAGGCGGCGTGGCGGGGGCGGGAACGGCGCCGGGTGCCCGCGGCCTCGCGGATCATGCCGACGATCGCCGAGGCGGCCTGCGGGTAGCCGGTGCCGGCGCAGGCCGCCGACATCTTCGCCAGCCGCTCCGCCGAGGTGAGCACCGGCAGCACGTTGGCGATCAGCCAGTCGGCGGACAGCTCGGCGTCGTCGACGAGCAGGCCGCCGCCCGCCTCGACGGTGGGCAGGGCGTTGCGGCGCTGCTCGCCGTTGCCGATCGGCAGTGGGACGTAGGCCGCCGGCAGACCGACGGCGGCGAGCTCGGCGCAGGTCATCGCGCCGGAGCGGCACAGCGTCATGTCGGCGGCGGCGTACGCCGACGCCATGTCGTCCAGGTAGGGGCGCAGCTCGTAGGGGGCCGGCAGGCCACGGGGTAGCGCGGCGGCGACGTCGTCGTAGTTCTTCGGTCCGGCGGCGTGCAGGACCTGGACACCGGCGGTGGCCAGCGGGCGGGCCGCCGCCGTCATCACCTGGTTGAGGCTGCGGGCGCCCTGCGAGCCGCCGAAGACGAGCAGCGTGGGGCGGTGCGGGTCAAGCCGGTAGTGGGCCCGCGCGGCGCGGGCGGCGGTCGGCGACCGGTCCAGGGTGAGGATCTCCTCGCGCAGCGGGATGCCGGTCAGGGTGGCCCCGCGCAGCGGCGTGCTCGGGTACGAGGTGGCCACGAACGGGGTGAACCGGGCGCCGAGCCGGTTGGCCATGCCGGGCAGCGGGTTCGCCTCGTGCACGACGATCGGGATGCCGCGCCGGCGCGCGGCCAGGTAGGCCGGCACCGACACGTAGCCGCCGAAGCCGACGACGACGTCGGCGCGCACCTCGTCCAGGGTCGCGCCGGCCTGGCGGACCGCGTCGAACAGCCGGCCGGGGAGCTTCAGCAGCGCGGCGCCGGGCCTGCGGGGCATCGGCACCTTGGGCACCGTCGCCAGCTCGTACCCGCGGGCGGGCACCAGCCGCGCCTCCAGGCCGACGGAGGTGCCGAGCAGGGTCAGCCGCGTCCGGGGCTCGGCGGCACGCAGGGCGTCCGCGACCGCGAGGGCGGGTTCGACATGGCCGGCTGTCCCGCCGCCGGCGAGCACGACACTTCGCAACATCGCTCAAGACGATGACACATCGCGCCGCCCCGTGGACAGACCGGCCCCACCGGCTCGCCCGGCGGAACCGGGTGATACGCGCTCCGACCGGCCCGTCCGCCCCGGAGAGGCCACGCTGTTCGCCGCCGGGGACACCTTTTTGATCTTACCTTTCCTGGATCCCCTGCCCGCGACGAAGGTCGTCACCGACGAGGCGGGAGTCTCGCCGCCGCGGCGCCCGTCTCCCCCGGTGGTCGCCTTCCCGCGACGGCGCGCAGCGGGGCCGTGCTCGCCGGGGTCGGCGTCCTCGTCGTCGCGCAGGGGCACCAGTCCGAGGTCCGGGCGGCGCGTGCGGGCTCCCGGCAGCACCCGGCGTGCCCGCGCGCGCCACGGCTCGGCCCGCGCCGCGCGGCGTTCCTCCGCCCGGCGCCGCAGGTACTGCGCCGCGGCCGGCTCGGAGCGGGCGAAGGCGAGCAGCATGCCCAGCGCCGTCAGGGTCGGCAGCAGCGACGATCCGCCGAACGACACCAGCGGCAGCGTGACGCCGGTGATCGGCAGCAGGCCGACGACCGCGCCCATGTTCACCACCGCCTGGACGATGATCCACGCCGTCACCCCGGCGGCGGCCAGGCGCACGAACAGGTCGTCCGTGCGGTGCGCGATGCGCAGCCCCGCGTAGCCCATCACCCCGAACAGGCCCACCACCACCAGGCTGCCGACGAGTCCCAGCTCCTCGCCGATGATCGCCAGGATGAAGTCGGTGTGCACGGCGGGTAGCAGCTCCGGCCACTTCTCCCGGGACGCGCCGAGCCCCTCCCCCCACCAGCCGCCCGTGGACAGCGCGTAGATGCCCTGTACCGCCTGGAAGCCGTTGCCGCTGGCGTCGGAGAAGGGGTCGGTGAACGACAGCAGCCGCTTCAGCCGGTAGGGCTCGGCGACCGCCAGGATGGTCGCCGCCGTGATCATGGTGGCCAGCACCGCGCCGTAGAAGCGCTTCGGCGTGCCGATCACCCACAGGATCGTCAGAGGCACGACCGTCACGCAGATCGCGCCGCCGAGGTCCGGCTCCAGCAGCATGAGCAGGTCGATGAACAGGAACGCCGGCACCAGCGGGACGAACAGGTGCTTGGGGTCGGACAGCCGCCGCCGCTTGCGCACCAGCAGGTCCGAGCACCACAGCACCAGCGCGATCTTCGCGAGCTCGCTGGGCTGGATGGTGATCGGGCCGACGACGATCCACTGCCGGGCCCCGCCCCGGACGCTGCCGATGCCCGGCACGAGCACGACCATGAGCAGGAACACCGTGACGCCGAGCAGCGGGTAGGCCAGCGCGCGGAACACCCGCACCGGCATCCGGCTGGCCAGCACGACGATCGGCAGGCCGATGCCCACCCAGGTCGCCTGCCGGATGAACAGCGTGTAGGACGAGCCGAAGTCTGCGTAGGACCGCACGCTCGACGCGGAGAGCACCATCACCAGGCCGAGCAGCAGCAGCAGGCCGGCGGAGGACAGCAGCAGGTAGTACGACGCCAGCGGCCGGTCGAGCAGCGGCGCCCGCGACGCGGCGGCGGCCTCCTCCTCGCCGTCGCCCTGGCCACCGGATCCGCCCCGGCCGCCGGAGCCACCGGAGCCGCCGGAGCCACGGGGGCCGCTCCCGCCGTCCCGGACGGCCCGCACCGCCCGCACGGCCGCCGGACGGGTCGCCCCGCCGGCCGCTCTGGGTCCCGACCCCGACCCCGCCACGCCTCACCCCTCTCGTGCGCGCACCGCCTCCGCGAACTGGTCGCCGCGGGCCGCGTAGTCGCGGAACATGTCCATCGACGCGGCGGCCGGCGCGAGCAGCACCGTGTCACCACTGTGGGCGAGCGTCGCGGCGGTCTCCACGGCATCGTCCATGCCGGCGGCCCGTTCGACGGGGACATCGGGGGCGTGTCGGGCGAGCGCGGCGGCGATCTCGTCCGCGCACGACCCGATCAGCACGACCGCCCGCAGCCCGCCGCGGGCCTGTCGTACCAGGTCATCGAAGGTAAGGCCCTTGTTCAGGCCACCGGCGATCCACACGACGGAGGGGTAGCCGACCAGGGAGGCCGCTGCGGCGTGCGGGTTCGTCGCCTTGCTGTCGTCGACCCAGCGCACGCCGTCGACGACAGCGACCTCGGCGTTGCGGTGGGCGCCGGCGCGGAAGGCGGCGAGCGCCGCGCCGATCGCGGCGGGCTCGACGCCCTCGGCGCGGGCGAGCGCCGCGGCGGCGAGCGCGTTGGAGATCATGTGCGGCCCGCTCACCCGCAGGTCCCGCAGGGCGATGATCCGACCCCCGCCGAACGCGTGATCGACGAGGTGGCCGTCCTCGACCGTCAGCCCGGGAAGCCCGAGCCCGCCGCCACCGCGGGTGGCACCGCGGCTGTCAGGGCCGCCGAGGCCGCGGGCGAATCCCGGATCGGGCCGGGCGGCCGGGTCGCGGCCGAACAGGACGCGCCGGCCGGGCGCGGCGGCCAGCAGCCGCACGCTCGCCGGGTCGTCGGCGTTGCCGACGGCGATCGTCGCCGGATCCCGCCAGATCCGTGCCTTCGCCTCGGCGTACGCCTCGGCGCCGCCGTGCCAGTCCAGGTGGTCCGGGGCGACGTTGAGCACGGTCGCGGCCAGCGGGACGACGCTGTGCGTGTAATGCAGCTGGAAGCTGGACAGCTCGACGGCGAGCGCCTCGAACGGCGGCCGAGCATCCACTGCCTCGACGATCGGGGTGCCGATGTTGCCGGCGGTGGTGGCGCGCCGCCCTCCGGTGGCGAGCATGGCGCCGAGCATCTCGGTGGTCGTCGTCTTGCCGTTCGTGCCGGTGACGGCCAGCCAGCGCCGGTCGCCGCCGGCCCAGTGCCAGGCGAGTTCCACCTCGCCCCACACCGGCACCCCGGCCGCCGCCGACCCGGTGATCAGCGGCGCGGTCGGCGGCACCCCCGGCGAGGTGACGACGAGGGACGCCTCGCCCGGCCCGGCGGGCAGCCCGCCGAGGTCGACCACGGCGCCGGCGGCCCGCAGCGCGTCCGCCGCCGCCCGCTGCCGCTCCCCGTCGGCCGCGTCGACGACCCGCACCCGCGCGCCCCGGGCCAGCAGCGCCCGCGCCGCGGCCGCGCCGGACACCCCGACGCCGACGACGAGCACCGGCCGTCCGGCCCAGTCAGTCTCGGCGGCCATGGTGGGCTAACTCCCCCCGTGGCTGAGGAACTCGGCGTAGAACAGCCCGAGGCCGAACGCGACCGCGAGGCCGGAGACGATCCAGAACCGGATGATCACGGTCGTCTCGGGCCATTCGGCGAGCTCGAAATGGTGGTGGATCGGCGCCATGTTGAACACCCGCCGTTTGGTCGCCTTGAAGAAGGCCACCTGGATCAGGACGGACAGCGTCTCGATGACGAACAGCCCGCCGAGCACGACGAGCAGCAGCTCGGTGCGGCTGACGATGGCGATGCTGGCGAACGCGCCGCCGAGCGCCAGCGACCCGGTGTCCCCCATGAAGATCTTCGCGGGGCTCGCGTTCCACCACAGGAAGCCGAAACAGGCCCCCATCGCCGCCGCCGCGACGAGCGCCACGTCCAGCGGGTCGCGCACCAGGTAGCACCCGTCCGGCGAGTCACTCGGCATGCACTGGTTGCCGAACTGCCAGAACGAGATGACGACGTAGGCGCCGAACACCATCGCGGACGACCCGGCGGCCAGGCCGTCCAGGCCGTCGGTGAGGTTCACCGCGTTCGACGTCGCCGCGATGATGATCCAGGCCAGCAGCGGGAACGCGAAGATGCCGACGGACAGCCCGGTGTCGCGCACGATCGAGATGTACGTCGACCCCGGCAGCAGCCCGTGGTCGTTCTTGAACCGGACGGCGAGCAGGCCGAAGGCGAACGCGACCGCGGCCTGCCCGGCGAACTTCATCCGCGCGGTGAGCCCGAGGCTGCGCTGCTTACGGATCTTGATGTAGTCGTCGAGGAAGCCGACGAGCCCGAGACCGGTCATCACCAGCAGCACCAGCAGTCCGGACGCGGTGAAACCGATCCCGGTGACCAGATGGGCGATGAAGTACCCGGCCAGGGCGGCCACGATGATCACCGTGCCGCCCATGGTGGGCGTCCCCCGCTTGGTGAGGTGGCTCGACGGGCCGTCCTCCCGGATCTCCTGTCCGTATCCCTGCCGGCGGAACAGCCGGATCACCCAGGGCGTGCCGAGCAACGACACGATCAGCGCGACCATGGCCGCGATCAGGACGCCTCTCACCCGTGGGTCACCCGCGCGGGTCCGCGTTGCCGCCAGCCGTCCGTCCTCATGTCCCCTCGATCCCGTCGCCGTCGACGCCGAACTTCGCCACCACGTCCGCCGCGACCCGCTCCAGACCGTAGGACCGGCTGGCCTTGACCAGCACGGCATCGTCCGGCCGGGCGAGCGCGACCACCGCCGCCACCGCTTCGTCCACGTCGGCCACCCACACCGACTCACCCGTCCAGGCGCCATCCCGACGGGCCGCCTCGTCGACCCGCCGCGTCGCCGAACCCACCGCGACGAGCCGGTCGACACCGAGCCGGGCCGCGAGGCGGCCGAGCGCGTCGTGCTCGTCGTCGGCGGCGTCGCCGAGCTCCCCCATCCCGCCGAGCACCGCGATCGCCCGTCCGCCCGCCGGGCGCATGGCGACCAGCGTGCGCAGCGCCGCCGCCATCGACTCCGGGTTGGCGTTGTAGGCGTCGTTGACGACCACGACGCCGGCCCGGGTCGAGGTGACCTCCATCCGCCAGCGGCTGCGCGGGCGGGCCGCGCCCAGGGCGGCGGCGATCCGGGCCGGGGCGAGACCGAGGCGCAGCGCCACGGCCGCTGCGGCC
The DNA here is from genome assembly GCF_900197875.1 of Frankia canadensis. Lineage (GTDB taxonomy): Bacteria > Actinomycetota > Actinomycetes > Frankiales > Frankiaceae > Frankia > Frankia canadensis. The sequence continues at coordinate 7,950 of NZ_FZMO01000009.1, read as the reverse complement.
AGCGCGTTGGGCACCTGGTGGGCACCGACGAGCCCGAGCGTCACCGGATGGCACTCACCGCCCGCGACCAGCGTGAACGAGGCACGCCCGGTGCCGTCGACGCGGATCTCGCCGTCGGCCCGCACGTCCGCGCCCGGCGCCGCGCCGAACGTCAGCACCTCGGCGCCGGCCCCGGCGCGCGCCGCCATCGCGGCGACCAGCGGATCGTCGGCGTTGAGCACGACCGCGTCCGACGCCGCCTCGGCGAGCTCGCCCTTGGCCGCGGCGATCCCGGCCCGGCCGTCGGCGTACTCGCCGACGTGCGCGCTGCCGACGTTGAGCACCGCGCCGATGGCCGGGCGGGCCACCGCGCACAGCGTGGCGATGTGCCCGAGGCCGCGCGCGCCCATCTCCAGCACGACGAACGCGGTGTCCGGCTCGGTGCGCAGCAGGGTCAGCGGCAGGCCGATCTCGTTGTTGAACGAGCCCGGCGCGGCGACCGTCGGGCCGAGTTCGGCCAGCAGGTCGGCGATCAGATCCTTGGTGGTGGTCTTGCCGGCCGAGCCGGTGACGGCGACGACGGTGGCGCCCGCCAGGTCACGCACGTGGGCAGCCAGCGCCGCGAGCGCGGCGTGCGGGTCGGCGACGACGACGGCCGGCACCCCCACCGGGCGGGCGGCGAGCACCGCGACGGCGCCCGCGGCGGACGCGGCGGTGGCGAAGTCGTGCCCGTCGACGCGGCTGCCGGCGAGGGCGACGAACAGCGTGCCGGGGCCGGCCGCGCGGGAGTCGACGCTCACCGCGCGCACCACCGCGGCCGGGTCGGCCTGCGCGTCGAGCCGGCCGCCCGTCGCCGCGGCCACCTCGGCCAGGGTAAGCGGGATCATCCGCCCGCCGCCGCGTCGAGGGCGGCCCGCAGCACCAGCCGGTCGTCGAACGGGGTCACCACACCGTCCTGCTCCTGCCCGGACTCGTGGCCCTTGCCGGCCACGACGACCGCGTCCTGCGGCCCCGCCTCGGCGACCGCCGCGGCGATGGCGGCGGCCCGGTCCGGCTCGACGCGCACCCGGTCGTCCCCGGCGCCGCGCAGCTGCGCCGGCACGCCGGCGAGCATGGCGGCGAGGATCTCGTCCGGGTCCTCGGAACGCGGATTGTCGTTGGTGAGGATCGCGAGGTCGGCGAGGGTCGCCGCGGCGGCGCCCATCAACGGGCGCTTGCCGCGGTCACGGTCGCCGCCGCAGCCGAGCACGATGATGATCCTGCCCTTCACCAGGGGACGGACGGTCTCCAGCAGCGTCGTCACCGCGTCCGGGGTGTGCGCGAAGTCGACGAGCGCCAGGAAGGGCTGGCCGGCGTCGACCCGCTCCATCCGACCGGGCACGCCGGGCAGCGCGCCGATCCCGGCGGCCGCGGCGGCCGGGTCGACCCCGACCGTGGCCAGCAGCGCCAGGGCGCCCAGCGCGTTGGCGATGTTGAACATACCGGGCAGCGGGACGGACAGCGCCACCCGCAGCCCGCCCGGCCCGCGGGCGAGCAGCTCGCTGCCGGTGGGCCCGGCGGTGATGTCGCGGGCCGTCCAGTCGGCCGGGCCCTCGACGGCGAAGGTGATCGCGTCCGGGCGGCGGGCGGCGAGGCGGCGTCCCCAGGCGTCGGCGACGCCGATCACCGCCGCCTGGGACCGGTCCGGGGTGAACAGCGACGCCTTGGCCTCGAAGTAGTCGTCCATCGTGGGGTGGAAGTCCAGATGGTCCTGGCTGAGGTTGGTAAACAGCGCACCGGCGAAGTGCAGCGCGTCCGCCCGGTGCTGGGCCAGCGCGTGGCTGGACACCTCCATCGCCGCCGCGTCGACACCCTCCTCGAGCATGACGGCGAGCAGCGCCTGCAGGTCGCTGGCCTCCGGGGTCGTGTGGGCGCTGGCGAGACGGCGCGGCCCGATGCGGGTCTCGACCGTGCCGATCAGCCCGGTGGTGTGCCCGGCGGCGCGCAGGCCGGCGTCGAGCAGGAACGCGGTGGTCGTCTTGCCGTTCGTCCCGGTGACGCCGAGGAGGCGCAGCCGGGCGGACGGATCGCCGTGGATCCGCGCGGCCACCGGCGCCAGATCGCGCCGTGGATCCGCGCTGACCAGCACGGGTACCCCCGGCCGGGCGTCGGTCGCGGCGGCGATGCGGCCCGCGCCGTCGGCGTCGGTCAGGACCGCGACGGCGCCGGCGGCGAGCGCGGCGGCGGTGAACCGGGCGCCGTGGACATGCGCGCCGGGCAGCGCCGCGTACAGGTCGCCGGGCACGACCTGGCGGGAGTCATGCGTGACGCCGCGCACGAGCACGCCCGGCCAGTCCTCGCCGCCGCCGGGACCGAGGCCCCCGTACCCGGTCCCGGCGGCGGCCTGCGGCGCGGGGGCGGTGAGCACCGCACGGAGGTCAGCCAGGCCGCACGGGCGCGGGGCGGCCGGTCGGGGTGCCGGAGGGGTCACGCTCACGACCTTAGTAGGAGCAAGCACGGCCATCCGCACGGGCGCCCGGGCATCGGGGTGGTCCGTCCCCAGGTGCCGGAGTGTCGCCCCCAACAGAGCCCTGACCAGGGTGGTACAGGCCCGGCGAGGCCGGGCGAACCGTGCCGGCGGGCGGCGGATCGTCCGTCCGGAGGGAGGTGACACGCACGAGTTGTGGACTACTTGTCAAGATCGAGGACCAGAGGCGCCGGCTTCGTCGTCGGCTGCGGCACGCCCAGCGTGGTCAGTGCGAAGCTCATCACCTTCTGGAACACCGGCGCGGCGACCTGACCGCCGAAGTACCCGTTCTTCGGGTTGTCCAGGACGACCTCGACGACGACCCGCGGGTTGTCGGCGGGCGCGAACCCGATGAACGACGAGGTATGGCCCTCGTACCCGCCGTGCACCGGGTCGGGCCGGTCGGCGGTGCCCGTCTTGCCGGCCACCCGGTAGCCGGGGACCTCGGCGAGCGGCGCGGTGCCCTCGTTGGTCGCCACCGCCTCCAACATCCGGGTCAGCGTCGAGGCCGTCTGGGCGCTGACGACCCGCTGGCCGGGCGGGTGCGGCATCGGCTGGACCTTCCCGTCCGGACCGGTGATCGCGTCGACGAGCCGGGGCGTCACCCGCACACCGCCGTTCGCGATCGTCGCGTACACCGAGGCCATCTGCAGGGCGGTGGCCGACATGCCCTGCCCGTAGGAGATCGTCGCGACCTGGCTGCCCGACCAGTCCTTCGACGGGGGCAGCAGGCCGGCGCCCTCGCCGGGGAAGTCCAGCCCGGTCTTCGCGCCCAGGCCGAAGGCCCGCAGCGCCTGCTCGAGCCCGGCGCGCCCCACCTTGTCCGCGACCTCGACGGTGCCGATGTTGCTGGAGCGGGCCAGCACCCCCGCCGTCGTCAGGTGCTCGACGCCGTGCGGCTCCGCGTCCCTGATGGGCACCCCGCCGCGGGTGATCGACGGCGGGACGGTCATCGGCGTCTCGGCGGTGACCAGGCCGCGGTCCAGCGCCGCCGCCATCGTGATCACCTTGTTGACACTGCCCGGCTCGTAGGCGTCCTGGGTGGCTCTGTTCCCCAGCGCCTTCGTGTCCTGCGCGGTGATGTGATTGGGGTCGAACTGAGGGGCGTCGGCCATCGCGAGGATGTCCCCGCTGCGGGGAACCGTCACGACGACCGTGCCACCGTCGGCCTGCGACGAGGTGACCGCCTCGGCGATGGCGTTCTGCGCGTTCCACTGGATGTCACGGTCCAGGGTGAGCCGCAGCGCGGAGCCCGGCTCGGGGTCCTTCTGCCGGGTGTGCCCGGAGGGGATCTCGATGCCCTCCGGGTTGGCCAGCAGCTGGCGCAGGCCGTCGGTGCCGCGCAGCACCTTGTCATAGGCGAGTTCCAGCCCGCCGCCGCCCTTGAGCACGTCGCCGTCACCGTGACGCATAAACCCGACGACGTTCGCGGCCAGCGCGCCGGCGGGGTAGGTACGGCCGCGTTCCTCGGTGATGCCGATGCCGCGCAGCTCCAGCTTCGTGACCTTGTCCCCGACGTCCGGTGTCAGGCCGCGGGCGAGGTAGACGAACTTGGTGTGGTCGTCGTCGGGCTCGACGGTCATCCGTTTTCCGAGGGTCGCCGCGTCGACCCCGAGCAGCGGAGAAAGCTTCACGGCGGTGGCGTGGGCGTCGCGGACGTTCTGCGGGTTCGCGTAGACGGCGCGCAGCTCGACGTGCTGGGCCAGGGTGTGCCCGGACCGGTCGGTGATGGACCCACGCGCGGCCGGCAGCACGATCGTGCGCAGCCGCTGCGCCTCGGCCTGAGCCGCGTAGGTCGACGCCGAGATGCCCTGCAGCTGCGTCAGGCGCACGGCCAGGATGCCGAGCAGCACACACATGAACACGACCGTGGCCCGCACCCGCCGTCGCGGGCTACCCAGCCGGTAGCTGCGGGGCGGGCGGCGCCGGCGCACCGGCGGACGGCGGCCACCCGCCCCGCGTACCGGACCCGACCGGCCGCCCGAACTGCCCCGGCCGCCCTGCCCTCCGGCCGCGAGGCGGCCCGCGGTACCAGGACGGTAGACGCGCCGCCCGCCTGACCCGCCACCCGATCGCGCCGCACCGGACCCACCGGACCCGCCACGCGCGGGCCGCCGGACCGGAGCGCGCCGATCGCGCCCGCCCTCGACTCGGTGGTCCTCGCGGCCGTCGCCGTACTCGCCGTCAGCCTCGCCGGAGGAGTCGGAGCGCCTACGCCCCGAGCCACGGCCAGCGCGGTAGCCATCGTCATAACCGTCGTCGTGGCCGCCGCCGTCGTAGCCGTCGTCGTCATAACCGCCGCCGTCATAACCGTCGTCGTCGTGGCCGCCGTCGTCGTAGCCGCGGCTGTCGTGGTCCTCGACGCGGTAGCGCGGGCGGGGGCGCCGCCGGGCGTCCTCGCGCGGGCGGCGGCCGTCGCCGCGGTGCCGGCGGCCGTCCTCGCGGTAGGGGCGGTCGTCCTCACGGCCGTCGGCGGTGTCGTAGCGGTCGTCCGGGTCGTGACGGGAGGCGCCGTGGTCGTCGTCCCGGCGCAGTCGCCCGCCGTGGACGGACGCCGGCGGCGGGGTCACGAGCCGCAGCCGGCCCCGCCCACGCCGAGGGGGGCCGGACAGGGTGGAGCTCACCGCCCGACGTCACCTCCGCCCGGCGATGTCCGTACCGGTGGTGGCGGCGGCGCCGGCACCCGCACCGCCAGCGGTTCCGCCCACGGCGCCCGTGGCGCCACCGGGTGCGGCACCGCCAGGCGTGCCGTGGCCCGCGCCGCCACCCGACACCGGGCTGCCCGCGGAAGCGCCGCCGCCCGTGACGGGCGCCGCGCCATGCTCGGTTCCGGCGCCGTGCTCGGTTCCGACGCCGTGCCCGGTACCCGACGACGCCACGCCGGAAGACGTGCCGCCGGTCGTCCCCGCCCCCGCCGGGGTGCCGCCCGTCGCCGTGCCACCCGTCGTGACGCCGGTGGTCGTCGCACCGCCGGCCGCGGTGCCGCCCGCCACCGCGGTGCCGGCCCCGTTGGTTCCGGCGGCGCCGGCGGGCGCCGTGGACCCGGTGCCGGCGGCACCGGCCGCGGGCGGCTGCTGACCGGGCGGGGCGGGCACGATCACCAGCACGGCGCCGTTGTCCGGCTCGCGGGACAGCACCCGCGCGCCGGCGGGCAGCGGCGAGCCCGGGGGGAGGTACTGCGGCACCCCGCCGGGGATCATCCCGTCGCGGGCGGCGGCGGCCGCGAGGGCCGCCGGGTCGGAGAGCTGGTCGGCCCGCACGGCGAGCGACTGCTGCTCGTCAGCGAGCGACGCGGCCTGGCCTCGCAGCCGGCTCTCCTGGAACGAGCCCTCCATGAGCGCGAGGTTGACCAGCAGCAGCCCCAGCAGCCCGGCCCCGAGCAGCACCAGCAGCAGGACGACGAACGGTCCCTTGCGGGCCCCGGACGGCGCCGGCCGCACCACTGTGAGCGGCGTGCGCGCGGGTGCCCGCCGCGGCGCCGGGTCGAGGACGGGAGCCGTCGCCGCGGCCGTGCGCACCGCGGCACCGCCCGCCGCCGGGCCCGTCCGCACCGCGGTACCCCGCGGCGCCCCACCGGACCGCCCGGGCGCGGCCGCCGACACGCCACCCGCGCGTCCTGCGGCCCGCGGGCCGGCGCCCCGGCCGCCACCGGGACGCTCTGCCCGGGAAAGCGGCTGCGCGGGAGCGGTCACGATGCACCTCCGGTGGGGGACTGGGCGCGGCCCGGGTTCGGCGCCGTGCGTTCGGCCGCCCGCAGGCGGACGGACGCCGCCCGCGGGTTGTCGGTCTTCTCGGTGTCACTCGCGGGCTCGGCGCCGCGGGTCAGCCATCGCATCCGCGCGACGGCGTCCGCCGGCACCACCGGCATGTCCGGCGGGACGAGCGTCTCGGCGTACGGCTGCAGCTGGCGCTTGACCAGCCGGTCCTCCAGCGAGTGGTAGGACAGGACGATCAGGCGGCCGCCGATCGCCAGCGCGTCGAACGCGGCGGGCAGCGCCCGGGCGAGCACGTCCAGCTCGGCGTTGACCTCGATGCGCAGCGCCTGGAACGTCCGCTTGGCCGGGTTGCCGCCGGTGCGCCGGGCCGGCGCCGGGATGGCGTCCCGGACGAGGTCGGCGAGGCGCGCCGAGGTGGTGAACGGCGCGGTGGCACGGGCCGCGACGATCGCCTCGGCGATGCGCCTGGCGAAGCGCTCCTCCCCGTAGTCGCGGAGGATCCGGGTCAGTCGCCCCACGTCGTAGCCGTTGACGACGTCCGCCGCCGTCGGCCCGTGGCTTGCGTCCATCCGCATGTCGAGCGGGGCGTCGCGGGAGTAGGCGAAGCCGCGGGCGTCCGTGTCGAGCTGCAGCGAGGAGACACCGAGGTCGAACAGCACCCCGTGCACCCGTGGCTGGCCGAGCCCGGCCAGCACCGCGCCGATCTCGTCGTAGACGGCGTGGACGAGCCGTACCCGGTCGGGGGCGAGCCCGCGCAGCCGCCGCTCGCTGTGCGCGAGCGCGTCGAGGTCCCGGTCGAGGCCGATCACCTGGAGCTCGGGGAACTCGGCGAGCAGCGCCGCCGTGTGGCCACCGAGACCCAGCGTGGCGTCCACGACGACCGCACCCGGCGCGCGCAGGGCCGGGGCGAGCAGTTCCAGGACGCGTCCGGTCAGCACTGGGGTGTGCATCGCGTTCAGTGCTGAGCCTCCTTGACCGCTCGTGGGCCTCGTCTTCAGATGTGCTGACGGACTCGTCCCGGCGCGGTGACGATCCGGGCGCGCAGCACGGACCTCACCACCGATGCGGCGAACCCTGCGACCCGGCGAGTCCGGCACCGCCGGCCGACCTCGCCCGCCGTCCGCCGGCCGCCGGGGAAGGGGCGGCCGGAGGTGCGGGCGCGGCGCGGACCGAGCGAGGGCGCGGCGTGCGGGGCGCGGGATCCTGGGCGGCTCAGATGACTCCTGGCAGGACCTCCTCGGACAGCTCGGCGAAGCTCTCCTCCTGGCTGTCCAGATAGGTCTGCCAGCGCTGGGCGTCCCAGATCTCGACCCGGGTGTTGGCGCCGTTGACCACGCACTCGCGGGTCAGGCCCGCGTAGGTGCGAAGCGGGGCGGGGATGGTGATCCGCCCCTGTCGGTCCGCAACGTCATCGGCCGCGGACGAGAAGAACACGCGGCTGTAGTCACGCAACGCCTTGGCGGTGACCGGAGCGGTGCGCAGGGACTCGCTGATCCGGGTGAACTCCGCCATCGGGAAGACGTACAGGCATCGTTCCTGACCCTTGGTGATCACAAGCCCCCCCTCCAACTCGTCGCGGAACTTCGCGGGCAGGGTCAGCCGCCCTTTGTCGTCGAGCCGTGGCGAGTGGCTGCCGAGAAACACGGCGACCTCCCTGCCACTGACCTGGGAGGACGGTGCCTGGACACCCCGCGACGGTCACCCGAGAGCTCCCGTCCCCCACTGTGCGCCACTCTACCCCACTACCCC
>NZ_FZMO01000006.1 GCF_900197875.1 Frankia canadensis | reverse complement strand
GCGGGTACCCCCGTTCACCGCGGTGCAGATCGTCGATGGTTCCCGGCACTCTCGGGGGACCGCCCGGGACGCCGCCGTCGACCTGCCCGTCCTTGTCGCCGTGGTGGGCGAGCAGTGGCAGCGGATCGTCGAGGCCGTCGACGCCCTGCCGGACGTCGCGTTCGCGCGGCCCAGCGTGCTGCCCGGCTGGACGGTCGGCGGCCTGGTCATGCATGTGGCCAGCTCCGCGACCGCCGTGACCGAGGCGCTCGCGCCCGCGGCGACGGCCGTCGGCGGCGGTCCCGTCTCGGCGGTCGAGTACCTCGCCGGCACGGGCGCGCGCGCCGAGGCGATCGCGGACACGGCCCGGGCACTGTCGGCGTCGGTCGCCGCCACGGGCCCGCGCTCCTGGCTCGCCGCGCAGGTCGCGGCCGCGTGCGCCGCCCTGGAGTCTCGCACCGGCACCGGCACCGGCACCGGCACCGGCACCGGCATCGGCACCGATTCGCCGTCGGCGGGTGCACCCACGGCGGCCGGCGCTCCTGGCGGGACGGGCTCTCCTGTCGCGGCCGGCGGCCCAGCGGCGGGAGGTGAGGTGGTGGTCACGCCGGGCGGGCCGATGGCGCTGGGCGAGTTCCTGCGCACCCGGGCGGTCGAGGCGGTCGTGCACGGGCTCGACCTCGGGATCGAGCCGTCGCGCCCGGCGCTGCGGGTGGCGGCGCGGCTGCTCGCCGATCTGTTCGCGGCGAGGGCTCCGGGGCACGCGGTGGAACTGCGGGTACCCCCGTTCACCGCGGTGCAGATCGTCGATGGTCCGCGGCACACGCGGGGGACGCCGCCGAACGTGGTCGAGGTCGGGCCCGTCCCGTTCGTCCAGGTGTGCGCGGGGCGGCTGGCCTGGGAGGACGCCGTCGCGGACGGTCGGGTCAGGGCCAGCGGGGAACGGTCGGACCTGCGTGGGTGGCTGCCCCTGCTCTGACGGCGGCACCCCCCCGGCGGCCGCCCGGCGGGACCGCACGCTTGACTTCCTCTCCGCCCTGAAGCTGAGGGGCGGAGATTCCCGCCTGCTGCGCCGCCGCTGTGGGCGTGAGCTTCGGGTGGGTTCCCGTTTCGCCGCGCGGTGCCGGCACATATGCCGGTCTTACCTGCGCTCCACGGGCAGACACCGCCAGTCCGGCGGCCAGCGCGACGTTGACCGCCGCGTTCACATCCCGATCGTGCCCTGCCCCGCACGCCGGGCACGTCCACTCCCGCACGGCGAGCGGCTTCGGACCGTCCTTCACGCCGCAGGCCGAACACACCTGCGAGGTGGGCTCGAACCGTCCGATCCGCACGAACGTCCGTCCATACCGGGCGGCCTTGTACTCCAGCATGGCGACGAACCGCGACCAGCCGGTGTCGTGCACCGACTTTGCCAGCCGCGTACGGGCGAGTCCTTTCACCGCCAGGTCTTCCACGGCCACCGCTTGGTTCTCGCGGATCAGCCGGATGGAGAGTTGGTGGTGGAACTCGCGGCGCGCGTCGGCCACTCGCACATGCGCACGGGCGACCTTCACCCGGGCTTTGGCCCGGTTCGCCGAACCCTTCTTCTTGCGGGAGAGGTCCCGCTGGGTCTTCGTGAGCCGCTTCTCGGCGCGGCGAAGGAACCGAGGAGAGTCGATCTTCGTGCCGTCGGAGAGGACCGCGAAGTGCGTCAGGCCGAGGTCGACACCGATCTCCGGCTGGACCGGCGGCAACGCCTCCGAGTCGGTCTCCACCACGAAGCTCGCGAAGTACCTGCCCGCGCTGTCCCTGATCACCGTGACCGACGACGGAACGCACGGCAGGTTCCGCGACCAGCGCACACCCACGTCCCCGATCTTCGGTAGACGCAGCTTCCCGCCCGAGGTGAGCGACCAGCGGGCGTTCGCGGTGAACCGCACCGACTGCCGCGTATCCCGCTTCGACCGGTACCGGGGCGCGCCCATCCGGGGCCGCTTCCCCTTCAGCCCGTCGAAGAAGTTCCGGTACGCCGCGTCCAGGTCCCGCAGCGACTGCTGAAGGACCACCGCAGACACGTCGGCGAGCCACGCCCGCTCCGGCGTCTTCTTCGCCTCGGTGATCAGCAGCTTCGACAGATCCCCGGACGTCGGGAACGGCAACCCCGCCGCACGGGCGGTCTCCCGGGCACGCAGGGCGTCGTTGTAGACGGCGCGGGCGCACCCGAACGCCCGCGCCAACGCGACCCGCTGACCGGCGCTCGGGTACAGACGGAAGCCGTACCGAAGCTGCACGATCACAGCCTACCATTGGTCTATGTCTGATGATCTTGATGTTCGTACTGGCAGGCGCTGTGTTTTCGCGATGCACGCCCACTTGGTTTTCGTGACGAAGTACCGGCACCGGGTCTTCGCTGATCGCCACCTGACCCGACTGGAAGAGATCATGCGGGCGGTGTGCGCCGACTTCGAGGCCGAACTCGTCGAGTTCAACGGCGAAGCCGACCATGTCCACCTGCTCGTGAACTTCCCGCCGAAAGTCGCCGTGTCCCGGCTGGTCAACAGCCTCAAGGGCGTGTCGTCGCGGCGGATGCGCCAGGAGTTCCCCGACCTCGTCAGGCACTACTGGCGGGCCCAGCGGCTGTGGTCGGGGTCGTACTTCGCCGGCTCGGTCGGCGGGGCGCCACTCGACGTGCTCCGCCGGTACATCGAGCAACAAGCCCGTCCGGTCTAGAGCACGCTCGGACCTAGAGGCCCTCCCGCGCAGCCCTTCACCCCCGACCTGAAGGCCAGAGCACTGGGCCGCATCCCGGTAGCAAGGGCCGATGTGCGTCGTCGCTGCTAGCGTGGATGGTGGCAGCTGCCGGGCGAGATGGCAGGTGCCGGGGCGAGACGGTCACCGGAGCCGGTTCGGCGCGTCTCGTCACCCACAGTGGACGGCACCACGGCGAGCGGGCCGGCGCGGACGCGATCCGGCGCGTCGTCTCTGCGGCGCCGGCCCGGTGCCCCTCACCAGCCGGTGTCCCTGACCAGTCGAGGAGTCCTGGTGCCAGACGTCGCCGCCCGCTTTGGCGCCATCGGCAAAGAGTGTTCCGAGCTGTCCGACGATCCCGGTCCGCGGGACGCCTGCGGCGTCTTCGGTGTCTGGGCGCCGGGCGAGGACGTCGCGAATCTCACATATTACGGGCTGTACGCGCTGCAGCACCGCGGCCAGGAGGCGGCCGGCATCGCCGTCGGGGACGGCCGCACCGTCGTGGTCTTCAAGGAGCTCGGGCTCGTCGCCCAGGTCTTCGACGAGGGCAAGCTGTCCAGCCTGGTCGGCCACGTCGCCGTCGGCCACACCCGCTACTCGACGACGGGCTCCTCCACCTGGGAGAACGCACAGCCGTCCTACCGCACCGCCGGCTACGGCGGCCCGATCGCGCTCGGCCACAACGGCAACCTGACCAACATCGTCCAACTGGCCCGTGAGCTCGGCGCCGGCCGGGACCGGCTGCGTGCCACCACCGACTCCGATCTGATCACCGCGATGCTCGCCGACCACCCCGGCCCCACACTCGTCGACGCGGCGATGGCGGTGCTGCCCCGGCTCGCCGGCGCGTTCTCGCTGGTCTTCTCGGACGCCTCGACCCTGTACGCCGCCCGCGACCCGCACGGCATCCATCCCCTCGTGCTCGGCCGGCTGGCCGACCATCCGGACGGCGCGTGGATCGTCGCCAGTGAGACGGCGGCCCTCGACATCGTCGGCGCGACCTTCGTCCGCGAGGTCAAGCCCGGCGAGATGATCACCATCGGCGCGGACGGGGTGCGCTCGCGGACCTTCGCGGCCGCCGACCCGCACGGCTGCCTGTTCGAGTACGTCTACCTCGCCCGCCCGGACACCGCGATAGCCGGCCGGTCCGTGCACGCCACCCGCGTCGACGTCGGCCGTCAGCTCGCCCGCGAGGCGCCGGTCGAAGCGGACCTGGTCATCCCCGTGCCGCAGTCCGGGGTGCCGGCGGCCGTCGGCTACGCCGAGCAGTCCGGCATCCCGTTCGGCGAGGGGCTGGTCAAGAACTCCTACGTGGGCCGCACGTTCATCCAGCCGTCGCAGACGATCCGCCAGCGCGGCATCCGGCTGAAGCTGAACCCGCTGCGCGAGGTGATCGAGGGCCGCCGGCTCGTCGTCGTCGACGACTCGATCGTGCGGGGCAACACCCAGCGCGCCCTGGTCCGCATGCTGCGCGAGGCCGGCGCCGCCGAGGTGCACATCCGGATCTCCTCGCCGCCGGTGCGCTGGCCCTGCTTCTACGGCATCGACTTCGCCACCCGCGCCGAGCTCATCGCCTCGGACGCCGGGGTGGAGGAGATCCGGGTCTCCCTCGGCGCGGACTCGTTGGCGTACGTCTCGCTCGACGGCCTGGTCGCCGCCTCCCACCAGCCGGCCGAGTCGCTGTGCCGGGCCTGCTTCGACGGCGTCTACCCCGTGCCGCTGGCCGAGACCGACAAGCTCGGCAAGCACCGGCTGGAGTCGGCGGGCGGCGCGACGACGACCGCGGAGATGATCGCCGAGGCGATGCGCCGGGAGGTCACCCTCGGCATGAACGGCGCGGATCCGTCCCCGGACGGCCACGACGCGGATCTCGCCGAGGCGAGGCCGGCGTGAGCGCGGGCGAGCGGGTCTCCTACCGGACGGCCGGGGTCGACGTCGTCGCGGGCGACCGGGCGGTCGAGCTGATGCGCGGGCACGTGGCGCGGGCCACCCGGCCCGAGGTGGTGGGGTCGCTCGGCGGCTTCGCCGGGCTGTTCGCGCTGGACACGACCCGTTACCGGCGCCCGCTGCTCGCCTCGTCCACGGACGGCGTGGGCACCAAGATCGCGGTGGCGCGGGCACTCGACACCCACGACACCGTCGGCATCGACCTCGTCGCCATGGTCGTCGACGATCTCGTCGTGTGCGGCGCGGAGCCGCTGTTCCTGCTCGACTACATCGCCTGCGGCAGCCTCGTGCCCGAACGGATCGCGCGGATCGTGTCCGGGATCGCCGCCGGCTGCGAGCAGGCCGGCGCGGCCCTCGTCGGCGGCGAGACCGCCGAGCATCCCGGGGTCATGGGCGGCGACGACTACGACCTGGCCGCGACGGGGGTCGGGGTCGTGGAGGCCGACGGCGTGCTTGGGCCGGAGCTCGTCCGGCCCGGGGACGTGGTGGTCGCGATGGCATCATCCGGCATCCACTCCAACGGCTTCTCGCTCGTACGGCACATCCTGTGGGGTCCGATCGAATCTGACCAGCCCGGAGGGGTCTCCGCATCGGCCGCGGCGGAACTGCGGGCGCACATACCCGCCCTGGGCGACACGCTGGGCGCCGCGCTGCTCACTCCGACCCGCATCTACGCCCTGGACTGCCTCGCCCTCGCGGCGGCCGTCGAGGTGCACGCCTTCGCGCACATCACCGGCGGTGGCCTCGCCGCGAACACCGCGCGCGTGATCCCCGCCGGTCTGCTCGCCACCCTCGACCGGGCGACCTGGCCGGTGCCGCCGATCTTCACGCTGCTCGCCGAGCGCGGCGAGGTGGCCGCGGCGGACATGGAGCAGACGTTCAACCAGGGCGTAGGCATGGTCGCGATCGTCGCGCCCGAGGCGGTCGACGACGCGCTGGCGCTGCTGGCGGAGCGCGGAGTGCCGGCCTGGGTGCTCGGGTCGGTGGGCGAGGACCTGGAGGGCGGCCAGCCCGCTGCCCCGGCCGGTTCCTCGGGACGCGCCGCCGCCGGCGCCCGGTTGATCGGTGAGCATCCCCGCTGAGCCGCGGGGCCGACGTCGTCCGGTCCGATCCGCCGCCGGATCGGGCCTCGTCGGCACCGGGCCACGATCGGCCGGCATCGGCGGGCGAGTGCCCGACACCTGGCCATGATCGAATGATCACGCGGTCCCTGACCGCCTGAGTCCGCCCGACCACCAGCCTGGGCCGCCGTGGGTTCGGGCCACGATGGCCGGCACGCCAAGTGCCGACCTGGACCGTCCGCCTACGGGCGTCCGAAATCAGGGCAGGACGCAATGGCGGTGGGAGTCCGGGCCGAAGCCCGGACGACCACCATCGGCGACGACGCCGCGGTGAGCCATCCGCGGCGGACCGGTTACCGACGTGACGCTGTCAGCGGGAAGAACGACGATCGTCCTCGTCGTCCGCGTAGGCGTCGTATCCGTAATCGTCGTCTGCGTGCGCATCGTCGCTGTTACTCTCGCGCGTCGAGCCCGCGCCCAGATCCGCCTTCAATCGGTCGAGATCCATATTGGGCGAGTTGTACTTGAGCTCGCGGGCGACTTTCGTCTGCTTGGCCTTAGCTCGGCCGCGCCCCATGGCTCGACCCCCTCGAACATGACGACGGGGACCCGCCCCGGTGCTCTCACTGTCTCGTGCTTCCCGAGACTACAGGGACCGGAGGCCTCTCGGCACGCCAACCCGACAGTTGCCTGTCCTCGGACAAGATGTCCATGATCGGAAGCCCTCCGTGATGGCGCCTGTCCGGCCGTCCACGTGGGGCATCGGCGCCGCTGGGCGGGCCCGCGGCGGTCCCTCGCGCGGCCGTTCGGATGTGGCGACCGTCACCTTCCGCCAGACCGGCCCACCGGCGCGGTGCGGGCGCGTCGGTGGGGTCGCGGGTACGACCGGCGGTGTGGCGGGCGGTGTGGCGGCGTGTCGGGTCCGGTCAGCGGCCCTGCGGGAGCAGGAAGCGGCGCAGCCTGCCGACCTCGGCCATCCGGCGCTCGGCGAGGCGCTCGGCCGCCTCGACCGGCGTGACGCCCTCATCGTCGGCGAGCCGGAACACCTCGGTGGTCGTGTCGAAGATCCGGGCCGCGCGGGCGCGGGCGCGCTGCGGCGAGTACCCCTCGATCTCGTCGGCGACCTGGATGAGCCCGCCGGCGTTGACGACGAAGTCCGGCGCGTAGAGCACGCCGGCGGTGGCGAGCCGCCGGCCGATCTCCGGCGTGGCGAGCTGGTTGTTGGCGCCGCCGCAGACGACCGCGACCTGCAGCCGGCCGGCCGTCTCGTCATTCAGGACGCCGCCGAGCGCGCACGGGGCGAGGACGTCGGCCTCCAGCTCGAGCAGCTTGTCCGGATCGTCGAGGGTCTGCACGCCGGGGAACTCGGCCACGAGCCGGGTGAGCGCGGGCCGGTCGACGTCGGCGGCGACCACCGACGCACCGTCGTCGACGAGGTGCCCGACGAGCCGGCGTCCGACCTTGCCGACGCCGCTGACGGCCACCCGGCGCCCGGCGAGGCTCGGCGTGCCCCAGCGGTGGCGGGCCGCGGCGCGCATGCCCTCGAACACGCCGTAGGCGGTCAGCACGCCCGAGTCGCCCGCTCCGCCGTGTTCGGGCGAGCGGCCGGTGACCCAGCGGGTCTCGCGGGCGATGACGTCCATGTCGGCGACGTAGGTGCCGACGTCGCAGGCGGTGATGTAGCGCCCGCCGAGGGAGGCGATGTGGCGAGCGAAGGCCCGCAGCAGCGGCTCGGACTTGTCCCGGTCGGGGTCGCCGATGATGACCGCCTTGCCGCCGCCGAGGTCCAGGCCGGCGCAGGCGGCCTTGTAGGCCATCGCCCGGGACAGCGCCAGGGCGTCGGCGAGGGCGACGTCGTCGTCGGCGTAGGGGTGGAAGCGGGTGCCGCCCAGGGACGGTCCGAGCGCGGTGGAGTAGATCGCGATGATCGCGCGGAGCCCGGTCCGCGGATCCGAGCACAGCAGGACCTGCTCGTGGTCGTGCACGGCGCCGAACAGCGATCGCATTGACGCACCTCCTGGCGGATCCTGACCGCCGGCACCCGCGCGGTGCAGGGGTGAACCCCCCGGTCCGGCCCACCGCGAACCCTACGGCCCCGGTAGGCCGGACGGCGTGCCCGTGGACGTGCCAGGATCGAGGCATGCCAGGTTCCAGGGCATCCGCGTGGGTGTCGTCCGCGGCGCCCCGGCATCGGCGTGGGCGTCGGTGCGGGGCCGCCGTCCACGGAGGGGGCCGCGCCGCGCCTGAGGGGCCGCTGGTCGCACCGATGGCGGTCCCGGCCGGCCTGGGGAGCTGAGATGCCTGTCGTGTCGCCTGCGACGTATCTGCGGGTGTACGAGCCGCTTGCCGCCTTTCCGGCCGCCGAGCGTGGCCGCTGGCAGCGTTACGCGGCCGCCGGGCCGCCGTCGCGGCGGGCGGGTTCGCGCCGCGAGCGGGTCGTCTCGCTGCTCGCGGCGGTCCGGCCGTCCCTCGACGTCGCCGACGAGTCGGCGTTCGTCCAGTGGATCGACGGGTTGATGTTCGTCTGTCCGTGGTCGACGCAGCTGCGGGTGTGGCAGGCGGCGCTGGAGTTCCGCGGGCTGATGCCCGAGCGGGTGGCCGAGGCGTTCCTGCCGCGGCGGATCACCGAGCCGGCCGAGCTCGAGCTGGACCGCTGGAAGGCCCGCCGCCCCGTGCTCAAGGTGCACGTGCAGACCTGCACCTGGATGGTGCCGCCGCCGTGGTTCCTGCTGTTCGACCCGGCCGAGCGGTCACTGGTGACCGGGGACACCGCCGAGCGCTCGATGATCTACCGGACGACGATGAGCCTCGCCCGGCGCCGCGCCAGCCGGGCGGTCGAGGCGGTCGAGACGCTGCGGGCGGGCTCCGCGGACGCCCCCGCCGTCGAGGGGATCGGCGACCTGGCCCGTTGGCTGGGGTCCTTCCATCCGCAGAGCAGGGTCGAACTGGACTACGACGGGCTAGTTGACCTGCTGGACGATGACATGCTTCGGCGCGACAGCTCGGTAGAGGACATCGTTGAGGCTGTCAGTGCGTTACGCCGAGGGCGAACAGACCTAGCGGTCGAAGCCTACGAACGGGTCCTCATGAGGTGGAGACCCCTGCAGGCGCGGGAATCCGCAAGCTGATCGACGCATTCCGTTAACAGAGAGTCGCCGTCTGCTTCGGACGAGCTGTGACTAGTCAGCAGATGGTCCTGACGTGCCATGTCCGAAATGCCCCCGAAGGATGCACGATCTGTATGGGACGGAGCGACGCTCTGTGACGGGAGGCCAACACAATGACGACACGAACGCCGGACGCCGAGCCGCTGCTGACGCCCGCCGAAGTGGCCACGATGTTTCGGGTTGACCCGAAGACCGTGACCCGGTGGGCCAAGGCCGGCAAGCTGACGTCGATTCGGACCCTGGGCGGGCACCGCCGGTACCGGGAGGCCGAGGTGCGTGCTCTGCTCAAGGGAGTTCCGAGCATTGGAGGCGACATCTAGATCATCTGAACCTGCTGTGGCCGGGGACACCTCCTGCTCTCTCGGCGGCCGCGTCATCGCCGCCGGTGCGAGAGTCTCGGTGACCGGGTCCGGAGGAACAGGGCCGAAGGTCTCAAAGGCCGCCGGCCCCGTTGTGGGCTCGACTGTCGGTCGGGTCCGGACGTCCACCTTCGGGCCATCGTCCGTCAAGGAAGTGTCAGGATCCGGCTGTGCGGCCACGTGGCCGGGGGTGGGGATGCCTCCGGGGCGGGGCTCGTACGTGCGTGCTTCGGGCACGCGACAAGGACCACCTGAGCACCGGGAGGGCGCAGGGTGGACCTTCTTGGGGAACCGGCGGACGGTCCACGGACCGTCCGCCGGCCTCATCCGTACGTCAGGGACCGGCCATCGGGGGAGGGCACGGTGAGCCAGTCGCGGGAGCCCGAGACCTGGACGGCACGGTCCGCTGTGCCCGGCTTTCTGCCCAGCACACGGGCCTTCCGGTTCACGAACACCTTCGCCCCGCAGTCGTTACTCGACGTGAGACTGCCGCGGATGCGGTGGGGTCTCGGCATCGGCGATGCCAGCCGCGGTCTGTGCGGCGGCATGATCTTCGCTGTGCGTGACCTGCATGAAGCCGGCCTCGACCCGCCGCCCGACACCGCGCCGCCGGAACGTGGCTCGCCCCTGTACGCGTACCTCGTCCGCCGCCTGTTCGCGAGCTTCGACCTCCCGCGCGGCGTCGCCCGCTACTACGCCCTCACCTACGGCCCGGACGCCGTGGACGGGCATGCGAACCAGAAGATCGGCCAGAACGCCCCGAACCGGCGTGACGCGGGCCGACCCGGCCAGGGCCAGCCCTACGCGCGCCGCGCCGACGTGGGCCGGCGCAGCATCGCCGGTGAGTGGCCCCGGATCCGGCTCGACCTGGACACCGGCCGCCTGTCGCCGCTGGGGATCATCACCGTCCACTCGGCCGACCCCCGCCGGCTCGGGCTGAACCACCAGGTCCTCGCCTACGCCTACGAGCAGGTCGGCGCGGCCGTGACCCTGCGCGTCCACGACCCGAACACCGCACTGGACCGCGCCGACGACGTCACGATGTCCTTCGACCTGGCCCGTCCGGACGCCGGCATCGACCACTCGATCTCGATCGGCGGTCGCCCGGTGCGCGCGTTCTTCCGCTCCCGCTACCGCTGGACCGACCCCCGCCCCGCCCTGCGCCGCGTGGGTGACGATCATCCGCGGACAGGTTTGTCGCCCACCCAGGCCATCCCCTATGCTTGCAGTGCTTCAGACGATCGCCGAAGCGGTTGAGCGATCACTCAGTCGGCTCGTGATCGTCACCCGGCCCCCATCGTCTAGTGGCCCAGGACGTCGCCCTTTCAAGGCGGTAGCACGGGTTCGAATCCCGTTGGGGGCACGCTCCGTAGCCGTTAGGGCTACCGAAGGTAGCTGATCGGGATGCTGCCGACAGCGTCGTTAGCGATAGCCGACTTGTTCGGTTACCCCGGGCTGGTAACGGGACCGTGCCGCTTGTCTGCTATACGCAGTTTCCGCTGCACGGGTTCGTTTCCTGGGTGCGGAGCTCCAAGACCGCCCGGTAGGACCACAGGGTGGACGCTGCGTAGCGGAGCGCGTCGCTACTGGCTAGCCGCAGCCACCCGCGCCCTCACGCGCCGGGCCGCTAGATGATATTGCCTGCATGCGGATGTGCCGCCCGCTGCCGGTCGGTGGGGTCATAGTCCGCGGTCGGGTATGAGTTTGACGTTGTATTAAGCGGGGCTCATACTCGGGAGGTGATCGTCGACTGGACCGACGAGTTCGACCGCTGGCTGACCCACGCGGAAGAACAGGGAGGCCGCCGCCTCGCCCTCGCTGTCGCGCTCCTGCAGGCACTCGCGGATCTGCCGGCCAGACCTGCCGAGGAGTCCCCAACCTTCAAGCGAGTACGGCAGGCCCGCCGCCATGAGCTCTGGCGCGTCGCCCATCCGTTCGACCCGGAGGTCGCTGTCCGGATCATCTGCTGGTTCCCCGCCGACGACCACGTCGTGCTCGCATTGATCGGCTTCGACAAGAAGATGATCGGCGATGTGTTCTACGCCAGCGCCGCCACCCGCGGCGAAGCACTCGTCGACGCCTGGCTACGCCAGCAAGGAGGCACCCCATGACCGACAACAACACGACCGACGGTGACGTCACCTTCATCCGCGGAAACGACCGCATCCGCCAGCTCGCCCAGAGACCCGACATCGCCGGTGAAGTCGCCCAGATTCGGGCAGACATGGCCGACGCCGACCGCACCTACGCCATGGGCTTGGCTGCGCTGCGCCAAGCCGCAGCCCTCACCCAGGTCGAACTCGCCCGGCGCATGGGCGTCACCCAAGCAGCGATCAGTCGGATCGAACAGCCCCACGACCTTCTGCTGTCAACCCTCAACTCCTACCTGGCGGCCATCGGCGGCACCGTCCGCATGACTGTCAGCTTCGCCGACGGCCACGAAACCACCCTCGACCTCGCCACACTCGCCTAGACTGACTGGCCGCCGCAGGGCCGCGCGGCGGCAGTGAAATCCTCGCCAGCGACAGTCCTGGCCCTGGTCCCATGCCGGTCAGCGTTTGCGGGACTTGTCGAGAGACCCCACCGATGTCTCGGGTAGTGGCGCGGCGTCTACATAGACGTACTGTGGCCATGTGGCGACATTCCGAGACGACGGTGGGCGAGCGAGCATCCTGTGCCGCGGAGACGGCCGCCGTCGCGAGCCGCCAATCATGGTCTTCGAGGACGATGTCCGCACCGTTTCAAGGGCTCGGTGAGGGGCGCGTCCCCCGCCCACAGTGCCTCGCCGACGAGTACGCGCTGTGGCTCGTCATCCAGAACACCGACCCACCTCAAATCGGCGATGTCCTCGACACGTTCTCCGGACTGCGTGGCACAAAGGACGTCTTCGGCTACGACCCTGACGCGGACGATCCTGGCGACGAGGCGGCCATCAGAGAGGAGTGGATGAACCGCATGGTGGGCAGTCTCATACCGCTACCCGGCGGCGGGCCGGCGTGGGGTCCGGCGAGACGGGCGGCGCTCGACCGGTCCTGAGCGAGCGTCTGACCCGCTTCCACGAGTAGACCGGCGGCATACTTCGACAGTTTCACCCAACTTCTTGAGGGGCGTCGCGGAGGCTGGGAGGGGAAGGAGGCTGGCACCGGCTTCCATGGCCCTTAAGCCCGACACCGACTGGGCAACTCTTCATGTATTTTTTAAGTAGAATCGAATCATGAATCTTGCAAGGAGAATACCTTCGATCCTCGCGATGGCCGATCTGGCCACTCCCATGTCCATACGGGTGGCTGCGACACTCGGTCTGACCGAGAAGGCTGGGATCGCGGGGGCGACCGTGGAACAACTCGCCCTCCGAACAAAAACCTCCGCACCGGCGCTCCGGAAACTCCTCGACCACCTGGTCGCGATTGGCGTGTTCGACCTCGATGCCGAGTGCGGACGCTATCGCCCCACGAGCCTCGGAAATCAGATGAGTGAGGACTCCCCAGAAGGGTTCAAAATTCTGCTCGACATAAACTGTGTCGGCGGGCGCGCCGAGCTAGCCTTCGTCGACCTGCTCGAAACGATTACCACGGGAACTCCTGCTTACGTACACCGATATGGGCGCGATTTCTGGGCGGACCTCGACACCGGCCCGAAATTGCGGCGCTCATTCGACGCCCAGATGAACTGGCGGTTCCAGGTTCAGGCACCACAGATCGCTGAACGTTTCGAGTGGACCCGCTTCTCCGAGATTCTCGATGTGGGCGGGGGCGATGGGACGGTGCTTACGGCGATCCTCCATGCCTATCCCGAGCTGCGCGGACGGGTGCTGGATCTATCTCCGGCAGCTACTGCCGCTGACATCAGATTCATTGCTGCTGGTCTTGATGATCGAGCCAGCACCGTGTCTGGCAGCTTCTTCGACCCCCTGCCCGTCGGGGCTGACGTCTACCTTCTGTCCGATATCCTGCATGACTGGGATGATCACCACGCCCGCAAGATCTTGTCTAGATGTCGTCAGGCCGCCACGCCGAATGGCACCCTCGTGATTATCGAGCCCTTGCTGGGGCAGGGCACCAGAACCGCCACCGATCTGTTCATGCTGATGTGCTTCGGCGGCAGGGAAAGGACGGCCGATGAAATAGTCAGGCTAGCCGAAGATTGCAGACTCGTGCTCCGCTCCACAGAATCAGTGGCAGATGGACGGACGGCCCTGGAGTTCGTAGTCGCGCCCGGACCAGTGGAAGCATCCGACGCCGGACCTTGCGTTTCCGCTTGAAGGCCGCCCTACCGTGGTTCCACTCGAAGACGTTCGGCGACGTTCAGCGCCAGCGTGACGAGATAGCACCCGCGCTCAGCCGCGTGAGACATCGCGGTGGTCGCGTGCTCGGGCTGCCAGGCCGCGGCAGACCACGGCGAAGTCGAGAACGGCGGCATGCAGACCCGTCGGCCAGGTACTCGTGTCGGTCATACCGGGGGCCATGTTCACCTCCAGGAACTGCGCGACATCGTCACCGTCGATGATCATGTCGGTGTGGGACAGGTCCCGAAGACACCGATGACGATCTCGACACCGGTTCCCCGCCGACGACCGCGCCGTGGTCGCATTGATCGGGTTCGACAAGAAGACGATCGGCGACGTGTCCTACGCCTCGCGCGACGCCTGGGTGTCACCCAGGCGGCCATCAGCCGGCTGGAACAGCCCCACGACCTGCTCCTGTCGACGCTTAACGCCTACCTCGCGGCTATCGGCGGCACAGCCCGCATGATCGTCAGCTTCGCCGGCGGCCACGAAACCACCCTCGGCCTGTCCGGGCTCCGATAACTGGTACGAAGGCTCATCGGCCCCGTGGGACAGGTGGCGAGACCCGGGCGCTCCGGATCGCGGCTACATTGTGGCCGAACGCGGCGGCAGCCCTGGACCGGATCCGCCGGCAGCCCTTCTCGGCATGAGCGTTTTGCCTTTGACGTGCGGGTCAGGGGCTACGGTCCCGGCCATGTCGCTGTCTCGTGAGGTACGCCTGGTCCACCCGCCCGCCGGTCTGCCCCGGCCGTCGGACTTCGAGGTGGTCGAGGTTCCCGTTCCCGTTCCCGGGGCTGGCGAGGCGCTGGTCCGCAATCGGTACTTCCACGTCTTCGCCGCGATCCGGACGCTGCTCGGCGGCAGTGTCGAAGGCGCGCCGTTCCCGCCGATCCATCCCGGCGACACCCTGTTCGGCGCCGCGATCGGGGAGGTCGTCGCCGCGCCCGCCGGCTCCGGCCTTCGGCCGGGCGAGCTGGTGTCGCACTGGCTGGGCTGGCGGGAGTACGCCGCCGTGCCGATCGACCGGTGCCAGCCGCTGGGCGACGTCCTGCCGGACCCGGCGGCGCACCTGGTCTCGGGCCGGACGGCCTACGCGGCGCTGCGGCAGAGCGGCCTAACGGACGGTGAGACGGTGTTCGTCGCCGGCGGCGCGGGAGCGGTCGGGAGCATGGCCGGGCAGATCGCCCGGCTGCTCGGCGCCGGCCGCGTCATCGGCAGTACCGGATCCCCGGCCAAGGCCGAGCGGCTGGTCCGCGAGCTCGGCTACGACGCCGCCGTCCTGCGCGGCGGCGTCGCCACCGTCGACGACCAGCTCGCCGAGGCGGCTCCCGATGGCCTCGACGTCGTGATCGACAACGTCGGCGGTGAGCAGCTCCGCGCGGCCGTCGCCGTGGCCCGGCCGGGAGCGCGCATCATCCTGGTCGGCTCGCTGGCCGCTCAGCTGGCTCCGGACGGCGCCGGCGTCGCCTCCCCGGTCGAGCTGGACACCTTCCCGCTCATCCTCAAGCACATCACCCTGCGCGGTCTGGACAACACCGTCGAGGACGGCTGGACCGAGCGGTTCGGCACCTGGCTGCGCGCCGGCCGCATCACCGCCCCTCTGGTCCGGATCGCGGGCATCGAGCACGCGGCGGACGCGCTGTCGGAGACAATCGCGGGAAAGCATGTCGGCACGGTCATCGTGGAGATGTAGATGAGAATCGGCGACGCGGCGGCGGCAGCGGCGACCACTCCCCGCGCCCTGCGGTTCTACGAACAGCGCGGCCTGCTGCCTCCGCCCCGGCGCACGGCGACCGGCCAGCGTGAGTACGACGCCGCGGATGTCAACCGGATCCGGATCATCCGGGAACTGCTCATGCTCGGCCTGACCGTCGAGGACGTCGCCGCCTGCGCCGACCGCCTGCACCTGTTGGAAGGCGACGCGCTGCCGCGCTACGGCGATCCTCGCGGCGTCTGCAGCTCGACGAGCGGCGTCGTCGAGCGCCGCCTCACCGCGCTCAACGACGAGATCGCCCGGCTGACAAAGCTCCGCGACGGTCTGGCCGCGCGCACCTCCGCCAGCGCCGCCCTGCCCCTCGATGCCCGGTAGCCCGGTAGCCCGGTAGCGACGGGCCGACGGCAATGCCCAGGCGGCAATGCCCCGGCGGCACGGCGTCGACCAGAACGTTCGAGTAGCGGTCCAGCATAATGCTGCGCGAATTCTGTGCGGATGGTTGCCGGTCCACTACTCCTCGGCTCAGTGGAATGGCGACCGTTCATCTCTGGTTTTCCTGGGCGTCGCGGTGCGGATCTCACGCGTTGTTGGGCCACCACCAGGCTCACAGGGCTATCCGCACTGCTGACCAGGAGCACGTCTATGCGTTTCAGATCTTTGTCCCGCCGCGCCTCGGTGCTGGCGGCGACCGTCGCCGTCACCGTCGGGGCCGGCGTGGCCGTTTCCGCGCCGGCCGCGTCCGCGGCGCCTGGCGCGCCGGGTACCCGGCCGTCGTTCTGCGACCACGACAACCGCAACACGCCGTTCTCGCAGCATCTGTGCGCACAGACCGGTGATCTGCTCGACACCCGTATCGGGGACGTGCACCCCACCCAGCCGTCGCTCGGCTACGACGAGGTGTACTACAAGCTCGGCCGTTACACCCTGGGCAAGGACGCGATCAACAAGAAGTTCGACGACTGGTGCGAGGCCGACGGCCGGATCGCCGCCGCGACCGTGTCACCCGGCGCGCGCCTGGACGACCCGTCGTCGTTCACCTGCCAGCTCCCGATCGGCGGGGAGACGGCGGACAGCGTAGCCGCGATGAAGACGGTCGTCATCGGTCCCGGTGGGGAGCCCTTCCTCACCGACGGGCACCACACGCTCACCTCGTTCTACGAGACCCCCGACGGCGGCGCGAACCTGCACGTCCGGCTGCGGGTGCTGGCCAATCTGAGCACGCTGACGCGCCAGGATTTCTGGGCCCAGATGCAGGCGAACAAGTGGGTCTACCTGCGCGACCCGGAGGGCAACCCGACCACGGTGAACAAGCTGCCGACGAGTGTGGGGCTGGCCAACTTCACCAATGACAAGTACCGCAGCCTGCTCTATTTCGGCCGGGACATCGGCTACGCCCAGAACGGACTGCCCTTCCAGGAGTTCTACTGGGGCAGCTGGGTCCGTGATGCCAGGCCGATCGACCTGGCGACCTGGAACCCGAACGACCTCGGCAGCTACCTGGCCACCGTCAAGGCACTGACCCAGACGATGACCGCGCTGCCCAGTTCGACCGTCGTCGACAGCGGCTTCACCGCCGCGCAGCTCGGCGCGCTCACCCAGTGGAACGGCGGCAAGGCCGAGAACAAGGGCGAGTTCGACAAGCTGAGCAAGCCCTACTCCGACGCCAAGCCAGGCAAGCTGGCCTACACCCTGGAATACCGGCGGGTGCACGGCCTGGGCTGACCGGCCCCCGGCTGGGGACCCGCCCAGCCAGCGCGACGGTGGCGGCCAGCGACCCTGCCGCTGGCCGCCACTCCGCCATACCGCGCCACATCAGGGGCGCCGCGTGGCAAGCTGAAGGTCGGGGGCGGGGGTATACCCCACCCTGAGCTGGCCAGACCGCCGCAATGTCAGGCGCCGCGCCCGCGGCTATAAAAATCGCATGAGCACTCGCGAGCGGTTTCAGCAGACCATGGGGGATGTGCGGACGGCGCCCGCCGTCGAACTGCGTGGTGTCAGCCACCTTTATGGACGTCGCGAGACGGCGGTGCGGGCGCTGGACAACGTCGATGTCCAGTTCGCGACTGGCTCGTGGACGGCGGTGATGGGGCCGTCGGGTTCCGGGAAGTCGACGCTTCTGCACTGTGCCGCCGGGCTTGAGAGGGTCACCGAAGGCCAGGTCATCATCGCCGGCCAGGATATCAGCGCAGCCTCCGACGCGGAACTCACCGAACTGCGGCGCGGCCCGGTGGGATTTGTTTTCCAGAGCTTCAACCTGATCGCCTCGCTGACGGCGGCGCAGAATGTCGCCATGCCGCTGCGGCTGGCCGGCCGGCGGCCGGGGCGCCAGGAGGTCCATGGGGCGCTGGCGGCGGTCGGGCTGGCCGACCGAGCCCGGCACCGACCCCGGGAGCTCTCCGGCGGGCAGCAACAGCGCGTCGCGGTGGCGCGGGCCATGGTGACCCGGCCGGCCGTGCTGTTCGCGGACGAGCCCACCGGCGCGCTCGACACCCGCGCCGCGCGCAGTCTGCTCGACCTGCTGCGCTCCATGGTCGACCACAACGGCCAGACGATCGTCATGGTGACCCACGACCCGGCCGCGGCGGCCACCGCCGACCGAGTGCTCTTCCTGCGCGACGGACGCCTCGTCGACCGGCTTGAACGGCCATCCGCCCGCGCCGTCGCCGACCTGCTCGCGAGCTGGGACGCCTGAGCCCCCCTGCGAAACCGCCCTCCCCGGCCGGAAAGGCTGAGTTCCCATGCTGCGTCTGTCCTGGAGCACGTTCCGTGACCGGTGGCAGGTCTTCATCGGCGCGATCGTCACAGTCGCGCTTGGTGTCGCCCTCGTCCAGTCGTCATTGCTCACCCTGATCTCGGCGGCGACCGCCAGGGTTCCCGCCGGTCTGTCGTCCGCCGAGGCGCATCGCGTGCGCGACGGCCGCGACGGCGCCCTCGCCCTGCTCGGCAACACGCTGGGCCTCGCGACGTTCGTCGCCGTCTTCATCGTCAGCTCGACGTTCGCGTTCACCGTCGTGCAGCGTTACCGCGAACTCGCCCTGCTGCGCCTTGTCGGCGCGAGCCGGCGGCAGGTCCGCCGGCTGCTGTTCGGTGAGGCGCTGCTGCTGGGCCTGGTCGGCTCCGGGCTCGGCGTGCTCGCCGGCCTGCCGGTGATGCGCCTGCAGGTCTGGCTGCTCATCCGGCTCGACCTGCTTCCCGACGGGTTCACCAGCGCGTGGCGGACCTGGGTGATCGGCGCGTCGGTGGGGGCGGGTGTGCTCATCGCGGTGTGCGGGGTGGCCGCCGCCTCAGGCCGGGCGGCGCGGGTGCGGCCGCTCGCGGCGCTGCGCGAGGCCGGTGGGGACGCCCGGCTGATGACCGTGTCGCGGTGGCTGCTGGGCGTCGTCTTCCTGGGCGGCGGGATCGCGCTGCTGGTCATCGTCCCGCACGTCGGCCCGGACGCCGCCATCGCCATGGCGCTGTGCTCGTGCATCGTGCTGGTCGTGGCGGTCGCCGCGTTCACCCCGCTGCTGTTGCCCGCGGCGAGCCTGCTGCCGAGGCTGTTCGCCGTCGGGCCGCTCGGCCGGCTGGCGCACGCAAACCTGCGCGCCGACACCCGGCGCGGTGCGGCGACGGCGGCCCCGATCATCGTTCTGTTCACGTTCGTCATCGGCATGGCCGGTTCGCTGGGCACCCTCGGCGCCGCGGCGCGCCACGAGACGGCGAGCGGCCTGCGTGCCGACCTGGTCGTGACGGCGAACCAGGAGATGACGGCCCGGCTCGCCGCCGTGGACGGGGTCGCCGTGGTCTCCGAGGAGACCCCCGTCGCGTTCGACCTCGGCAGCGTCGAGGACGGGAAGATGACCTACGAGTCCTCGGACGGACTGTCCGTCAGCCCAGCCGAGTACGGCCGGACGCACCGGCTCGCGCCGCGGTCGGGCGACCTCGCGGACCTGCACGGCGACACCGTGGCCGTGCTGGGATCGCACTGGGACGTCGGCGACGTGCTGCGGACGCGCATCGCGGGTACGCCGAGGGATCTGCGTGTCGTCGCGCGGTACCCCGCCACGATCTCCGGCCCCCAGTTCCTGCTGCCCGCCGGCCTCGGCGTCGAGCGCACCGACTCGCGGCGCTACACGATCCAGGTGGCGTCCGGTGCTTTCGCGGCCGCGGTCGCCGACCGGCTGCGCGACGCCGGGCTCGGCCGGGACGGGACGGTCGACACCGCTGCCGGCTGGGTGCGGCACGAGGCCTCCGACCGGCAGCGGGTCAACACCAATGTGATGGTGGGGCTGCTCGCGCTCGCCATGGTCTACACCGTGGTCGCCATGGTCAACGCGGTCGTCGTCGCGGCCTCCAGCCGGGGGCGGGAGTTCGCGACGGCCCGGCTGTCCGGCCTGACCCGCACCCAGGTGATCCGGATGGCGCTGTGGGAGTCCACGGCCCTCGTCGCGGTGGGCCTGTTCCTCGGCGGCCTCACCGCCAGCGCGACGATCCTCAGCCTGGTGGGCGCGGTCCAGCGCATCGTCGGCGTGACGATCGTGAGCGTGCCGTGGACGCTGATCGGCGCCGTCGCGCTCGGCTCGCTCGCCGTCGTCGGCATGACGAGCGTGCTCACCGCTCTCGCCGCGACCCGGACGCCCCCCGTCCGCCTCGCCGGCACCCGGGAGTAGGAAAGTCCCTGCTCCGGCCACCGCCGCGACCGTCAGGCTGGAATGCCTGGGTCGCGGCGAAGCTGGTCGCCGCTGACGGACCGCGGCTGCCCGGATGCGGTGTAGTACTCGACCATGCAGGTCACGGTATGGCTACCAGCGCGCCAACTGGCCGGATCGATCAGTAGCGAGTTGAGGTGAAACGTCCGGCTTTCCTGGAACGACGGTCCGATGTACGCGCGTGCCAGCTCTCGGCAGCGCGCCTCGACCAGTCGGAGGAAGTCCTCGTGGGAGGGAGGCTCGCCGCCCGGGGTGTCGGGCAGGTGGGCGTTGCCGACCGCGACTGCCTGGTGGGGGTCCGTGCACCGGACTGGCCTGGTCGTGTTCGGTGACGCGAGCAGGCAGGCCCCGACGGGGAACACGAAGGACTGATCCGCGCCCTCCGCTCTGCCGGTGAACAGGTCCAGATGGGAGTCCGGCACGGTGCCGTCGTCGAGCAGTACGGCCGAATGGCCCTGCAGGCCGCAGAACAGCGCACGATCGCTCTGGTCCCAGCCGGCCGGCCCTGGCCTTACCGCAGCATCGTCGGCATGACAGCGTCCTGGTCCCAGATGAAGCAGTGCCCTCGCTTGTAGTGCCGCTGGACCAGCTCCGCTCCGGGATCGGTTGTGGTGTCGGCGCTTGGGGTTGCTGCTGGGGTGGTCGCCGCGGCGGCTGGCGTGGCGTCGCTCGAGGACCTGCCGCCTGGGCGATGGACGACCAGATAACCCGCGCCCGCCACGATGGCGACGATGAGCCCGACACCGACCACCTGACTGTCCAGCGGGTTCCAGCGCTTGCGCCGTGGCTTCCAGTCCCGGGGCCACGGCGGTTTGGCCGCCGACCGGCGACGGAACCTGGTCGCCCAGCCTGACCTCGCCGATCGGCGGGACCTGTCCGCCCGGCCGGCCGCCACGGACCCGCCGTGGCGGAGGATGGCCGCGCGGGTACGGGCGGGTGCCTCGTGGACCGGGGCCGCCCGGATGAACGACTTGTCGAGCACCAGTCCGGCGAACGGGTCATCCGGATCGCCGCCGGCACGCACTCGTTCGCCGCCAGACTGGTCGTGGCCGGTGTGATCGTCGGCCGGAGCCTCGTCGCCGGACCCCGGTACCTCTGCGCTGTCCTCTGTGCCGGCACCGGCAGAACTACTGTCGGCTTCGTCGGCTGGGATGCCAGCGGGGGAGCTCGCCGCGGTCCCGGCGGGCGGCAACTCGGGGGAGACCTCGTCGGCCACGGCTGTGTCGACCTTGCCCTTTCATCGAAGTCGTCGGTGCCGACCGCACCGCCTGCCACCGGGGCGTGAGGGGCGTCGTGTCCTGCCAGAGCGGCTACAGCCATGACGGCGGGTAGCATACCGCCCGCAGTGCGTGGTTTGCCGGAATGGTGCCTGCTCCCGGTCGGCCCGCCGCGCAGGCGGCCGGCGCTCCGTTCGTTCGTGTGGACCCGCCGTTGATAGCATGGGATATCATTGGCCGTGCAGTTCTCCGCTTGAGATTCCGCTTGAGATTCCGCTGGAGGTGTAGCCGATGTCCGACGTGCTCATCCGGGACGTTCCCGACGACGTGTTGGCCGCCGTCGAGGCGCATGCCGCCCGTCTCGGCCTCTCCCGCAACGAGTACCTTCGCCGGCAGCTCGCCCAGGATGCGGCACGTTCGATCACCCCCGTGACCCTCGACGACCTGCGCTGGTTCAGTACCACCTTCCGCGACCTCGTCGACGAGGACGTCATGCGGCAGGCCTGGACGTGACGGCCGCGGCCGAGACGACGCGGCGCTGGCTGATCGACAAGTCCGCCCTCGTCCGGCTGAGCGAGACTCCCGACACGGCCCAGTGGCTGTCCCGCATCCAGCAGGGCCTGATCCGGATCACGACGGTGACGATTCTTGAGGTGGGCTTTTCCGCGCGGTCCGTTCAGGATCTCCGCGTCAGGCTGCGTCGGCCACCGGTCGCGGCAATGCCCGTCGAGAACACCACACCTCGCATCGAAGCCAGGGCCGTCGAGGTCCAGGAGCTACTCGCCGGCACTGGGCACCACCGCGCTCCGTCCGTCCCCGATCTGATCATTGCCGCGACAGCCGAGCTCGCCGGGCTGGTGGTCCTGCATGTCGACAAGGACTTCGAGCTGATCGCGGCCGTCACCGGTCAGCCTGCCGAACGGCTCCGCCTCTCGTAGTGGCTATCGCAGCCGACCGTATGCGCGATCACCCTGACGAGACGCTCACATCGGGCGGTGGCCTGATCGTCCGCGAGCCCACAGATGGGCGGGCCCGCGGACGGTTCGGAGTGAGGGGCTCAGAAGCCTTGTTGGCGCATGGTGGCGTCGAGCTGGGCGGAGTCGGCAGCCGCGTATTCCGGGGTGTTCGCCACGACGGCCTCGGTGGTGAGGAAGAGGCCGGCGATCGACGCGGCGTTCTGCAGGGCGGAGCGGGTGACCTTGGCGGGGTCGATGATGCCGGTGGCGATGAGGTCGACGTACTCGCCGGTGGCCGCGTTGAGCCCGTGGCCGGTGGGGAGGTTGCGGACCTTGTCGACGACGACGCCGCCCTCGAGACCGCTGTTGAAGGCGATCTGCTTGAT
Source organism: Frankia canadensis (assembly GCF_900197875.1). Classification (GTDB taxonomy): domain Bacteria; phylum Actinomycetota; class Actinomycetes; order Frankiales; family Frankiaceae; genus Frankia; species Frankia canadensis. The sequence continues at coordinate 263 of NZ_FZMO01000006.1, read as the reverse complement.
GGGGGCTTCGAGGGCGAGGCGGACGATGTTGGCGCCGGTGGCCTCGTCGCCGGAGAGGTCGAGCTTCTCGAAGGCGGTGATCGACGCCTGGAGGAGGGCGACGCCGCCACCGGCGACGATGCCTTCTTCGACGGCGGCCTTGGCGTTGGACACCGCGTCTTCGATGCGGTGCTTCTTCTCCTTGAGTTCGACTTCGGTGGCGGCGCCGACCTTGATGACGGCGACGCCGCCGGCGAGCTTCGCGAGCCGTTCCTGGAGCTTTT
>NZ_FZMO01000437.1 GCF_900197875.1 Frankia canadensis | reverse complement strand
CCGTTGCGGATCGATGAGCGATAGCGCTCGCCGTTCACGCCGCCGGCACTTGCGCGCCGGCACTCCTGGTCTGACCGGCCTTGGCCGTGCCAGGTTCCCGCTTCCCAGCCACCCGCCCGCTCATGCGGGTCTTATGGTCGGCTCCACGGGCGTTTACCGTCTCCGACGTACTAGCGGCGACGAGGTGACGCAGGTTGATCGCGGCGTTCAGGTCGCGGTCGATCACCAGCCCGCAGGACTGGCATGCGAACGTGCGGTCGGCCAGGGTGAGGCTTGGGTTTCGCCAGCCACAGCCGGAACAGGTCTTACTCGACGGGTACCACCGGTCGGCGACGACGAGCCGCGATCCGTACCAGACGGTCTTGTAGGTGAGTTGTCGCCGGATCTCGGCCATCCCGGTGTCCGAGACGGCGCGGGCGAGCCGGCGGTTGCGGACCATCCCGGCGACGTGTAGATCCTCGACCACGATCACGTCGTGGGACCGGGCGAGCCGTGTCGTGAGTTTGTGTAGCCCGTCGCGGCGCTGGTTCGCGACCCGGGCATGGATCGTCGCGAGCCCGGCGGCGCGCTGCCGGCGCCCAGCGCTGCCCGGCTTCGACCGGGCATAGGCCCGCGACGCGCGGCGCAGTGTCCGCAGCGCGGCGGCGTGCCGTTTCGGGTTCGCCACCGTCTCGCCGGTGGACAGGACCGCGAGGTGTTTCACGCCCAGGTCGACGCCGACCGTGCCGCCCGTCCGTTGACGGCGGGTCGGCCGTTCGGGAACGTCCCGGTCGGCGCCGACGGTGAACGACACGAACCAGCGGCCCGCCGTCCGGGACACCGTCGCTCCACCCAGCCGCTCCCGGCCATCCGCCAGCCGCGACGTGAGCGCGCCCATCGGCTCGCCGACCTTGACCCGGCCGATCCGGGGCAGTTTCACGTACAGATCGGTCGCGGGGCCGTAGGCGCCGGTCGTGTAGCGGAACGAGTCGCGGGCCTTCCCGCGCTTCTTGAACCGGGGAAAACCGACCCGGCGGCCCTTCCGCTTTCCCTTCCGGGAGTCGGTGAAGTTCTTCAACGCACGGGCCAACTGGTCCAGCCCGGCCGAGTACGCCTCCTTCGAGCACTCGTCCCACCAGGGCGCGACGTCCCGCTTGGCGGCGTTCCAGGCAAGCCGCAGCACGGGCAGCGTCCACGGCACCGGGGTGAGCAGGTCGCCGTCCAGGCCGTAGGACTTCTCCGCGTCGCGCTGCGCGAACGCGGCCTTCACCCGGGCCAGGCCCAGTTGTAGGCGAACCGGGCCGCCCCCGCGTGGCGACGCAGGTTCGCGGCC
>NZ_FZMO01000440.1 GCF_900197875.1 Frankia canadensis | reverse complement strand
TCGGGCCGCGCAAGTCGCCTGAGAAGCCGGCGGCTTCAGCCGTCGGAGTAGTCACGACCTCATCCCGGGCCTCCCGGCTGCCCCTGGTGGTCGCCTGCGGCGGATCCTTCCTCGCCTTCCTGGACGCCACGATCACGAACCTGGCCGTCCCGGACCTGGCCGGCGACTTCCACGTCGGTGTCACCTCGCTGTCCTGGGTCGTCACCCTCTACACGATCATGTTCGCGGCCCTGCTCGCCCCGGCCGGCCGGCTCGCCGACGTCGTCGGCCGGGTCCCGCTGTTCGTCACCGGGGTGGGCGTCTTCACCGCCGCGTCGCTGCTCGCCGCCGTGGCACCGACACTCGAGGCGCTGCTCGTCGCGCGGGGGGTGCAGGGCGTCGGGGCGGCCCTGCTGATCCCGGCGTCGCTCGCGTTCGTGCTCGCCGACACCCCGCCAGAACGCCGGGCGGCGGCGATCGGGCTCTGGAGCGCCTCCGCAGCCCTCGCCGCGGCGGCCGGCCCTGCCCTTGGCGGAGTGCTCGTCGACACGATGAGCTGGCGTGCGCTGTTCTGCATCAACGTGCCCGTGGGCGGCTGGCTCGTCTGGCAGGGCTGGCGGTGGCACCGATCCGGATCCGCCCGGCCCGCCGCACGCGGCGGTGAGGCCCGCCGGCCGGACGCGATCGGCACCGTGGCGCTCGCCGGCGGCATCGGCGTGCTCGTGCTCGGCGTCACCGAGGCGTCCACCTGGGGCTGGGCGTCGGCGGCGACGATCGGATGCCTGGTCGGCTCGGCGGTGCTGGTGGCGGCGGCGCTGCGCCGTTCGGCCGGCCATCCCAGCCCCGCGGTGGAGATCGGGTTGTGGTCGAGCCGGACGTACGCGGCGGCGAACGTCGTCTCCTTCCTGTTCGGCGCGGTCCTCTACACGACGCTGCTGCTCGGCGTCCTGTATCTGATCGACGTCTGGGACTACTCGGAGCTCGCCGCGGGCCTGGCGATGACGCCCGGAGCCGTCGCGTCCGCGATCGTCGGCATCGTCATCGGCAGGCTGACCCGCCGACCCTCCCCGCGCGCTCTGGTCACCGCCGGCTCGCTGGTGCTCGCGGGGACGACGGCCGCGCTCGCGCTGTGGCTACCCGCCGAACCGCGTTTCCTCACCGCCTGGCTGCCCAGCGGCCTCGGCCTGGGCCTCGGGATCGGTGCCTGCAGCGTCGGTGTGTCCAGCGCGGCCGCCCTGTCCGTGGCACCGGTGCGCTTCGCCGCCGCGACAGGCCTCAACGTCGCCGTCCGCCAGATCGGCGGCG
>NZ_FZMO01000199.1 GCF_900197875.1 Frankia canadensis | reverse complement strand
CTGTCGGGGGCGCGTGTGGGGTGCTCGCACCGGGTGGGGAGGAGTACGGATGGGCTGGGCTGCGCCTACGGACTCGGCCGACCAGCGGCGACCGGCGGTGCGATCCCCGTTGTCGCGTCATGCCCTGGGGATGCCGGTGGCGCCGCCCCAGCGCGGGGCTCCGAGAGCCGGCGGCCCTGTCTCAGGCGGGTCTGCCACCAGCGGATCCTCGTCGGACGGGTCTGCGCCAGGCGGGTCATCGTCGGGAGGGTCGGCGGTGGTCGCGCGGGCGGCGGGACTGCGCCGGGTGGTCGGCACGGCGGCGTACGCGGCCAGCCAGCTGCTGCTCATCGCCCTGCTCTATGTGACGTACAGCCTCAGCCGGCACCTGGCCGCCGGGCGGGAGGGCTCGGCGCTGACCGCCGCCGGGCACGTCTGGCGCCTGGAGCGTGCCCTGTACCTGCCGAGCGAGGCGACCGTCCAGCGCCTGGCGCTGCACGCGGAGTTCCTCATCCGGGCGGCGGACTGGTTCTACATCGTCGTCCACTTCCCGTCGGTCATCGTCCTTCTGCTGTGGGTGTTCGTCCGGCACCGCCGTCACTGGACGCGGATCCGCAACATTCTGATCATGACGACCGGGATGGCGCTCGTCATCCACCTGCTGTATCCGCTGGCGCCGCCGCGGTTCCTGCCGCAGGTGCTGAATGTGCCGCTCGTCGACACCGGCAAGGTATACGGGCCGTCGCCCTACGGGGAGGGCAGCGGCGGCATCGCCAACGAGTACGCGGCGATGCCGAGCCTGCATGTCGGCTGGTCGCTGATCGAGGCCTGGGCGGTCATCACGATCCTGCGTCATCGTGCCCGCTGGATCGCCGTCCTGCATCCCGTGCTCACCACGATGGTCGTCGTCGTCACGGCGAACCACTACTGGCTCGACGCGGTGGTGGGCAGCACCCTCGTGGTGATCTCGATCGTGGTACTGGACCGGGTGCGCCGGCTGTGGGCCCAGCGGGCCGAGCAGGCCGAGGCCGAGCGGGTCGAGGTCGAGCGGTCCGAGGGCAAGCGGGTCGAGGGCGAGCGTTCGGGGAGTGTCCCCTCCGAGGTCGTGGCGCCCTGCCCGCGGCGTCCGGAGGAGTCCGCCGACGGCCGGTCGGACGACGCGCGCGACTCGCCGGAGGTCGCGGCTCCGCCCCGATAGCGATCCACCCGCTGTCCGGGGTACGAACGGGGGACGCGGACGCGGGACACGGAATGGTGGGTGGCCATGCAGACGGCCGATGTGGCGATTGTGGGCGCGGGGCTCGCGGGGCTGTCGGCGGCCACGCTGCTCGCTGACGAGGGGCTGGAGGTGGTCGTCTGGGAGGCGGCGGACGACGTCGGTGGGCGGGTGCGGACCGACCTGGTCGACGGGTTCCTCCTCGATCGCGGCTTCCAGGTGCTGCTGCCGGCCTACCCGGAGGTGCGCCGAAGGATCGACCTGCCGGCGCTGCGGCCGCGGCCGTTCGTGCGGGGGTTGCTGGTGCGCGACGGGGTGCGCTCGGTACTGCTGGGCGATCCGGCCGGGACGCCGGCGGCGCTCGGCGGCCTGGTCCCGGGCAGAGCGCTGGGGCTGGCGGACATCACCCGGCTCGCCGCCCTGACCGCCCGCGACCGACTGGCGCAGCCCTCGGCGCTGGTCGCCGGGCCCGAACGGCCCACCCGCGCGGATCTGCTGGCCCGCGGGGTGTCGGCGCGGGCCGTCGACGGGGTGCTCGCACCGCTGCTGCGCGGCGTCTTCCTGGAGGACGAGCTGGCCACCTCGGCCCGGTTCTTCCATCTTGTGTGGCGCAGTCTCGCCGCCGCGGCGCCGGTGCTGCCCGCGGAGGGCATGGCGGCGCTGCCCCGCCAGCTGGCGGCCCGGCTGCGGCCGGGGACGGTGCGGACCGGCTGCCCGGCGGACATCGTCACCAGCGGCGGGGTGCGCTCCCGGGACGGCGGGTCGCTGCGCTGCCGGGCGGTCGTCGTCGCCACCGACGCGACGACGGCGGCCCGCCTGCTGCCGGGCATCGCCGAGCCCACCTGGCACGGGGTGACCACCTACTACTTCACGGCGGACGAGCCGCCGCTGCGCCGCGGGGTGCTCGTCGTGGAGGGCCGCGCCGATCCGCGCCGGTCCGCCGCGGGCCGCCGGTCGGGGCCGGTGCTCAACACGGTGGTTCTGAGCGAGGTCGCGCCGTCGTACGCCCCGGCGGGGCAGGCGCTGATCGCCGCGTCGGCGCTCGGCGTGCACGAGGACGAGGCGGCGGTGCGGACGCACCTGAGCACCCTGTACGGCACCGACGCCCGGGGCTGGGCGCTGCTGGCCCGCTATCCGGTGGCGCGGGCACTGCCGGCGATGACGAGCCCGCACGTGCTGCGCCGGTCGGTCCGCACGGCGCCGGGCGTCTACGTCTGCGGTGATCATCGGGACACGAGCTCGATCCAGGGGGCGCTGTTCTCGGGGCGCCGCGCCGCCGAGGCGGTCCTGGCCGACCTCGGTGTCACCCCCCCGGACGATGGATCGACATCCGGTGACGGAACACTCTTAGCTGCACGTTCAGCCCGGAAGGTGCGGGGGGTACCACCCGTCAGGGTGATGATGGCATGGCGGGATCGGCGCTACGATCTGTCAGTCTGTAGCACGATGTTCACCCCGTGGGGTGGTTCACCTGGATGACAGCGTTAGCTTCCTGGCCAGCGGCCTGCTGGACGCCGCGCCGGACGCGATCGTCGGCGTCCGCGCGGACGGGCGGATCGCGCTGGTCAACGCACAGGCCGAACGGCTGTTCGGCTATACCCGGAGGGAACTGCTTGGCGAGCCCGTCGAGATCCTGATCCCCGAGACGGCTCGGGCCCTGCACCCGGACCATCGGGCCTCCTATCTGCGTGATCCGCAGCCGCGGCCGATGGGTCTGGGGATGGAGCTCGCCGGCCGGCGCCGCGACGGTACCGAGTTCCCGGCGGAGATCTCGCTGTCGGCGATCCAGGCGCCGGAGGGGATGGTCATCACCGCGGCCGTCCGGGACGTCACCGACCGCAAGCGTGCGGAGGCGAAGTTCCGCGCACTGCTGGACTCGGCGCCGGACGCCATCGTCGGTGTGCTCGGCGACGGCCGTATCGAACTCGTCAACGCCCAGGCGGAGCGGCTGTTCGGTTACAACCGTGAGGAGCTGCTCGGCCAGCCGGTCGAGATCCTTGTCCCGGAAGCGGCGCGGGCGGTGCATCCGCGCCATCGCACCCGCTACTTCGCCGACCCGCAGCCACGCCCGATGGGCGCGCAGATGCAGCTCGCCGCCCGCCGTCGCGACGGCACCGAGTTCCCCGCCGAGATCTCCCTGTCCGCGCTGGAGACGGAGGAGGGCCTGCTCGTGTCGGCGGCGATCCGCGACGTCACCGAACGGCTGGAGGCCCAGGCCGAGCGGGAACGGCTACGCGCGCAGGCGGAGCGCAAGCGGATCGAGGCCCAGCTGCATCAGTCGCAGCGGCTGGAGAGCCTCGGCCAGCTCGCCGGCGGGGTGGCGCACGACTTCAACAACCTGCTCGGCGTGATCATCAACTACACGGCGTTCGTGTCCGAGGTGGTGGCGGCCGCGGCCGAGCGCGACGGCGGTGAGTGGGAGCCGGCGCGGCGCGACATCGAGCAGGTCCAGCGGGCCGCCGAGCGGGCCACCCAGCTCACCCACCAGCTGCTCGCCTTCGGCCGCCGGGAGGTCGTCCAGCCGCGGGTGCTCAACCTCAACGACGTCGTGCGCGACATCGAGGAGATGCTGCGGCGCACCCTCGGTGAGCACGTCGACCTGATCACCCTGCCCACCGCGGACGCCTGGCCGGTGTTCGCCGACGCCGGCCAGCTGGAGCAGGTGCTCGTCAACCTGGCGGTGAACGCCCGCGACGCGATGCCCACCGGCGGGAAGCTCACCATCGACACGTCCAACATCCACATCCTGGATGACGTCGCGATGGAACGCCCCGGCCTCAAACCCGGCCGGCACGTCAACCTGCGCATCAGCGACAGCGGCACCGGCATGTCCACCGAGACGATCAACCGTGCCTTCGAGCCGTTCTTCACCACCAAGCGCAAGGGCGAGGGCTCCGGGCTGGGCCTCGCGACCGTGTACGGCATCATCACCCAGGCCGGCGGCCATGCCGAGATCTACTCCGACGTGGGCCTGGGGACCACGGTCAGCATCCTGCTCCCGGCGGTGGACAGCGTCGTGGCTGCTCCCGAGCCGATCTCGGACGCCGACGTGCTGACCGGCGGCGAGACCATCCTCGTCGTGGAGGACGAGCGGGCGATGCGGGAGGTGACCCGCCGTCTGCTGGCCCGCAACGGCTACCAGGTGATCACCGCGGCCGAGGGCCACCGCGCCGCGGAGCTCGCCGCCACCCACCCGGCGGAGATCCACCTGCTGCTGACCGACGTCGTCATGCCGCAGGTGCTCGGGCGGACGGTGGCCGAGCTCGTCCGCCGGCACCGGCCGGGGATCCGCGTGCTGTACATGTCCGGGTACGCCTACCCGGTGCTGGCCCACAACGGCACGCTCGACCCGGGCCTCACCCTGCTCGGCAAGCCGTTCTCCGAGCGGGTGCTGCTCGCGAAGGTCCGCGAGGTCCTCGACGGCCCTGCCGACGGCTGACAGCTGATCGGCTGACAGCCTCGCGGCGCTCGGGTCGCCGCCGTCGGTCCTCAGCGCCCCGCGGCCGGGCGCGGTGGGCGGGGCACGTGCAGCGCGGCGCTCCAGGTGGTGGTCGCGGGATCATCCGTCACGGTGGCGCCGATCAGGTCGGCGAGGGGACGCAGCAGGGCGGCGGGCGCGGGGTCCTGGTCCGCGGCCGAGCCCGGTCGCGGACCAGGCGGGCGGACACGCAGCCGCAGGGCGAGCCCGTCCGGCCCGGACTCGGCGGACAGCCAGGCATGCTCCCCGCGGCGGTGCGGGCTGCCCGCCGTCAGCAGCAGCTGGACGGCCCCGAGCACCACGGCGACCTCGGTGAGGGTCGGCGGATGCGCCTCGACCCGCAGCTCGGTGTCGAGCCGGTCGACGAGCAGGCCGTCGACGCGCTGCGTGAGGCCAGCGATGAGGGCCGCGCGGGCGTCGTGGGCGAGGCGGAACACGCTCGGCGCCTGCAGCCCCACGGTTGTGAGGCGCAGCCGGTTCTCGACGGCCAGCACGCGTTCGGCGGGCCCGGCCGGCAGCCGCCGGCGGACACTGGCGAGCTCCAGCAGGATCGCGGTGAACTCCTGCATCGGCCCGTCGTGCAGCCGGTCCGCGGCCGCCCGCTGCGCCCGCTCCTGCAGGTCGATCACCAGGCGCAGCAGCTCGTGCACCCGGGCGACGGCCGTATCGGCGGAGGGCGGCTCGTCGCCGCTGGGCGCCGTCACCGCGCGTCGGGCCCCGGCGCGGCCCGCAGCACCTCGTGGATGGCGGACAGCAGGCTGTCGGCGGTGAACGGCTTGGCCACGACCGGGATGCCGGCGGGCACCGGATCCACCCCGGCGGCGCCGGTCAGGATGGCGAAGCGGCGGCGCGCCGCCGGGTCGTCGCGGCACAGCTCGGCGATCAGGTCGGTGCCCGGCCGGTCGCCGAGGCGCAGGTCGACGAGGATGACGTCGAAGCCGGCGGCGCCCAGCCCCAGCGCCTGGTCGACCGAATCCGCGACGCTGACCTGGAAGCCCTCGGCGAGCAGGATCCGCTCCAGCAGCGCGCGCAGCATCTCGTTGTCGTCGACGACGAGCACCCGCGGCCCGCCGGTTGGAGCGTTCATGTCGCCACCCAGCCTCCGCTGCCGTCCCGCCGGCGGGAAGGCCCATTTCGCCGCAACGGTACCGGTAGCCACCCGGCCACCGGGGGCGGCGGGGAACAATCGCATGCACCGTTGTGGCGACGGTCCGCGTCGTTGCCTGCGCGGTGGGGGCCGGGTGAGCGCGATCACCCCTGGCCTGGTCGGTCCTTACGAGCCGACGCGCCCGGTGAGCAGGGCGTCGAGCTCGGCGCGGGTCGGCATCGCCGCCCCGGCACCGGGGCGCTGCACGGCGAGGGAGGCCGCGAGGTTCGCGTGGAACAGCGCGGTGGCGGCGGGCAGCCCGGCGGCGAGGCCCGCGCCGAACGCGCCGCAGAAGCAGTCGCCCGCCCCGGTGGTGTCGACGACCGGCACCTGCGGCGCCGCCAGGGTGACGACGGCGTCGCCGATCCGCGCGCAGGTGCCGGCACCGCCGAGGGTCACGACGATGTCGGCGGTCGGGCCGGCGCCGTCGGCGAGCAGCCCGCGCACCGCGGCCACGGCGGCCGTCGCCGCGAGGTGCGGCAGGCCGGCCGCCTCGGGCACGAGGCCGGCGAGTTCGTGCTCGTTCACGACCAGCACGTCGACGGCCGCCCGCACGTCGGCCGCCAGCGGGTCGGCCGCCATCGGCCGGTGGGGGGCGGCGTTGAGGACCGTGCGGGCTCCGGCGGCCCGGGCGCGTGACAGCGCCTGCGCGTTCGCCGACGCGGGGATCTCCTGCTGGAGCAGCACGACGTCGTCGGGCCCGAGGCCGAGGCCGTCCAACGCGGCGGCGGAGACGGCGGTGTTGGCGCCCGGCACGATCGCGATGACGTTCTCCCCGGCGTCGTCGACCATCGTCACGGCTGTGCCGGTGACACTGTCGAGACGGACCAGGCAGGTGACGTCAATCGCCTCGCCGCGCAGGAACTCATGCAGCACGGCGCCGAAGCCGTCGGAGCCGACCGCGCCGACCAGGACGGTGGGCGCGCCCAGCCGACTGGCGGCCACCGCCTGGTTGGCACCCCTGCCGCCCGGGGTGAACACGACCGCGGAGCCGGCGACCGTCTCACCCGGCTGGGGGATGCGGTCGACCCGGGTGGTCACGTCCATGTTCGTCGAACCGACCACGACGACCCGTCCCATCCACGCACCCCCTGTGACCTGGTCATCCGGTCAGCCCGGTGGCTGGTCAGCCCATGGTGGCAGAGCCCGCGCGCACGGGACGGCCGGACGCGTGTGAGCATGGCGGCGCGCGGGTGCGGCGCTCAGCGCGCGGCGGGGTCCATCGCCCGGCCGGCCCGGGCGGCCCGCTTCGCCTCGTACATGCGGCGGTCCGCGTGGCGTACGACGGTGTCGGGGCTGGGCTGGCCGCCGTCGGCGCCGACGCTGCGCGACGAGGCGACGCCGACGGTGGCCCGCATGGCGATGGTGTGGCCGCGCACCGTCACCGGAGCGGCGACCGCCTCGCGGACCTCGCGGGCGGTGGCCCGCAGTGTCTCCGCGTCGGTGTCGGGCAGCACCATCACGAACTCGTCGCCGCCGAGCCGGAACACGCCGCCCACCGCGCCGCCCCCCAGACC
>NZ_FZMO01000483.1 GCF_900197875.1 Frankia canadensis | reverse complement strand
CCAGCGGGATCGTCACCCCCCTGCTGATCTGGCTGCCCACCCCGACACGGGAGTCCAACCTGCGGACGGCGGTGATGACCGTGACCCCAGGCGGGCTGGTGCGCAGCGCCGCCCGCAGGTTGGTCTCCCGTCGCGCGGTGGGCAGCCAGATCAGCAGGGGGGTGACGATCCCGCTGGCGGCGGCGAGGCGGCTGTAGGCGGGTAGCTTCGCGAGGACGCGGGTGAGGGGTTCGGTGCCGCGGTCGACTTCGACCATCAGATCAAGGCGGCGTGTCCCGTCGATCCAGACGCCGTAGCCGTCGGGGCGCACGATGCGCCCCCAGGTGTCGGCGGCGCGCCGTTCGGACCACCAGGCGACCAGGCCGCTGCCGGCGGGACGGGCGCGGCTGGCGTGAACCAGCGCGGCGAACAGGGTGTTGGTTTCGACGAAATGGGCGAGGCGGACCCCGTGGGCGAGGGCGTGCAGCCGGTCGCGGCGGTAGCCCAGGTCCTGCACGGTGAGGCCGCGTTCGGCGGCGAGGATCGCGGCGCCAGCGGTGCCGAGGATGTAGTGCAGCGGGGCGGCGACCAGGCTGTAGTTCGGGTGGACCCGGTCGACGACGCCGAGCTGGTGCAACGTCGCGAGGCGCATCCGGGTCTGGCGGTCGCCGTCGAAACACAGCCGGGTGATGTGCCGGCGTGTCAGCACCTGATGTTCGTGGAGCATCGCGAGGAGCCACCGGTCGCGGGGAGTCAGCCGGCTGGCGAGTTCCAGGAGCAGCGCGTCCCGGGCCCGCGCCGCGGGACGCCGGACAGACCGGGTCATGCCAGGGCCCCGCCGGCCGGCCCGGGACGGGGATTGGCGGCCGGGGGGGCCCTGGCATGACCCGGTC
>NZ_FZMO01000093.1 GCF_900197875.1 Frankia canadensis | reverse complement strand
GGAACGGGCGGCCCGGGAGGGCGGCGCAGGGGCTCCTGCGGGCCACCCGCGCCCCCGCCAGGTGGTCCTCCCGGCGGCGCGAACGGGCCCGCGAAAGGCGGCGGCCAGGCACCGTGGCCGGCCGGCCCGGTGCCAGGTCGCGCCGGATCAGGCCCCGCGCCGGCGCCGCCACCCGGGCCGAAGGGGCCGGATGGCGGGGGCATGCGACCCGGGGTGCCGGGCGGGTGCTGGCTGGCTGGCTGCAGGATGGTGCGCTCGGCGTCGTCCAGATCCGTGCCCTCGTCCGGACCGTCGCCGGCGTGTGGCAGGGAGGGCGACAGTTCGGCTGGGCGTGGCGCGTCCTCGTCGCCACTGCCGGGGCTCGGCACGGTTCCTCCCGAGATGGGTGACAGGTGCGGTCCCCAGCGTAGGCGTATGGCCTTCCGGATACGGTCGGTATGGGGCTACCGCAGCACAAAAACCGCCCTATCCCGACCGGCTGGCCAACGGGTCAGCTCTGTGGCACCGGGTCGAAGCCGCTCCACCACTCGTAGAGCGCGGTGCCGTCGGTTCCGGTGGCCATGAACGCGACCAGCTTGCTGTTGTAGGACCAGTAGATGAAGTGATCGTTGTTCCGTTCGGTGCACACGGCCGTGCCCTGGGTCTGGCCCTGGTCGAAGTTCCAGGTGAAGACCTCGTTCCCGCCCTCCTTGCACTTGCCGGAGGGCGAGGCCACCTGGGACTTGCGCACCGCGACGTCGCTGCTCAGATCGCTGGCGGTGGCGTAGGAGTAGGCGGCGACGACCTTGCCGTCCTCGGAGTTGCAGAACAGGGCGGCCTGGATGTGATCACCCTCGGCGTCGCTGTTGGGCTCGCAGTCGGTCATCGCCGAGGAGTCCAGTTTGGCCGCCAGTGCGCTCTCCGCGGGGGTGAACTGGGCGGGCCCGCTCGCCGACGGCGACGGGGTGAACGTCGGCGACGGCGTGGGCGACGGTGACGGGCTGGCAGACGCGCTCGGGCTGGTGCTCGGGCTGGTGCTGGCGGTGGGCGGGGCGGACAGCCCGACCACCGGCTTGTCCTTGTCGTCGGAACCGCCGCTGAGCAGCACCACGGGGATGATGATCAGCAGGAGCACGACGACGACGATCCCGCCGATGAGCAGGCCCCGCCGACCCCCCGAGCCGGACGGTCCGCCGCCGGCGGGGGGATAGCCGCCGTAGCCGCCGCCCTGGGGATAGCCCTGCTGATAGGAGCCCTGCTGATACTCGGCCTGCTGATACCCGCCGGTCTGGGGGTAGCCGGCGGTCTGCGGCCCGCCGGACTGCTGGTAGGCGGACTGCTGGTAGGCGTCGCCCGTCGGGTACCCGGCGGTCTGGCCGTAGTTCTGCTGGTAGCCGCCCTGGTCGTAGCCGGCGCCCTGCTGCTGGTAGCCGCCGCCCTGCTGGGAGTATCCACCCTGCTGGTCGTAGCCGGCGGTGCCGTAGCCGTCCTGACCGGCACCGCCGTACTGCCCACCGGTGCCGTAGCCGCCCGGGCCGGTGTAGCCGCCGGCGGGAGGGGTCGCCCCGGACGCGCCGTACGCACTCGTCTGCTGGCCGTCCGGGGGAAGGATCCGGGTGCGCTCGTCCTCGCCGTATTCGTCGCCCGGCGCGGGACGGCCGGACGGACCGGACGGGTAGGAGGCGCCGCCCGACCCGGTGGGCGGGGGCCAGCCCTGCTGGCGCCCGACGGGTTCGGCGCCCGCGATCCGGGTCTGTTCGTCGTCGTTGTACCCGCCGGTAGGCCAGCCGGCGCGCTGGGTCTCGGCGTCCGGGTCCTGGGGGCCGGTGCCCGGTGCATGCATGTGTGGTCCTCCTGTGCCGCGCGTAGGCGCCCCCGCCCCGCGTCCCTCCGCCGCGCCGGCGGGCGGCCTGGTGACGACCGGCCATCCGTCCGTCTCGCCTCGACGCCTCGGGGCGGTGGATCCGAGGGCGGCGACCCCGCGAAACGGTATACCCGGCAGAAAGGATGAACAGTCAGGGTGTGTCAGCGTCCGACCCGGACAGACCGGGTCCGACGCCGATGGTAGGGCCTGGCCCGCAGAAAAGGGTGGGAGGTCATATTCTCGACAGGCTTGCCACGGTCGGCGATGGAGTGACCACCTTCGGTCGCCGGCTCGGGAATGGGTGTCGACTCGGTGCGGCTCGGGCGGCGTGCCGGCTCAGGCGTACCGGATCACGCGGCGTACCGGATCACGATGTCGTCGACGATCGTTTCGAGAAATGGCCGGTCGACCGGATCCCCGGTCACCAGGACGCGTTGCAGGATGATGGCTGTGCCGATCTCGGTAAGAATCGAGCCATCGACGTTCGGCTGGAGTTCACCCCGAGCTATCCCATGTTCAACGATGGCCCGCGAGCTCGCGTCCCGCTGGGTCCACATGCCGGCGCGCAACGCGTCGCGCAGTTCGGGATTGCGTGGCATTTCCGAGATCAGTTCCGCGATGATCCGGCCGCGGCCACCGCGGACGGCCTCGTGAAAGAACGTGAAGAACTCCAGCAGGTCCAGGCGCAGTGAGCCGGTGTCGGGAGTCGGCATTCGCTCCTGGGCGAAGTCGTTGATGGCATCGAGCACCATCGCCAGCTTTGACGGCCATCGGCGGTAGATCGTCGCCTTGCCGGTCCCCGCCCGGCTGGCGACCCGGTCCATCGTGACGCCGTCGTAGCCGAACTCGGCGAGCAGGTCGAGGGTCGCCGCCCGGATGACGTCGTCCCGGCTCTCGTCGCGAGGGCGGCCGCCCGGGCGGGGCGACGCGAGCGAGGACTGAGGCACGACAGGACCTCCCGACGGCGATCGGACGGTCGGCGCGGGCCGGCAAGGCCGACATCATGATGACACAGCGTGTCGAAACATGAACGCGTAGCGCCGATTTGGCCCGCAGAGCGTAACTCACAGAAGACGCGTCGAGTACGGTTCGGCATCGTGGGCGACGGGGTCCGACGTTGTCCGGCCGGGACAGACGCGGCGCCGGCGATCGACTCGCCGCGCCGATCCGGGCACCGCCGCCGCCTTGCGCGCCGCCGGCGGGCATGGTCCCCAGCGGACGCCTCGAACCGCCGTGCCGCTGGGGCGGCGGGCGCGCCGGGACGGTAGGCGCCCCCGCTTCGGGGGCGGGTCAGGACGCGCTGACGGACGACCCGAACGGCGAGCGGGCTACTGGGCGACCGCCTGGCCGTGCCGCCCGCGGCGTTCTCGTTCGCGGATCGCGCCGTTCGTGGATCGCGCCGTCGCAGAGCCCGTCGTTCGTGGATCGCGCCGGCCGGAGTGCGCGACAAGGCCGGGGCACGCGACAAGGCGGGAGCACGCGACAAGGCCGGGGCATCCGTCGCATCGCGGATGCCCCGGCCGAGGGTGGCTCAGATCTGGCCGGCGTGTTCCGGGATCGGCTGCCGGCGATCCTGCTCGAGTGGGGCCTGGGCGGCTGCGACCTTGGGATGATCCGGGTGCAGGAAGACCCACTTCTTGTAGGCCCAGAACCGGAACACCGTGCCCAGCCCGGTGCCGATGATGTTGCCGAAGACATTGAAGGCGACAACGCCGCGCAGATCAAGAACGTACCGGGCGAAGCCCAGGCAGCCGAGCGCGATCAGCAGGCCAACGGTATTGAGGATCACGAACAGCGTGTACTCCCGGCGCAGCCCCGTCCGGGCGCGGTGGTTGAAGGACCACTGCCGGTTTCCGATGTAGGAAAGGGTCGCGGCGACGACCGTGGAGACGGTCTTGGCGCTGAGCGGGCCCATTCCGAGAAGCGTGTGACACAGGTTCGAAACCAGGAAGTCGACGGCATAGCAGGCGCCACCGACCAGGCCGAACTTACCCATCTCGTGGATGAGTACCTGCACGGGTGAGCGCGTCTGCCGGTGCCTCACCACAGGCGACCTCGATCGATTTTTACCACCACAGGAGAGTACCGGCTGGCCCGTCGCCGCCGGGGGGCCACCCCCTGTGCCGTCGACGGGTTCGCGGTCGTCCTGGGCGGCGGCGCCCGCTCGACGCACGCGCAGGGTCACAAGTCGCAGAGCACAGTGTGTCCGACCCACCGGGTGAGTGTTCCCAGATCTACGATGGGTGATGCAACCGATCCGCTGCGGCGGGCTACGTGAGCGGCGCAACCCCGCCGAACGTGCGGATCGTTGACGAATGTGGGTAGGTAGACGGCATCCTGGCAACGCGGCTCTGGCGACGCGGACCGCGGGCATCATCGATCGGAGGACTGACGACCATGATCTGCTCTGGTGGCCGGTTGGTCCGCGCTGACGGAAGGATGCGGGGCTGACGGCGATGTCGACCGAGTACAGAGGCACTTCCGAGACGTATCAGGGCGTCGCCGGGGGGGATTCCCCCGAGGGCGGCCCGCTCCCGACGGTCGCTCTGGAGGAGAGCTCCACGGCCACCGAGGCGCTGCTGACCTACGCGGCGCGCAACCCCGCCCGCCGGCAGGAGGCGGGCCTGCCGCAGGCGCCGCCCGCACGGCCGCGGCTCGGCGTCGCGGTCGTCGCCTGCATGGACGCCCGGCTCAACGTGGAGGCCCTGCTCGGCCTCGCCGAGGGCGACGCCCACGTGCTGCGCAACGCGGGCGGCGTCATCACCACGGACGTCGTGCGCTCGCTCGCGGTCAGCCAGAACGTGCTGGGTACCAAGGAGATCATCCTCCTGCACCACACCGGCTGCGGGCTGGAGAAGATCACCGACGACGGTTTCCGGGACCAGCTGGAGCGGGACACCGGGGTGCGCCCGGAATGGCCGGTCCAGGCCTTCGCTGACGTCGAGGAGGATGTGCGGCTGTCGCTGCGGATCCTGCGCTCGTCACCGTTCCTGCAGTCCACGACCTCGGTCCGCGGCTTCATTTACCAGGTCGAGACCGGTGCCCTCGTGGAGGTCCCCGCCTGACGGCGGGCGCTCCCGCGGCACCAGCGGTCCGCGTGCCGGCCGGCCCAGGGCGTGGTAGGCCCAGCCGGCCTCCTGCCAGCGCCGGGCGTCCAGCGCCCCTCGGCCGTCGAGGACGACCGGGCGGGTGACGTGCGGACGGATCAGGGCCGGGTCCAGCTCGCGGAACTCGGGCCATTCGGTCAGAACGAGGAGCAGCTCCGCCCCGGTCACCGCTCCCATGACCGAGCCCGCGACGTGCAGGTCCGGATGGCGATCCTGCGCGTTCGCCGCCGCGGCCGGGTCGTAGACCGAGACGTGGCAGCCGGCCCGGCGCAACGCCACGGCGACGTCGAGTGCCGGCGAGTCGCGGATGTCATCGGAGTTCGGCTTGAAAGCGGCGCCGAGCACGCCCACCGCCCTGTTCGCCGGCTGGCCGCCGAGCACCTCATGGGCCAGCGCGACCGCCCTGTCCCGCGCGCGCATGTTCACGGCGTCGACCTCGGCGAGGAATCCGAGCGCCGGGCCGACGCCCAGCTCCCGTGCCCTCGCCTGGAACGCCCGGATGTCCTTGGGCAGGCAGCCACCGCCGAATCCGATGCCCGCCCGCAGGAACCGCGGCCCGATCCGAGGGTCGTGCCCGAGCGCGGCGGCCAGTTCGGCGACGTCGGCGCCGGTCGCGTCGCAGACCTCGGCCATCGCGTTGACGAAGGAGATCTTCGTGGCGAGAAAGGCGTTCGCGGCGACCTTGACCAGTTCGGCGGTGGCGTAGTCGGTGACGATCACGGGTGTCCCGGCGTCGGTCATCCGGGCGTAGACGGCCCGCAGCCGTGCCTCGGCGGTGCCACCCGGGGCGACACCGAGGACGATCCGGTCCGGGTGCAGGGTGTCGTCGACGGCGATGCCCTCCCGCAGGAACTCCGGGTTCCAGGCGAGCTCCGCGCCGGGCGCGGCGGCCGCGAGCCGGGCGGCCAGCCGCGACGCGGTGCCCGCGGGCACCGTCGACTTGCCGACCACCAGGTCGCCCGGCCCGAGCCCCGCGGTGACCAGCCCGCTCACCGCCGCGTCGACATGCCGTACGTCGGCGGCGCCCGAGTCGGGGCGCTGTGGCGTGCCCACGCAGACGAAGTGCACGTCGGCCTGGTCGACGGCCGCCGCCGGTGACCCGGTGAACGACAGCCGGCCCGCCTCCAGATGCTTGCGTAGCAGGGCCTCGAGCCCCGGCTCGAAGAACGGCACCTCGCCGGCGGCCAGCCGCCGCACCCGCTCGGCGTCGACATCGACGCCGACAACCTCGAACCCCAGCTCGGCCATGCACACGGCGTGGGTCGTGCCCAGGTAGCCCGTGCCGATGACGCTGATGCGCGGATCGGTCGGCCCGCTCACGCTCACCACCTCCGCTGCCTCGGCCGTCCTACTGCCTCGGCGATCCTGCGACCTCGGCCGTTCTGCCGCCTTGGCCGTTCTGCCGACTCGGTCGTGCTGCCATCTCGGCGGTTCCGCCGGTTCGGCGCACCGATGCCCGCCGACGCTCCGCCGTGCCGGAAGCCGGAGGTCCGTCAGGTCGCGGGTGCTGACGGTGACCGGCCAGGTGGTGACGAGCGTAGTCACTACCCGCGTCGGACGGCTGCCACCGCGGCCCGATCGGGTGTCACCCACGACGGGTGACCCGTACGCGGCTCAGGAGGTGAGGCTCAGTGCCCGCACCCGCTCCGGGAGCGCGCTGGGCGTCGGGACGAGGGTGTCGGCGTCGGAGAGGACGGCGCTCACCCGCTCGCTTTCGAGGCGGCGGGCAAGCACGGCGGGGTCGAGACGGCGGCACAGCACGATCGACGCGCCGGCCGCCAGCGGCGCCAGCAACCCGCCGAGCAGTCCGGTGGCGGTCGACATCGCGGCGGTGACGAGGATCCGGTCGTCCGGGCCGAGGCCCCAGACGGCGGCCGTCCGCTCGGCCGCGCGGACCAGCCCGGCCTGCTCGGGCGGCGCCGGCGGTGCGGCGAAGCGGTCGCCGTGCGGGGGGACCTCGGCGGCGTAGTCCAGCACACCGGGAACCTGCCGGGTGAGCCGGCCGCCCAGCGGGCGCAGCGACAGGGCCACCGTCTCGTCGGCGGGCAGGTCGGCGGTCGCCTCCAGCCGATCCTCCGCGACGAACAGCGCGCCGAGCCGGGACACCGGGGGCGGTGCGGCCGCCGAACGGCCGCCATCGGCGCCGAGGCCGGCGGAGTCACCGGAGTCGGAGTCGGAGTCGGAGTCGGCGAGGACGAGGTCCAGTCCGGCCGACCAGCTGGCCAGCGCGACGACCACGGCCAGCCAGTGCGTCGGCAGGTCGACGCCGACCCGCTCACCCGGTTCGAGCCCGACGGTGTCCACGAGCATGTTCGCCGTCTTCGCCACCCAGTTGTCCAGGGTCGTCGCGGAGAACTCGACGCGTTCGCCGGTCGCGTCGTCGTAGAAGGTGAGCAGCGGCCTGGCCGGATCGGCGGCGAGGCGCCGGGCGAGCAGTCCGGCGACGCCGGGCACTCCCGGGCGGGCCTCGGCGCTCGTACGCGCTCCAGTGTCAGGACCGCTGGCCGCGGCGGACTCCACCAGCGCGACCGCGGACAGGAACTGTGGTGGCGTCGCGATCACGGCTGAGTCCCTGGTTCCCGGCGGGCTGCTGTCGGCGTCGTCATCGGTCCAGTGTGGTCGTCATCGGTCCAGTCAATCGGACGCGGCGCGGACCGTCGACAGCGCGGGTGGGACGCGCGGGCGAGGTGCGCGCCCGCCCCGGTCCGGTGCGCCCGGTGCCGCGGGGCGCTCGCGGGCGTGTCGTCGGGGCGCACAGGAGGGTCGTCTACCCTGACGAGAGATATGGATGAGTCGCAGCCGACGGCGGCCGGGCGGGTGGGTTCCGCGGCCGACGCCGAGAAGGTCGAACAGCCGCGGCGCTCCGATGGGCCCGCCGGCATCCGCGCCATGGGCGAGGGCCCTGCCGGCGACCAACCGCCGCCTCGCGGGGACGGTCTGGGCAACGCGGACCCGGACCGCCCCGCCGCCAACCCACCGTCGCGTCGCGAGGACGGTACCGCCAGCGTGCCGGGGATGCGCGGCCCACGGCCGGGACCTGCGGTCTTCCGGGCGGTGCGGCTGCCGCGGCGGCTGCGCCGCGCCCCGCTGCTGCTCGTCCTCATCACCGCGGCCCATCTGGCCATGTTGCTGAGCTACGCCTTCGTCTACCCGACCTGGACCGGCTACGACGAGGCCCAGCACGTCGACATGGTGTACGGCCTGCAGCACGGCGCCGGCTGGCCGGCCCCGGGTGAGAAGATGATCTCGACGGGGGTCGCGGCCGCGTCGGACGACTTCGATCGCGGCCGCTACCAGGACATGTTCCAGTCGGGTGGGAAACGCCGCGGCGCGGCTCCCTTCGCCGAGATCGATCCGACGCCCCGCGGCGCGCGTGCCTCGTTCGACGCCCTCGGCGGGCCGAAACCCGTCGACGACGGCCGGCTTTCCAACCAGATGGTGCAGCACCCGCCGGTGATCTATGCGGTCGGCGCGGCGCTGCTCGACGTGCTGCCAGGCTCGCAGGACTGGTCCTACGACCGTCAGGTGTTCGTGCTGCGGTTGCTGAACATCCTGGTGGTGGGGCCGCTGCCGTTGCTCGGCTGGCTGGCGGCCCGCCGCTTCGGCCTGGGTGAGCCGGCCGCGCTCGCCGCCGCGGCGCTGCCGTTGGCCGTTCCCGGGCTGACCAGGGTGGGGGCCACCTTCAACAACGACGGCATCCTGATGCTGACGACGGGCGCGCTGACCGTCGTGCTCGCCGGGGTGCTGCGAGGAGACCTGCGGGCGCGCACCGGCGCCTGGGCGGGGCTGTGGTTCGGGCTCGCGCTGCTGTCGAAGGCGTTCGCCCTCACCCTGCCCTTCATGATCGTCGGTGCGTACCTCGTCGGCTGGTGGCGCTCGCGACAGACGGCGGCCGGCGGCGGCCGGGCGCGCGCGATGTGGGCCGGGATGCGCTCGCTGCCGTGGCTGCCGGCGGCGCTGGCCGTCGGTCTCGGCATCGTCGTCGGCGGTTGGTGGTGGGTGCGCAACTATCTGATGTACGGCGCGGTGCAGCCCAACGGGTGGGCGACTGATCCGCCGCGCCGTGAGCCGCTGTTGCTGCCAGACTCGTTCTGGACCTGGTTCTGGTATTTCGTCCGGACGATGATCTCGAGGTTCTGGGGCGGCCTGGGGATGTTCGAGCCGCCGCAGCTCGCCCCGGTCGCGATCGTGCTGGCAACGGTGGTGGTCGGTGGGCTGTGCGTGATGGCGCTCGCCGGGGGCCGCCGCCGGCTGGGCCGGGCGCGGTGGCTGATGGCGGCGGCCGGGGTGGTCGTGCTGCTGCTGCCGGTCGCCTTCGCATATCTGTCGGTCGGGCAGCGCAGCTGGGCGGACTATCAGCTCTACACCCGCGGGATCGCCGTGCAGGGCCGCTACCTGTACCTCGGGATGGTCGGGCTGGGGGTGGTGGTCGGCAGTGGGCTGTGCCAGGCGCTGCGCGGGCGCGAGCGGCTCGCCCCCGTGGTGATCCTGGCCGGGGCGCTGCTCATGCAGGGGGCCGCGTTGCTGGCCATCTGCTCCTACTACTGGCTGCCGCGTCAGGTGGCGTACACCCCGGCGAGGACCTGGCAGGTGGTGTCGGGGATCGCCCGCTGGGCGCCGTTCCCGATCGGCGTGACGGTCGCCGTGTTCGTGCTCGCCGCCGCCCTGTTCGTGGCATCGCTCGTCGTCGCCGCCCAGCAGGCGCGCGGGTGTTGGGCCCGGTCGGCGGTGGATCGCCCAGGCTCCTCGGACCGGCCCGTGGATCAGCCCGAGGGCAGCGCCGAGAAGACACCGTCGGCCGCGGACGACGGGCCGTTCGGGGGCCGCGTCGCGGTACCCGCGGGCTCCCCGGCCGACGGCACCTGAGGGCCCGCCCGGGTCCCGGGAGGGCCCGCCCGGGTCCCGGGAACTCTGTCCGGGGACCGCGTGCGGGTCCTTCTTCCGCCTCGAGGACCCGTCCGCCCGCGCAGAACGTTGCCCGCGGGGCTGACCGTCCCGCGGGTGCGCCGTGCTGGCGCCCCGGCTCCTGGGGGACGGTCCGAGCCGTCACAGGGCTGGGCCGCGTCAGTGCCCCGAGGTTGTGGCCACCGAGACGCGGGAGTGGTCGCCGAGCATCAGCCGGTGCGCCTTCGGCAGCGCCGCGGACGGCACGACCTCGACGTCCCGACCGATCAGTGAGTCCTCGATGCGGCCGATGCCTCGGATCGTCGCCCGTTCGAGGACGATCGAGTACTCGATCTCGGTCCGCTCGATCGCGCACGAGTGGAAGATCGAGGTGAACGGGCCGACGTAGGTGTCGACCAGCGTGGTGCCCCGGCCGATGATCGCCGGACCGCGCACGGTCGAGCGGACGAGCGAGGCGCCCTCCTCGATCACGACCCGGCCGACGATCGAGCTGTCCGCGTCGACGCTGCCGTGGATCGCGGGCTCGATCGACTCCAGCAGATGGCGGTTCGTCTCCAGCATGTCGGCGAGCCGGCCGGTGTCCTTCCAGTAGCCCTCGACCAGGTGCGAGGCGACCTCGTGGCCGCCGTCGACCAGCCACTGGATGGCCTCGGTGATCTCCAGCTCGCCGCGGGCGGACGGCTTGATCGCCCGCACCGCCTCGTGCACCGCCGTGCCGAACATGTAGACGCCGACCAGCGCGAGGTCGCTCGGCGGGTCCTGCGGCTTCTCGACCAGGCGGATGATCCGCCCCTCGGCACCGAGCTCGGCGACGCCGAAGGCGGACGGGTTGTCCACCTTCGTCAGCAGGATGAGGGCGTCGGGCGTGGTGCGGCGGAACTCCTCCACGAAGCTCGCGACGCCGCCGATGATCAGGTTGTCCCCGAGATACATGACGAACGGCTCGTCGGCGAGGAAGTCCCGGGCGATCAGCACCGCGTGCGCGAGGCCGAGCGGAGCCTCCTGCTGGATGTAGGTGACGCGGATCCCGAACGCCGAGCCGTCCCCGACGGCGTTCTCGATCTCCGCGGCCGTCTCGCCGACGATGATGCCGACGTCGAGGATGCCGGCGTCGCGGATGGCCTCCAGGCCGTAGAACAGCACCGGTTTGTTCGCCACCGGGACGAGCTGCTTCGCGGACGTGTGCGTGATCGGCCGCAGACGGGTTCCCGAGCCACCGGCGAGGACGAGGGCCTTCATGATCCGTGACCCTATCGCGTCGCGCTGAACTGACCGAAAGTAACGACAGGTGTGGCGCCCGTCATCGACAGCTGCCGGCCCCTTTTTATCCGAAAGTAACGGAGGACATCCGCCTCACCCGCCCGTCTTTCCTACGCCACCGGGTCGTTGACGGGTACACGCCACTCGATACGGGTACGTTGAGTAGCCGAAGGGTTCGCGACGGCCAGCGGGCCGGAATGCGTATAGCCCGGTTGATCGTTCACGACTCGGGTGAAACCGCCGGCCGCCTGGGAGGGGGACACGGTGACCGATGCGCCGCCGCGGCCCTCGGGCTCCGCGACCGCCGGGAAGGCGGAGTTCGCCCCCCGCCGGGAGCGCTCCACGCTTGGCCGGCTGACGCTGGTGCTCGCGGCCGGCCTGTCGGCCCTGGTCCTGCTGACCACGGTGGGCGGTTGGACCGCCTACCAGTACTTCGGCGCGCAGATCCACCGCATCCGGCTCGGGCTGGGCGACGACCGCCCGGCCGACGCGGCCGCCGGCAACCGCAACTACCTGCTGGCCGGCTCGGACAGCCGGGCCGGCACCGGGAACGAGTACCAGCGCGGCGGCGCCGTCAGCGACGAACGGTCCGACACGACCATGCTCGCCCACCTCGACGCCGACGGCACCACGACGATGGTCTCCTTCCCCCGTGACACCCTGGTGCGCATCCCCGGCCACGGCCGCGGCAAGATCAACTCTGCGATCACCCTCGGCGGTCCCAGTCTGCTGATCAGGACGATCGAGGACCTCACCGACATCAGGATCGATCATTACGTCTCGATCGACCTGGCCGGCTTCAAGGCGATGACCGACGCGCTCGGTGGCGTGACCGTCTGCGTGAAGGCGCTGGCGAACGGCTCCCGCTCCAACCTCTATGACCCGTGGTCGCAGTGGCGCGGCCACGTCGGCCAGAACACGCTCTCCGGTGAGCAGGCGCTCGCCTTCGTCCGCCAGCGTCACGGCCTGCCCGACAACGACTTCGACCGCATCCGCCGCCAGCAGCAGTTCATCGGCGCGGTGTTCACCCGGGCGACGTCCAGCGGGGTGCTCGCCAATCCGATCAAACTGGAGAGCCTGCTGCACGCCGCGACGAAGGCGCTCACCGTCGACGACGGCACCAGCATCAACGACCTGCGCGCGCTCGCGACGCGGCTGCGCGGCATGTCCGCCGACCAGATCCGCTTCGAGACGATCCCGGTGCACACGCCGACTCCCGCCGAGGGCGCCAACGCGATCGGGGAGCTGCCCCGCTTCGGCGCCGTCCAGCTCTACAGCCCGATCGAGCTGGAGAAGTTCCTCGCCCCGCTGCGCGGCCGGCCCGGGCGCGCCAGCACGCCCTCGGCCGCGAGTCCGTCGGCGTCACCCACCGCCCTGCCCGCCGCGCGGGTTCGGGTGGACGTCTACAACGGGGCCGGGGTGAGGGGCCTGGCCTCGTCGGCGGCGACCCGGCTGACCAGCGCGGGCTTCCAGGTCGGCAGTCCGCGGACCTGGTCCGGCGCGTCGCAGCGCACGACCCAGGTGCGCTACCACCCGGGCGACGAGGCCGCGGCCCGCACATTGCTGATCGCCGTGCCCGGCAGCCGGATGCAGCCCGACTCCGGCGTGCCGGCCGGCCGCGTCCGTCTCGTGCTCGGTACCGCCTTCACGGTGGACTCGATCGTCACCCCCGTCTCGACCTCGACGGCTGGTACCGACGGCGCGACGGGGGGCGGCGAGGCCGGCACCGGCGTCGCCGGCGGCACGACCCCGGACGCCGCCCCGGGCACAGGCGCTATGCCGGGCAGCGGGGCGGGCACGTCGACGAGCGCCCCGAATCCCACGACCACGGCCACCCAGCTCACCACGGGCTGCACCTACTGACCGCCCGCCGTGACCTCGTGGCCGAGACGGGGTGGCGAGGTGACGGTGCCGCGGCGCGGACGGGTGCGTCTGGAAGACTCGGGGGCGTGCGTGTTCTCGTGACCGGCGCCGCCGGACAGCTTGGTGCCGACCTGTGCCGCCTGCTCGAGACCCGGCTGGCCGATCCGGGCTCGCCGGTGCTGGCCTGGGCGGGGCTCGGCCGTGCCGAGCTCGACATCACCGATCCGGCACGGGTGCGCGCGGTGCTTCGTGACCAGGCCCGCCCGGCGAAGGTGCAGGGCGGTCTCGTCGTCGTCAACACCGCGGCCTGGACGGACGTGGACGGCGCCGAGTCGGACGAGGCCGGGGCCTACGCCGCGAACGCCGCCGGTCCCGGGCACCTCGCCGCCGTCTGCGCCGAGGTGGGCGCCATCCTCGTGCACGTCTCCACCGACTACGTCTTCGACGGCCGGGCGACCAAGCCCTACGAGACCGACGACGAGCCGGCCCCGGCCAGCGCCTACGGCCGCACCAAGCTCGCCGGCGAGCAGGCCATCCGCGCCCTGCTGCCGTCAGCGTCGTACATCGTGCGCACCGCCTGGGTCTACGGCGAGACCGGCGGCAACTTCGTCAAGACGATGGCCCGCCTGGCCCGCGAGCGCGGCGCCGTGTCCGTCGTCGATGACCAGACCGGCTCGCCGACCTGGTCCGCCGACCTCGCCGCCGCCCTGCTCGACCTGGCCGCCGCCGCGTCCGCCCGGCCGTCCTCGGTACCGCCGGGCATCTACCACTGCACGAACACCGGCGAGACGACCTGGTACGGCCTCGCCCGCCAGATCATGACCGAGCTCGGCCTCGACCCGGCGATCGTGAGCCCCACCACCACCGACGCCTTCCCC
>NZ_FZMO01000056.1 GCF_900197875.1 Frankia canadensis | reverse complement strand
CCCCCCGATCCCCCCGATCCCCAGCTACGCTGGCTGCTGGCCCGGATGCGCCGGCGGTCCACGGTCCCGATGCGGGAGGCCGGGGCCGCGGCGAGCCGGGCCAGGGCGGCCGCCCTGCGTGACGGCGCGGCCCCGGGACCCGAGATGGCCTCGGTCGAGCGGGTCGACATCCCCGGGCGCGACGGGATCGTGCCGACCCGGCGTTATCGGCCGCGCTCCGACCCGGCGCCGGGGGTGGTGGTCTACTTCCACGGCGGCGGCTGGGTCGTCGGTGGGCTGGACGAGTCCGACGGGCTGTGCCGGACCATCGCCGAGTTCACGTCCTGCGAGGTGCTGAGCGTCGGATATCGGCTCGCGCCGGAGCATCGCTTTCCCGCCGCCGTGCACGACGCCGAGGACGCCGTGGCCTGGGTGGCGAACCGGCTGGCGCCAGAGGCCGGGCTGGTGGTCATGGGGGACAGCGCCGGTGGGAACCTCGCCGCCGTGGTCGCCCGCCGGGCCAGGGACCGTGGGGGCTCCCGGATCGACCTGCAGGTGCTTGTGTACCCGGTGACCGATCACCGGATGACGTCGCGTTCGTACACCGAACACGCGCACCAGATGCTGATCAGCGCCGACGACCTGGACTGGTTCTGGTCGCAGTACGTGCCCCGCGCCAGCGACCGCGCGTCCCCGGACGCGTCGCCCGGCCTGGTCGGCGACCTCGCGGGCCTGCCGCCGGCGGTCGTCGTCGTCGCCGAGTACGACCCGCTGCGCGACGAGTCCCTCGCCTACGCCCGCCGCCTCGCCGACGCCGGCGTCGAGACCACCGTGTACCGCTACCACTCGATGGCACACGGGTTCTTCTCCCTGGTCGGCGCGCTCGACACCGCGGTCGACGCCGTCCGCAGCGTCAGCGCCGCGATCGTGGACATGTGCGCGGCGCGCCGGGTTCCCGCCGTCCCCAGGCGGCCCGGACTGACGGTTGAGACAGGACACCTGGAATCCGAGAAGGCCTAGTTTCGAGACCATGGGCGCTGTGACCGAAACCACCAGGAGGCCCGGCGTGTGCGCCCCGCAATCCCACGGCGCAGAAAGAGGGGCGAGGTGAAGGAAAGCGCGGTCCACACGGGCGGCATGGCCGGACGGGGTGGTAAACAAGGTGGAGCCGACGCGGATGTCGCGGTCGTCGGCGCGGGTTTCGCGGGTCTTTACCTGGCCCATCGCGCGACGACTCTGGGGCTGACGGTCGTGGTGCTCGAGGCCGGGGAATCGGTGGGCGGCACCTGGTACTGGAACCGGTACCCGGGCGCCCGGTGTGACGTGGAGAGCATCGATTACTCCTACTCGTTCTCCGAGGAACTGCAGCAGGAATGGCGGTGGACCGAGCGCTACGCCTCGCAGCCCGAGATCCTGCGCTACCTGAACCATGTGGCGGACAGGTTCGACCTGCGCCGGCACATCAGGCTGAACACCCGGGTCACCGCTGCCCGTTTCGATGAGGACGCGCTCACCTGGACGCTCACCACCGACACCGACGAAACGGTCACGGCCGCGTTCTGTGTGATGGCCACGGGCGGTCTGTCCGTCCCGAACCGGCCGGACCTCCCCGGTCTCGACGACTTCCGCGGCGAGTGGTACCACACGGCGCGCTGGCCCGCCGGGGGAGTGGATCTCCGGGGTAGGCGGGTCGCGGTCGTCGGCACCGGGTCCACGGGAATCCAGGCAATCCCGATGATCGCGCGGGAGGCCGACCACCTCATCGTCCTGCAACGGACACCGAACTTCAGCGTCCCTGCCCGCAACCGCCCGCTTTCCGAGGCGGAGCTGGCGAAGGTGAAGGCGACCTACGCGCGGCGCCGCGCCCGGGGACGGATCGCCCCCTCCGGGGTGCCCAGCGACCGGGAGCCTTCTCCTGGCCGCGGCGTGCCCCCTGAGCGGCGTCGACAGGCCTACGAGGCGGGCTGGGCGGAGGGGGGCGCGTCGCCGCTGCTGCGCGCCTACTCGGACATGCTCGTCGACGAGGAGGTCAACGCCTCGCTCGCCGACTTCGTCCGGGACAAGATCGGCGAGATCGTCGACGACCCGGCCACCGCGGCGGCGCTGACCCCCTACGGCTACCCCCTCGGGGCCAAGCGGTTATGCCTCGACACCGACTACTTCGCCACCTACAACCGTCCCAACGTGGAACTCGTCGACCTGCGCAAGACCCCGATCGAACGCATCACCGAGACCGGCATCCAGACCGGCGACACGCTGTACGAGACGGACGTGATCGTGTTCGCCACCGGGTTCGACGCGATCAGCGGCGCGGTGACCGCGATCGACGTACGGGGCCGTGCGGACCGCTCGTTGCGCGACTACTGGCGCACGGGTCCGCGGGCCACACTCGGGCTGATGGCGGCCGGTTTCCCGAACCTCTTCCTGGTGAACGGGCCCGGCAGCCCGGCGGTACTGGGCAATGTCCTCGCCTTCATCGAGCACCACGTCGAGTGGATCATCGACTGCATCGACAGCCTGCGACGCGACGGCATTCACACGATCGAGTCCTCGGAGGACTCGGACGAACGCTGGGCGGTACAGGTCGACGAGATCGCCGCCGCCACGCTGTACCCGAAGGCGGAGTCGTGGTTCGCCGGCGCGAACGTGCCCGGCAAGCCCCGCCGTTTTCTGCCCTACGCGGCCGGGCTGCACACCTACCGCGCGCGCTGCGACGACTCCGCCGCGCGCGGCTACGGCGCGGACTTCGTCCTCGACCACGCGCTGTCGAAACACGCGGAGAAAAGACCATGAGAGCCAGCCCTGTCGACGTCTCCGAGCAGCGGTTCCGAGATGTGCTCGGCCATTACTGCACCGGCGTCACCGTCATCACGGCGCTTGACGGGAACGATCCGGTGGGATTCTCCTGCCAGTCGTTCCAGTCCCTGTCGCTCGATCCGCCCATGGTGAGCTTCGCGCCCAGTCTCACCTCCACGACGTGGCCGCGGATCCGCCGCGCGGGGATTTTCGCCGCGAACATCCTCGCCGAGGACCAGGGCGAGCTGTGCCGAACCTTCGCGATCTCCGGTGGGGACAAGTTCTCCGGCGTCACCTGGACCCCGGGTCATGGCGGCGCACCGCTGCTCGACGGGTCCCTGGCCACCGTGGAATGCGAGATCACCGGTGAGGCCGAGGCCGGCGACCACACCATTGTCCTGGGCCACGTCCACCGGCTCGACGTCCGTCCTGGGCGGCCGCTGCTCTTCTACCAGGGACGTTTCGAAAGCCTGTCCCGGACCGAGTAGGCATCGCCCACGACATGTCGACGACCGGCGGATTAAAGCCCGCCCTGGGTAAAGGCCGCCCTGGGCCGAGAGGAGCAAGCTATGCGTACCGAGGCCGCCGTGCTGTGGGAGACCGGGCAGGACTGGAAGGTCCAGGAGGTGGAGCTCGGAGCGCCCATGGCGGGCGAGGTGCTGGTGGAGCTCGCCGCCTCGGGTATCTGCCACACCGACGACCACATGGTCAACGGGGCGCTGCCCCAGCCGCTGCCGGCGATTGGCGGGCACGAGGGCGCGGGACGTGTCGTCGAGGTCGGGCCCGGGGTCGCCGATCTGCAACCTGGCGACCCCGTCGTCCTGATCTACATCCCGGCGTGCGGCCGCTGCCCGTCCTGCGCTGACGGCAACCAGAACCTCTGCGACCGCGGGGCCGGGAGGCGGGAGGGTCGTGCCCTCGCCGACGGCACCCTGCGCTTCAGCGCCGGCGGCACCGGCATCACCACGATGTGCCTGCTCGGGACGTTCGCGCGGCACACCGTGGTGCACGAGTCCCAGGTGCTCCGGATCCCCGGGGACGTGCCGCTGGTCCCCGCGGCCCTGGTCGGCTGCGGCGTCACCGCGGGCCTCGGAGCCTCGCTGAACACCGCCGGGATCCGGGCGGGCGACATCGCGGTGGTGATCGGCGTCGGGGGTCTCGGCGCCGCCGCCATCCAGGGCGCGGCGATCGCCGGGGCCCGCTATGTGGTCGCCGTCGAGCCGGTCGTCGACAAGCATGCGACGGCCCTCGCGCTGGGAGCCACCCATGCCGTGGCGACCCTGGACGAGGCGCGGGATCTCGTCCAGGAGATCAGCTGGAACCGGATGGCCAACGCGGCGATCCTCACGACGGATCTGGCCGAGGCCGAGTACATCGCCCCCGCGATGGAGCTGGTGGGCAAGAAGGGGCGGGTCGCCGTCGTCGCCGTCGCCCCGTCCGGCCAGCGCAGCGCCAACCTGAGCCTGCTCGACCTCACCCTGTACGAGAAGGAGCTCAAGGGCGCGCTCTACGGCTCGCGCAGTCCTCGCGCCGCGATCCCGGCCGCGCTGGACCTGTACCGGGCCGACAAGCTGAAGCTCGAGGAGATGATCACCACTCGTTACCGGCTGGCCGACATCAACCAGGGATTCGCCGACCTGCGGGCCGCCCGCAACGTCCGCGGCGTGGTCGTCTACGACGACTGAGCGGCCCGCGTGAGCGGCACCGTGGCCGGCGCGCCCTGCCCGGGAACGTCGCCCGCGTCCCGTCCGGAGACGGCGGGACGCGGGCGCGGTCACGGGCGGTAGCGGGCCAGCCGGCGGCGGGCGGTTTCCGCCATCGCCTCGTCGATCATGTCGCCGCCGTGCCGCACCGCCCCCCGGCCCTCGGCGGCGGCGGACTCCATCGCCGCGACGAGTGCCGCGTCGGCGTCGAGCTCGGCCTCGGTCGGGGTGAACACCTCGTTGATGACGGCGACGTGGGTGGGGTGGATCGCGAGCATGCCCTCATAGCCGAGTCCGCGGTTCTGGCGGGCGAACGCCCGGAGCCCATCCAGGTCGCGGATGTCCGTCCAGAGCCCGGCGACCGGGTTGGGCACCGCGGCGGCCCGGAGATCGACCAGGACCTGGGCGCGCAGCGCCAGGGTCTCGATGCCCTCCGGGGTCCACCGATAGCCGAGGGAACGTTCCACGTCGCCGCCCTTCACCCCGAGGCCGCCCATGTAGGCGGACCGCGGCGTTGCCCGGGCGAGATCATGGGCCTGGCGGATGCCGGCCGCCGTCTCCAGGACGGGGACGAGGTGGATCCCGCCCACCGGTAGCCCGAGGTCGGCCTCCAGCCAGCCGAGGAGCCGGTCGACGACGTGCACGTCGGCGACGGACTCGACCTTGGGGACCATCACGGCGGTGAGGGCGGGTCCCACGACCGCGCACAGGTCGTCGAGGGCCGCGCGGTCGTGCAGGCCGTTGACGCGGACCACGACGGGCACCGCGGGCGGGGTCTCGCCCAGGAACCCCGCCACCTCGGCGCGGGCGTCGCTCTTCGCGCCGGACGGGACGGCGTCCTCCAGATCGAGTATGACCCCGTCGGCCCCGGCGTCGACGCCCTTGGCGACCCAGCCGGTCCGGTTGCCCGGCACGAACAGCAGGGACCGGACCGGCGGCGTGCTCACCGGCGCGCCTGGGCGGCGTACCAGGCCAGCAGCTCGGGCTCGACGACGGCGCCGGGATCCACAAGCCCCTCCCCGGCGCCCTGCAGGATCCGCTTCACCGGCACCTCCAGCTTCTTCCCGGTCCGGGTGCGGGGCACGCCCGGCGCGACCCGGATGTCGTCCGGGACGTGCCGCGGCGAGGCGCGCTCGCGGATGGTCACCCGGATCCGCTCGGTCAGGGCGTCGTCCAGCTCGGCCCCGGGCGCGAGCACGACGAACAGGGGCATCCAGTAGCCGCCCGCAGGCTGCTCCACGCCGAGGACGAGCGAGTCGACGACCTCGGGGAGCGAGGCGAGGGCCTGGTAGATCTCCGCGCTGCCCATCCGGATCCCGTTGCGGTTCAGCGTCGAGTCCGACCGGCCGTGGACGACCACGGACCCGCGCTCGGTGACCGTGATCCAGTCGCCGTGTCGCCACACGCCGGGGATCTGCTCGAAGTAGGCGGCCCGGTAGCGGGCTCCGTCGGCGTCGTTCCAGAAGAACAGTGGCATCGACGGCGTCGGGGCGGTCACCACCAGCTCGCCGACCTGCCCGACCACCGGGCGAAACTCCTCGTCGAAGGCCGCCAGCGCGATCCCCAGGCCACGCACCGAGATCTCGCCCGGCCACACGGGGACGGTCACGGCACCTCCGGCGAAGGCGCCGCAGACGTCCGTTCCCCCGGACATGGAGGCGACCATGACGTCCGCGCCGACCTGGTCGCGCACCCAGCGGTAGGCGTCCGGCGGGAGGACGGAGCCGGTCGAGCCGAGCACGCGCAGCGCTGACAGGTCGTGCTCGGCGGCCGGGCGCACGCTGGCCGTCTCGCAGGCGCGCAGGTAGGCCGGGCTGGTGCCGAGGACCGTCACCCCCTCCTCGGCGGCGACCCGCCACAGGTCGCCCGCCGCCGGATGCCCCGGGCTGCCGTCGTGGCAGACGATCGTCGCGCCGAGCAGCAGGCCCGAGACCTGCATGTTCCACATCGTCCAGCTCGGCGAGGTGAACCAGAGGAACGTCTCGTCGGGGCCGATGTCGAGGTGCAGGGCGTGGTTCTTCAGGTGCTCCAGGACGATGCCGCCGTGCCCGTGCACGATGCCCTTCGGCGCGCCGGTGGTGCCGGAGGAGAACAGCACCCACAGCGGATGGTCGAACGGGACCGGGTCGATCGTCAGCTCGTGCTCGCCCGCGGTCGCGGCCTCCCACGGGATGCTGTCGGGCAGCCCGACGCCGAGGCGGGCCACGCCGACGACGGCGGTCAGGGTGGGCAGGGCGGCCCGCAGCGCCGCCACCGCGTGGCGGCGGTCGTGGGTGCGCCCGCCGTGCCGGTAGCCGTCGGCGGCGACCAGGACCACCGGGTCCAGCTGGCCGAGGCGGTCGGCCGCGGCGCTCGCCGGGTACTCCTGCCCGCAGCTCGCCCACGTCGCGCCGATGCTCGCCGCGGCCAGGAAGGCGACGACCGCCTCCACGACGTCCGGGGTGTACCCGACCACCCGGTCGCCGGGGCCGACCCCGGCGGCGCGCAGCGTGCGGGCGAGCGCGGCGACCTGGCGGCGCAGCTCGGGCCAGGTCAGCTCGACCGTCGGCACGTCCTCGCCGACCCCGAGGACCGCGGGCCCGGTGCCCCGCCCGGGCGCGAGGACCTGCTCGGCGTAGTTCAGGGTGGCACCGGCGAACCAGCGTGCCCCGGGCATCGACGGGTCCGCGGGCATCGACGGGTCCGCGAGCACCCGGTCGGCGCGTTCGCGGAACCGGACACCGAAGAACTCCGCGATGTCCGCCCAGAAGTCCTCGAGGTTCCGCACGGACCACGACCACAGCGCGTCGTAGTCGGCGAAGGTCCGGTCGTGGCGCTCGCCGGCCCAGCGGGTGAACCGGGCGAGGTGCGACGACTCGAGCTGCGCGGGGCCGGGAGTCCAGATCGGCGCGGCCATCAGATCGCCCCGCTCGAGCGCAGCGTGGCCAGCTCGTCCGCGGCGAGGCCGAGCCAGTCGCGGTAGACCAGGTCGTTGTCGGCGCCGAGCGCGGCACCGGTCCGCCACACCGAGCCCGGGTCGGTGCGGAAGTGGGGGAGCGCCGCCTGCATGCGGACCTCGCCGAGGTCCGCGTCGGTCACGGTGACGATGTCCCCCCGCTCGGCGTAGGTCGGGTCGGCGACGATGTCGGCGACGTCGAGGACCCGGGAGGCGACGACCTCGGCCGCGACCAGCGCGGCGACCGCCTCGTCGGCCGGCCGTGCGGCGATCCACTTCGCCAGCGCGGTGTCGATCTCCGCGCGCGCGGCGACCTGCGTGGTCGGGTCGCTCAGCGCCGCGGCGTCCATGCCGAGCAGACGCACGACGTTGGTCACCGACCGGGGCGTACCCGACGTGACGGTGACCCAGGCGTTGTCGGAGGTCCGATAGCAGCCGATCACCGCGGCCGGGGCGACGGCGAGCGCGTTGCCCGAGCGGCCAGGAACGGTGCCGAGCTGATCGTGCAGGATCACCTGCCACTCGACGAGCCGGAACAGCGGCTCGAACAGGGCGAGGTCGATCCACTCGCCGCGGTGCTCGGGGTGGTTCGCGCGCCGGACCAGCGCCGCGCAGACGGCGAATGCTCCCATCAGCCCCGTCACGGCGTCGCCGTGGGAGAAGCCCGTGTGCACCGGCGGGCCGTCCGGGAACCCGGTCAGGTGAACCAGGCCGCTGCGGGCCTCACCCATCTTCCCGAAACCGGGGCTGTCACGCAGGGACGTGTTCTCGCCGTAGCCCGAGATCTGCAGGAGCACGGCGCCCGGGTTGATCCGGTGCACCGACTCCCAGTCGAGCCCGAACCGCTCCACCGTCCGGGCCCGGAAGGTGACGACGACGACGTCGGCCCACTCCACGAGGCGCTGCACCAGCTCACCGGCGGACTCGGCGTGCATGTCGAGGGTGACGGAGCGCTTGTTGCGGCCGAGAACCTTCCACCAGAGGTGGTGGCCGTCCTTCGCCGGTCCCATCCGCCGGGCGCTGTCGCCGGCGCCCGGCGGCTCGACGTGGACGACATCCGCGCCCAGGTCGGCCATCAGCGTCCCGCACAGCGGACCGGCGATGACCTGCGCGAACTCCACGACCCTTACTCCGGCGAGCGGCCCGCCGGACGGTCCTGTCCCGTCGCCAGCACGCGGCGTGCTCATTGTCGATTCCCTTCGTCACCAGCCATCTCGCCGACCAGCCGTCTCGTGGCGGGACGCGCCGCGACGGCGGACGGGCCGAGGCGAGCCCGGATCCACGGGTGGACCGTATGCCGCGGCGAGTGGGCGCCGACACTGTCGCGAGCGACAGTAGCCGGGCCACCGTGATGGGATCACCGCGGTGATCCGGTCGCTGGCGAGGGCCAATCGCCGCGGTCACCGGGACCTCGGCGATCTGGGCGGCTCCCACCAGGGCGTGGAGGAAGGACTCCGCACGGGTGCCGGCGCCCAGGCCGGAGGCCCGCAGTAGGCGGGTGAGCTCCTCGCACTGCATGTCGCTCAGGCCGTCCGTCCGTCATGGCGATCGCGCTCTAGCTGCGACCCGACCCGCGGCGCGTCTACCCAGGCGAAGCAGTATTCCGGTGATGTACTATCCGGGATATGAGACTTGGCCAGGGGGTTGAGTGGGCGTTGCACTGCTGCCATGCCCTCGCGGAGGCGCCGGACGCAAGCGCGCTACCCGTGCAGCAGCTCGCTGCGCTGCACGGTGGTAACCCGGCCTACCTGGCCAAACACCTCCAGGCGCTGTCGAAGGCCGGGGTGGTTGTGTCCGTCCTCGGCCCACGCGGGGGCTATCGACTCGGCCGTCCCGCGGACCAGATCCGGCTCCTCGACGTGGTCGACGCGATCGAGGGCTCCAGCCCGGTGTTCCTGTGCACCGAGATCCGTCAGCGAGGGCCGGCCGCGTTGCCGCCGGCGAACTACCGGGCGCCCTGCGCGATCGCGGCTGCGGTGTCGTCCGCGGAGGACGCGTGGCGGCACGCTTTGGCGTCGACCACCATCGCCGACATCGTCACCGCCTCGCGCCGGCAGGCACCCGAAGCCGTTACCGCCACCGCTCGCTGGCTACGCGAGACCGTCGACGCCCGAAGCCGGGGGCAGACAGACGAGCAGAACAGGAAAGCGGACGGGTGACGGGCCACGGCGCGGCCCGGCGAGACGTACCAGAGCCCAGGGCGGTCCGTTTCCCTGTGGAGGCTTCGTCCGCGTCGGCGCGCGAGGTCCGTCTCGACGGGGCCGCGCCAGACCACGGTGATGCGCCCTGTCCCCGGCCCGAGACGCGCGACCGGCCGCGGTGGAGCGCGCTGATCACCGGCTGGCTGGCGCTGTTCGTCATCGGTACCGATCTGTTCGTCGTCTCACCCCTGCTGCCGATCTGGCGTTCCCGGTTCGACGTGTCACTGCGTACGGCCGGACTGACGGTGACGGTCTTCGCCCTGGCCTACGTCGTCGCGGCACCCGCGTGGGGTCGGCGAGCGGTGAAGGTATCGCCGCCCGCGGTGCTGGTCCTGGCCCTGTCCGGCTTTGCGGTGTGCAATGTGTTGACCGCCGTCGCCCCCACCTTCTGGACGTTGCTGGCCGCTCGGGTCGGCACCGGCCTGTTCGTCTCCGGCGCCACGGCCACGGTGTTCACCCTGGTCGCAAGCAGCGCCCCCCAGGGGCGACGGGCGTCGTGGCTCGGGATCGCCACCTCGGGGCTGCTGTCCGCGCTGTGGGCCGGCGCCCCGCTCGGTGGCCTGGTCGCACGGCACACCAGCTGGCGGGCGGTGTTCGTCGTCCTGGCCGCATTCGCCGTCCTCATCCTGGTCGCCGCCCGCGGAATCTGGCCGGACACCCAGGCAGCCCGTGCCGTCGCTGCGCCCGTCAGGCGCGGTGCCGTGTGGCGGGCCCGTGCCGTCGCGCCGACCGCCTGCTGGGCGGCAGCCGTCTACGGCCTGTACACCTATCTGTCGGCCGGCCTCGGTGACCGGCCCGGATGGTCCACCGCCTGGGTGAACACGTCGTTGATCGTCTACGGGTTGTGCGCTGTCGCCGCCACGTTCCTCGGCGGGCGGATCGCTGACCGCCACGGTGCCGCCCGCACCACCTGGGCGGCACTCCTGCTGCTCGCCGTCGCCGACGTCGCGTTCACCGCGAGTCTCTCCGGCGCGGCGGTCACCACCTGCCTCGCGGTCGCGTTGCTCGCCTTCGCCGCCTACACCGCCTTTCCCGCCAAACAGGCCCAGCTCGTCTCCGACCATCCGTCCGACTCCGCCCAGCTGATGGCCTGGAACCAGAGCGCCATGTACCTGGGGATCACCCTCGGCTCTTTGGCCGGCGGACGCATCGCCGACGGCCACTTCCGCGCGCTGCCGCTGGCATGCGCGGCGGTCGCCGTCTTCGGCGTCGCTGCTCAGGTATTCACCGTCCGCCGCCGGACTCCAGCTGGTCATGCGGCGGATGGCGAGTTGATCAGCATCTGGTCCTGTGCGGTGAGGTGTTCCCGATCGTCGAGGTCGAGAAGGTGATGGATGTCGGTTCCGTACACATCGGTTGGCAAGGTCAATGCCTGGGGGTGGGACGTTTCCCGCTCGGGCCCGGCCACGCCTCCCACTCGCACAGCCGCGAGCCGGTCATCGCGGCGCTGCCCTGCGAATCAGTGCCGGCCCGAGCCGTGTGAGCGTTGATCCGACCGGCGGCCTCCTGCAGGGTCCAGCCATGCGCGTGACATAGCGCCGCGCGGGGCCGGAGTCCGTACGCGGTGAGCCCGGGCTCTGTCCTCTTCCCCGGCGGCGGCTGGGACGGCTACTCCTAGCAGCATCCCGAGGACTTCGCCGAGTTCGTGCGCCGCGACTTTCCTGCCGGCCGCCTCGGTACCGTCGACGAAGTAGCCGACGTCGTCACCTGCCTTCTGTCCGACCGCGCCAGCTGGATCAACGGAACCAACATCGCCGTCGACGGCGCCCAGAACCGCCCAAGCGCCCGCGGCTACTGACGATCACCTGCGCCCTGCATTGCCGGCGCGGAGTTGAGAGCCTCCTCCCGAGATCGCTGAGGGCCTGGTTCGCTGTCAGATGCCGGCCGATCTTCTGCCTCGGTCCCAGGTCAGGAACCGGTAGCGCAGGCCGGTCGACGAGGTCTGCCACGCTCCCGTGGAGTCCGGCGGGGGACTGATGCGTGGGGCGTGGGTATCGCCTTCGAAGAGCTCTCGGATCTCGGTGACCACGATCCGGTCCGCGAGCGGCAGCGCCGCCCTGAACACGGCCGCGCCGCCGATGACCCACACGTCTCCGGACGCCGCGGCGAGCGCCTGCGGCAGGTCGGGGAACGTTTCCGCTTCCTGTTGCGGAGTGCGCGACAGCACGAGGTTGCGCCTACCGGGCAGCGGCCGGAACCGTTGCGGTAGCGAATCCCAGGTACGACGGCCCATGAGCACGGTCGTGCCTGTGGTCAGGTCGCGAAAATGCGTCATGTCTTCTGGCAGGTGCCAGGGCAGCGAGCCGTCGCGGCCGATGACGCCGTTCGCTGACTGCGCCCAGACCAGCCCGATCACACCGCCACCGGCGCCGTGATGGCAGGGTGAGGGTTGTAGTCGTCGAGCGCGAGGTGCGCGTAGGTGTAGTCGAACAGACTGTCCGCCGGTTTCAGACTCAGCGTGGGAAACGGGCGCGGCTCGCGGGCAAGCTGGGCACGGACCTGCTCGGTGTGGTTGTCGTAGATGTGGCAGTCGCCACCGGTCCAGACGAAGTCCCCGACGCTGAGGCCCACCTGCTCGGCGATCAGGTGGGTCAGCAGCGCGTAGCTCGCGATGTTGAACGGCACGCCGAGGAACAGGTCCGCGCTGCGCTGGTAGAGCTGGCAGGACAGTTCGCCGCCCGCGACGTAGAACTGGAACAACGCGTGGCACGGCGGCAGCGCCATCCGCGGAAGCTCGGCGACGTTCCACGCGGAGACGACGATCCGCCGCGAGTCGGGGTTCTCCCGCAGCGTACGCAGCACCTCGCTGATCTGGTCGATGTAGCCGCCGTCCGGGGTCGGCCACGACCGCCACTGCACGCCGTAGACCGGGCCGAGATCGCCATCCGGCGCCGCCCACTCGTCCCAGATCGTGACACCGTTCTCCCGCAGCCACGAGACGTTTCCCTCGCCGCGTAGGAACCACAACAGCTCGTAGGCGATCGACCGGAAATGGACCTTCTTCGTCGTGATCAGCGGGAAGCCGTCGGACAGCCGGTAGCGCAGCTGATGACCGAAGATCGACCGTGTGCCCGTGCCCGTGCGGTCCGCCTTGTGGGCGCCCTCGGCGAGTACGCGGCGCAGAAGATCCTCATACTGCGTGTCCGGCATGCCGCGAGCGTAGCTGTACCGGCTGAACCGCGAGCGAGTAAGGAAGTGACACCACGCGCACCGCCTGATGTCGCGGGCTTCGCTGGGCGCCGCCGACGTCGACGCGGCGGCCGACCCCAGACGGCCCGGCGGTCCAATCAGGCTGGGATCTTCATGAGAGTCAGCGGCTGGACAGCTCCTCGCGTATCTCCGCGAGCCCGATCGCCGTGGCGACTGCAGCCTCGGCGATCCGCGCGGAGCGGAGCACAGCATGGGGCAGGTGCTCCGGCGGAGTGTCTGCTCCGAGCCCGAGGCGTGTAGCAGGACCGCTACAGGTCGAACTCGCCGTCGCGGACGCCGTCGAGGAAGGCGACCCATCCGGCGGCGGTGAAAACGGAATCCTCGACGCGGCGTCGGCCACCTCTGCAGCATTGCCACCTCGAACTACCCTTGCCTCGCGGGGTTCCGACCGCCGCTTTGGCGGGGCCGAAGTCTGCTGGAAGGCGGCCTGGCGGCGAGCGCTGCTGTAGACAAAGCTGGTTCGGGCCTGCCGGGCTCAGCGGCCGTAGGCGCGTAGGAAGACCCACACCCCTCCGGCGACCAGCCGGTCGATCTCGGTGTCATCGAGGGGCGCGGCGCCGTACCAGGATCGGTGGTTGACGCGCCCGGTCAGCAGCAGGCCGAGGAACTCGGCGGCTTCGAGTGGGTCGGGGGCGTCGAGCAGGCCCTGTTCGGTGAGTTCGGCGAGCCGGTCGGCCAGGGCGCGCTGGACCGGGCGGTCTTCGGGCGCGGCCCGGACCAGGTCCGGGAAGTGTGCCGCCTCGGCGATCATGAGACGCATGACGGCTGCGCGTTCCGCCGAGCGGGCCATCTCGGACGCGAAAGCGCGGCCGAAGGCTGTCAGCGCCGCTTCCAGGTCGGTGACCTCGCCGAGCGTGCGGTCCAGCAGCTCGTGGAAGGCCGCCTCCTGCGCCGCCATGGTCTCGCGAATCGCGGACAGAAAGAGCCGCTCCTTGTCGCCGTAGTAGTCGTAAATCGTGCGTTTGGAGACTCCCGCCGCGACGGCGATGGCGTCGACGCTGGCGCGTGCGTAGCCCTCGCGGACGAAGACGTCCAGTGCGGCCCGCGCGATCGCGGCGCGCTTGGCGGGCGAGCCCTGGCGGAGGGTGTCGGCCACCGCGCGTTCCTTCCGACGATGTCACTACACCGTGCAGTGTAGCCTTCTGTATCTACACTGCACGGTGTAGTGTCGCCGTTCGTGGCAGACACGACGACCGGCGCCCCGGTTACCGCCCGCCTGGATCCTGACGTCCGCAAGCTCGGCTTCGTCGTCGTGGTCGGCGCCGTCACCGCGATGCTGGACATGACGATGGTCGCGGTCGCGCTGGCCGACCTTGCTCGCACCTTCCACACGTCCATCACGACGGTGCAGTGGGTCAGTACCGCCTACCTGCTGGTCATCGCGGTGGTCATCCCCGTCACCGGCCGCCTCGCCGAGCGCTTCGGCACCCGCACCATGTGGCTGTTCGCGCTGTCGGCATTCCTGTTCGGCTCGACGCTGTGTGGACTGGCGTGGTCTGTGGATAGCCTCATCGCCTTCCGTGCCCTGCAGGGCCTCGGCGGCGGGATGATCGTGCCCCTGAGCATCATGATCATGGCTCGGGTGTCTGAACCCAGCCAGCGAGGCCGTGTCATGGCTCTGGTTGCCATGCCGGGGCAGCTGGCCCCCATCATGGGACCGCTGATCGGCGGCCTGATCGTGGACAGCGGAAGCTGGCGCTGGGTCTTCTACGTCAACGTCCCGATCTGCCTGCTCGCCGTCATACTGGCCCGGCGCGCCATCCCCGACGACGGACCACGCGAGAGCGGAGGGCGGTGGCTCGACGTGACGGGACTGACTCTGCTGGCCCCCGCGCTCGGGCTGACCGTCTACGGCCTGTCCGCCGGCACGCACCGCTTTCCCCTCCTGGCCGGCGGCATCGTCCTGCTCGCCGTCTTCACCGCTCACTCGCTACGCGCCCGCGATGTCGCGCCGCTGCTCAACCCTCGGCTGTTCGCCAACCGGCCGCTGAGCGCCGCGTCGACGCTGAACTTTCTGTCCCGGCTCTCGATCTTCGGCGTGGTGATCCTCATGCCCCTGTATTTCCAGGAGGTACGCGGTTACAGCACACTGACGGCTGGACTCCTGCTGGCACCGCAGAGCCTCGGCACGGCGCTCGCGCTGCCCTACGTCGGCAGGCTCACCGACCGAATCGGTGCCCGCCCCGTCGTCCTCGCCGGCATCGCCCTCAGCACGCTGAGCGCACTCACCTTCACCCAGCTGGACGCCCACACCAGCGTTGTGATCATCGGCGCGGCGCTGCTGGTCTGGGGCACCGCAGTAGCAGCCGTCGCGGTCCCGGTGTCGGCCGCGGCCTACGAGGGACTGACGCCGCTCGACATCCCCGGCGCGACGAGCGCCATCATTACCGTGCAGACGATCGGCGCGTCGGTCGGCGCGGCCGTCCTCGCCGCGATCCTGCAGAACCGGCTGGCCCACCACCACGACGCCCCAGCCATCGCGTTCGCCGACACCTTCTGGTGGGTGTTGGGCTTCACCACGCTGACCCTCATCCCCGCCCTGCTCCTGCCCCTGGCACCGGAAACTCGATCGGACTGAAGGACCGGAGATAAATGCCTGCCCTGGCGGCAGGCGCAGCCGAGGGCGGGGGACCTATCTCTGGCCGACCAGGCCCCAGATCCGTCGACGAGACGGAGCGCAACAGCGACCGGGTGGTCCGGTCACTCGCGGCGGTCGGACCAGCTCGAACCAGATGGGGCGCGGGGAGGCCGTCACGCAGATTGCGCATTGGCGTCATTACCGGCGGCTGGGCTACGGAGCGATCGCGGACAGGTTACATATCGATCTTGACCGCTATCGAGTAGCTCCCGGCGCGGCGCGGTCAACCCCCGGAGAAGTGGTTCTGGTCACCCAAGCCGGTCCACGAGCCGCTCATCCCCAAGTGGATGTTCGACGAGTTCAACGCCCGGCGGCCGACCAGACGAGGCTCCCGGGAGGGCAACGCACCTGATACCCACCCGGACACTCTGCGTACCTACGCCTTTGGCGTTGCGACTTGGGGTGCCGGGCAATGGCGTCGCTGGTCACCCCGCTCGATGGCGGCGACCCGGATCAGACTGATCCACGACTGCGCCTCGGGGCTGATTTCCCGAGTAGCGGCGGCGTCGGTTCGCCGGTAAGGCGGCTGAGCGTCTAGGACGTGATGAACTGTTGCAACCGTTCCCGGCTCGCGTGTTCGACGAGGTTCGGGACGTAGTGCGTGATCGTCGCGTGCGCCAACGGTGCGTAGCAGGTGCGCACGACCGCCTCGACGGTAGGGCCTGGCACCGTCCCGTCGTAGGCGGTTTGGAGGCGTTGAATCAGAATTGTGATCCGCTCGGGAAGTTCATCCGGCGCCGGGATCGAGTTCATGACGCTTTGCCTCGACCGAGCGAGATCCGGCGGTGTTGCGTTGACCTATCGGTGGCGTCGTACCTGAGCGAGCTGGTGGCCACGACGGCTCCTTCTCCCGGGAACAGTGGCCCCAGGAATTTGGGGCCGTCAGCGGCGACTGCCACCTACCAGCCCAACGTTGAGTCTACGTCGCGAACCGGCGCCGGCCCCAGATCGCTCGCCCTCGTTATCTCATCCGATTCCGGTGGCTGGGATCCGGCGCTACGGGTCTCGTGGCGGCTGGGTGGGTGTCGGCCCCCGGCCGGGGCCGTGTGCGTGCGCCGGGCGCCGTTCGTCAGCGAGCAGGGCCGCCGTGCTCGGCGGGTCTAGTTCGGCGAGGATTGTCTCGGCCGCAGTGGGCCGATCGACGCGGGTGTAGGCGGCCAACAGGTCGAGGTGCTGATGCGCCTGTTCAAGGGTGTTGCCTTGGCTGATCAGCACGCCGATGGCCTGGTCGATGCTCGAACAGGCTTTCAGCTCGCTGCGTGTCGCCGGATCGTGTGGCACCGTGAGGTCTTCGTCGAGTACGAAGGCGGCGGTGTCGAGGCCGCCGAGGCTCCCGGCGAGCCAGCTTAGATCGGTCGCGAGGTCGAGAAACGCTCCGGGCGTCGCGGCGAAGAGGATCAGGGAAGCGGTGGCCGCGGGATCTTCGGATCCGGTGACGTTCGGCGGAAGCGATATGCGTAGCGAGGCGCGGATGTCTTCGGCCTCGGCGTCCTCCTCAAGCGCGGTGAATTCCAGGCGCCGTCCGCCGACAGAGAACATGGCCGAGAGCCCAAGGTAGGAGTGGACCGCGATCTTGATGTCGGCGGCCAGTCGTCGCAGGGTTTGTGAGATATCTGTGCCGGGCTCGTCCAGCGATTCCGTGAGAGCGGCGAGATACGCGGCCAAAGCAGTGGAAATGTCCACAGCCG
>NZ_FZMO01000364.1 GCF_900197875.1 Frankia canadensis | reverse complement strand
CGACCACACACCCACCGCGACCAGGAACCAGGACGCACGCTTCGACAGAGTCACCCCACCAGCCTGGCACCGGCCGCGAGCTGTGGTCTTCGTGTGGGGACGCGAGTTCGGACACGTTGATCACCATAAGGTGAACGCACAGACAAAACCCCGGGGGCTTGCCGCCTTGAGCGGTAGAGGCCATCCGGGGTGTCCACTGCACAGTGTAGAAGACCGGTAGCCCGATGTCGAACGCCCTGACTCCGCCGCACGTTCTCGCGGTCCAGATCCGGCGCAGGCTGAGCGCCGAGCGCCTCGATCCGTACGAACGGGCCTGCAACCACGATCTTGAGCAGGCAGTGGCCCTGTACGAGTGGAACAGCAGCATCAGCGCCGCGTTCCACGAGGTCCTCGGGC
This sequence comes from Frankia canadensis, assembly GCF_900197875.1. Taxonomy (GTDB): domain Bacteria; phylum Actinomycetota; class Actinomycetes; order Frankiales; family Frankiaceae; genus Frankia; species Frankia canadensis. The sequence goes on along the minus strand of NZ_FZMO01000364.1, from coordinate 2,004 downwards.
TCTTCGAGATTGTCCTGCGCAACGCGCTGCACGACCAGCTCACCCTCTGGCATCAGCGCCAGCGAAGGCCAGGCCAGTGGTTCGACGACCCGGCCGGCATCCTCGAAGCCCACCGACGGCGGGACGTCGCCGACGCCTACGCCAGGCTGCGTCGCGACGGGAAAGTCATCACGCCCGGTCGAATGATCGCCGAGCTGACGTTCGGCTTCTGGCGCTACCTCCTGACCAGGCGCTACGAGACGACCCTGTGGACTCCCGCACTCCGCCGCGCGTTTCCGAACCTCCGCCCGGCGCAACGAACCCGGATCTACAGCCCCGTCGACAGCCTCGTTCGACTCCGCAACCGCGTCGCGCACCACGAACCGATTCACAGTCGGCCGCTCGCGACCCTCCATCGCGATCTACTGCGTGTCACCGGACATCTCGACGCCAGCGTCGAGGAGTGGATCAGCAGCCGGAGCCGCGTGCCCGCTCTCCTGTTGGCACGGCCACCGCAACCGCCCGCAGTACACAGCTCACAAGGCCACCTGCCAGGTGACCCCCCTTCAGACGCCGACCGCGCTCGGAAGCCGTGACGCACATGTGGACGGCGTTCTCCTCCGGCTCGCGCCTGAGCCTGCCCTCATCGGTGGAGGTGCTCGCGGGGGCCGGCGTAGGTGCGCAGGATCTCCCCGAGGGTGGTCGACGGCGGGTAGGCCGACAGCGAGACGGTCGCCTCGTCGCCGTCGGCGGCGTCATCACCCACACCGAAGCGGACGGCCCACAGCATCGACTCCGCGACCGGAAGCAGGGCGATGACGGCGTCGTCCTCCTCCATCTGCTCGGCGAGCCAGGAGACCCGGTCGGACTGCAGGGCGCAGACCAGAGTGACGCCGCCACCGCCACCGAGCGTCGCGGAGGACAGCCGCGCCCGCTGGCCGGCCGAGCCGAGCGCCTCACCCAGCCGCTCGGCGACCAGCTCCCGCTCGTAGACGTGCTCATCCTGGGCGATGCGGACGACGACGCCATGCGCCTCGCGCTCGCAGTGCACCCGGGGCTCGATCCGCGCGTCCTCCCCGAAGTACCAGCCGAGCACCTCGGGCAGCACCGCCCGCAGGTCCGCGGTGGCCGGCTGCACCATGGCGAGGCCGGGGTACTGGGGCGACCAGGCCGACCACGAGGGACCGTCCTGCCGCACGATGAGTGAGACCGGCCTACCCACGATGGATCATCTCCGGCGACTCCTCCGCCCTCCCGCCGCTGTGATCAGTATCCGTGTTGGCGGGGCCGCCCGGGGGCTGTTTGAGCCAAAGGTCGCGCCGATTACGTCCAGCGCCGAACACCGGCGCGAGGCCGGTCCGGTCGCGTAGTGGCCGGTCCGGGACGTGTCGGGACAATCCCGGTGGATCGCTCGTTCTGCTCTGCCGGGGACAGGTGAGGCCGCCGCCGAGAGAGGGAGCCGCTGTGACGAAGGGCATCCGGGCCCGCGCCATCCGGCCGGACGAGGGTCCGCTGCTGTGCCGGCTGCGGCTGGCCGCCCTCGCCGACGCGCCGGCCGCCTTCTGGCACACCCTCGAGGTGGCTCGCGCCCAGCCGCCCGAGGAGTGGGCGCGCCTCGCCGCCGCTGGCGCGGACTCTCCCACCCGGCTGGTGGCGATCGCCGAACAGGGCGGGGACGCGGTCGGCATGGTGCAGGGGTTGACGCCGGCCGGCCGGCCCTGGCTGCGCGAGGTGGCCGCGATGTGGGTGTCACCCGCGGCCCGCGGCAGCGGCGCCGGCGACGAGGTGCTGAGGGCGGCGCTCGACTGGGCCCGGCGGTCGGGGGCGGAGGCGGTCAGGCTGTGGGTGGCGCCGCGCAACCTGCCCGCCCGCCGGCTCTACGCCCGGCACGGCTTCGTGGTGCTGGGCGGCGCGCGGCCGATCACCGACGATCCGGCGGTGAAGACCTTCCTGCCGATGCTGCGGCAGCTCTATCCCCGTCGACAGCCTCGTTCGACTCCGCAACCGCGTCGCGCACCACGAACC
>NZ_FZMO01000346.1 GCF_900197875.1 Frankia canadensis | reverse complement strand
CCCCCGGGGTCCCCGCCCGCCCGCCGGCTCACCCGGCGACGATGGCGCGACTCGCGGCTGCTCATCGGCGTGCTGCTCGTGCTCGTCTCGGTGGTCGTGGGCGCGCGGCTGTTCGCGTCGGCGGACTCGACGCGCCAGTGGGTGGTGGCCCGCGGCGACCTGCCGGCCGGTCACGTCATCGTCGATGGCGACCTGAGCACCGTGCTTGCCCGCCTCGACGCGGGCACCGCCGACCGCTACTACCCGGGCGCCCGGCTGCGTGATCTCACCGGGGCGACCCTCGCGCGGCCCGTCAACGCCGGCGAGCTGGTCAGCGGCGCCGACTTCGCCGGGCGCAACACGCAGGCCACCCGGCTGGTGCCCGTCATCGTCAAGGCGGGCCGGCTGCCCGAGCTGGAGCCCGGCGACCACGTGGACGTCTACGTCTTCCAGCCCGGTGGGGCCGCGCAGGATTCCGGCGGCACGACCGGCGCCACCCAGGGCGGCGGTCAGAACCAGCCCGCCCCGGCCGCGGGCGCAGGCGGGGAGTCCCTGGTGCTGCACGACGTCGAGTTCGTCAGCCTGGAGAAGCTCGCCAGCGGGGACCGTTCGCTGACGTTGCGGGTCCCGGTCGACAGCGCGATCCAGGCGGTGGCGGCGTCGCAGAGTGAGCGCGTCGACGTCGTGAAGCTCGAGCGGGACTCCCGTGGTGGTGTCGGCGCGACCGGGCCGACCGCCGTGGCGGGGTACGGCCGGTGAGCCTGCCGATCCTGACCGCGGTGACCGACTCGGACGTCGAGGCCGGCCTGGTGTCGGCCTTCGACCGACGTGATCTCGGTGTCACCGTGGTCCGCCGGTGTGTCGACCTGCCGGACCTGCTGGCGGCGGCGACGACCGGCGCGGCGCGGGCCGCGCTGCTGTCGGCCGACCTGCGCCGCCTCGACCGCGACGCGCTGACCAGGCTCGCGATGGCCGGCATCGCGGTCGTCGGTCTGATCGCCCCGGGCGACGAGGATGCCGATCGCCGGCTGCGTCAGCTCGGCGTCGCGGCGGTTATCCCGGCGGACGCCACCGCGGAGGTCGTCGCCGGCGCGGTGGTCGAGGCGTCCCGGGCCCTGGTATCGAACGCCGTGCCCGCCGCCACCTGGGGCACCGGCGCGTTCACCGGCTCGTACAGCGAGGCGCTGCCCGGGTTCGGCCAGCTCGCCCCGGTCGGTGCCGGCGCCGACCCGATGGGCGTGGCCGAGGCCGGCAGCGGCCGGGTGGTCGCGGTCTGGGGCCCGGCGGGCGCGCCGGGGCGCACCACGCTCGCGCTGTGCCTCGCCGCCGAGATCGCCGCGCTCGGCGCCGCCACGCTGCTGGTGGACGCGGACTCCTACGGTGGCGCGGTCGGCCAGCTCGTCGGCCTGCTGGAGGAGGCGCCGGGCCTGGCCGCCGCGGCGCGGTCCGCCAATCAGGGCCTGCTCGACGTTCCCCGGCTCGCGATGCTCTGCCGTGACCTCGGTGACGGGCTGCGGGTGCTGCCGGGGATCTCCCGGCCCTCCCGCTGGCCGGAGCTGCGGCCGGCCTCCATCGAGACGGTGCTCTCGCTGGCCCGGCGACTGGCGACGTTCGTCGTCGTGGACTGCGGCTTCTGTCTGGAGACGGACGAGGAGCTGTCCTTCGACACTGCGGCGCCGCGGCGCAACGGGGCGACGCTCGCGGTCCTGGAGGCGGCGGACGTGGTGCTCGCCGTCGCCTCGGCCGAGCCGGTGGGGCTGGTTCGGTTTGTCCGAGGCCTTGCGGATCTGCGGGAGGCGGTGCCGGCGGCGGACCCGCTGGTGGTGGTCAACCGGCTGCGGGCATCAGTGGTCGGCGGCGACCCGTCCCGCGAGGTGAGCCGCGCGATCCTGCGCCACACCGGGACGGAGCCGGTCGCGCTGGTGCCCTACGACCTCGCCGGGCTGGACGCCGCCCAGGTCGCCGGCCAGCTACTGCGGGACATCGCACCGACCTCACCGGCCCGGCTGGCCATCCGGGAGCTCGCCGGGCGGCTCGCCGGTCGCCCGGCGGCTCCCCGCCGCCGGGGCGCCTTCCGCCGACAGACCCGCTGATCCCGGCTCCGGGCAGGGGACGGACGGCCGAGGGCCGCGGCGCCCATGCCGGCGGCGTCCGGCCGTGCCGCGCAGCCGCCTACGCCACACTCTCACTCTTCGTGTGTGAGATGCCGAGGCGCGGCAGGTGCAATGGCAACTCACGGTTACGCCTACGGCATAACCGTGACAATTCGTGTCCGTCCTGTGGCGCCCGGGTAGCGGTCACGGTTACAGCGAGCGATTCGTGGGCATCGCTGTGTGGAACGGTCTCGGCTGGGAAGTGAAGGAGATCTTACCAATCGCTTTCCATCGGATGCGATCAGGCCATTGCCGTCATTGATCCGACGCGCTGGGAAGTGGAAGGCCGGGTGGCGGCGCTCGCACACCGCAGAGAGTGACATGTGGTGTGTTTGTGTGTCCGTTCCCTTTCGGCAACGTTACGTTAGTGTGGGCATGCCCAGGAGTGCCTGTCGGATCGTGGCCGCGATCGCGACCCGCGATCTGGACGGCAGGGGGATGCTCGGGCGAGACGGCTGGGGGTGTGTCGGGTGAGCCGGGAGTACGCGAAGGCGGTGGGCGCCCGCCTGCGAGCGATTCGGATACAGCAGGGCCTGTCGCTGCAGGGAGTGGAGCAGAAGTCGCGCGGTCGGTGGAAGACCGCCGCGGTCGGCTCCTACGAGCGCGGTGACCGCATGATCAGTGTGCATCAGCTCTCCGAGCTCGCTGGCTTCTACGGGGTTCCGGTGTCCGCGCTGTTGCCCAGTGAGGATCAGCTGCCGCCGCGGGAGCGCCGTCCGCGCACGGTGCTCAACCTGGAGAAGCTCAGCGAGGCCCCGCCCGACTCGTCCGCGCTGGTGCGCCGCTGGGTGGCGCAGATCCAGCGCCAGCGCGACGACTACGCGGGGCGCGTCCTGTCGATCCGCGACGGCGACGTGCGCGCCCTCGCCCTGCTGCACGACACCACACCGCAGGAGTTCGCCGAGCGGCTGCGGAACTGGGGCGTGCTGGAGACGAGTTTCGCCGAGGAAAGCGAGGAACCGCCGGAGTAGTCCGGTGGCCCGTCCGGGCGCGTCTCGCGCCGCAGGCGACGTACGGTCAACGCGGACCGTGGACTGCGACTGGCCCATCCCCGGTCGAGTTCGGGCGGCGAGGTCCCGCCTCGGGCTCGACCGGGCCAGGTGCGACCGGGTGGCCCACATGACAGCGGGCGGACCGGGGCGGCAGCTGCCCCCGCGCAGGGGACTGCACCATCCGGTCGTTGTGCCGGGAGGTGGACGATGTCCAGAAGGCGGGCAGTGCGTCGTGGCCTGGTCCTCGGTGCCGGTGGAGTCCTCGGCTCCGCCTGGATGATCGGCGCGCTGCGTGCGATCGAGAGCGAGACCGGCCGCGACCTGGCCAGCAGCGACGTGGTGGTCGGCACGTCCGCCGGCGCCGTGGTGGCGTCGCTGCTGCGCCTCGGTGTCGGTGTCGAGGTGATGGCCAACTCGGAACGCGGGATCTACGAGGCCGGCGACCCCGTCCTCGACTATCGGGATCTCGGTGCCTCCCTGCCGCCCCGGCCGCGCATGCGGATGGGCTCACCGCGGCTGCTCACCGCGAGCGCCCTGCATCCGCGGCACGCGTCGCCGATGGTCACGCTGGCGGCGATCCTGCCGCAGGGCCGGGGCAAGATCTCCGCGGTGGGCGACCTGGTCGCGGCCGCGATGGAGCGCGCGGGCCTGGACCGGTCGGGCTGGCCGGCGCCCGGCGACCTGCGCGTGGTGGCGATGAACTTCGACACCGGACACCGGGTGCTGTTCGGAGCGCCCGACGCGCCGCGGATGTCGCTGCCCGATGCCGTGATGGCCTCCTGCGCGATCCCCGGCTGGTACGCCCCGATCGAGGCGGACGGAGCGCGGTTCGTCGACGGCGGCACCCGTTCGCCGGCGTCGGTCGATCTGGCCGCCGCCGCTGGGCTCGACGAGATCATCGTGGTGGCGCCGGCCTGCTCGTTGGCCTCGGACCGGCCTCGGGGGGCCGTCGCCCGCGTCGAGCGCCAGGTGCGCCGCGCCGCGACGCGTCGGCTGCTGCGCGAGGTCGCCGAGGTCGAGGCGGCCGGCGCCCGGGTCACCGTCCTCTGCCCCGGCCCGGAGGACCTCGAGGTCATGGGCGGGAACCTGATGGATCTGACCCGTCGGGCGGAGGTGTTCGAGACCAGCCTGCGCACCACGGTCACGGCGCTGCGGGCGGGCGCGCGGTCGCGTCCCCGGACCCGGCCGTCGCCGAGCCGGACCGGGCAGCCGGCGAGCGGCGTCGACGCGGGTGGCGCTCGGACCAGGTCCGGAGCCGGGGCTGGCCCTGGGGCGGACGGCGACGCCGGCCCGGCAGGCGCGACGTCCACCGGGCGGACGGGCCGCTCGGTCGGGCTCGACCTGGCCGGTTGAGTCCGCGAGCGAGCGTGCGACCCGGGCCCGTGCCGACCCCACCAGCGGTCGGCACGCGCCCCGGCGGCGCGCCGTGGTCGGAGCCGGACCCTCGTCGAACGCGACCGGCGTGCACTTGGGAGACTGATGCCGTGCGCATCTACCTGCCCTCCACGCTCACCGCCGCGCGATCGGTCTGGGAGTCCGGGCAGGTGCCGGCCGGCACGGGTTTCGCGGTGACCCCCGCGTTGCGGGAGTGGTACGCCCAGTCGGAGTCCGAGGAGGAGCTGGAATACGCGGTGCTGCACGACGCGGCGCGGGCGAGCCTGCGGCTGCTGGACGCGGACCCGGCGGCGCCCCGGCGGCGGCTGGTGTTCGTGGCCGAACTGGCCGACGGTGAGGTGCGGGTGCGCGACGATCTGGGGCGCGGCGTCGTCGAGGTCGACTTCCCGGTGCCGTGGACGAGCGTCGAGGCGATCCACGTCGACGACGGTGACGACGCCGACGTGCTCGCCGCCGTCCACGCGGCGGCCGACCAGATCGTCGAGGCCGATCTCGGTGGCGACGACGCCGCCTTCACGGTGGACAGCGTCGAGGGCTTCGAGCTGCTCTGGTTCGCCCCCCAGGAGCTACCCGACCTGCTCTGACCGTTATGACACGGACCACACCCGTTGACGGTCCCGTGGGTTTTTTCCCCTGGACCGGTGGTGATCCAGTATGGAATGTTGATATCGCACCGCGTCCGCGGTGGCTGTCCGGTTCCGCTCCGGTGGTGTCGGTCGTCGCCCGGCGTGTCCGTCTCCCGATTTCTCCACGCGCGACGGGACGGACGGACAACGGTTGTCCCTCCCCGGGTTACGCCCGATGTTCGCTGTTGCGAATAATGCGTAGGTAGCCGTGAGGCGCCGCCCGGGACTGTGCCCGGACGGTGCCGATGGCTCGTTCTTCCACATCCTTCGTACCGAGATGCCGCCCCCGGACGGACGGGCGGGCGTGGATCTCGAACGGCCCACCGCGGTAAGGAGGCTGGCAGCCCATGCTGTACCTCGCCGGGCAGATCCTGGCATACGTGCTGGTGGCGATGGTCATCGGCGCCGCGCTGGCGTGGGTGTTCCTGATCGCCCCGCTGCGCCGGCAGGTGCGGGAGGCACGAGCGGGCCAGGTGCCTCCCCACGCCGACGACGAACCGGAGCTCGCCCCCCTCCCGGCGCCGCCGGACGAGGGCGAGGGCGAGCCGGCGGCCCGGGACGCCGTTAGGTCCGATCTCGGGGACGGCGCCGGCAGCCGGGTGGGTGCCGGACCCGCCGTCGAGCCCGCCGAGGCGGAGCATGCCGACGTGGAACACCCCGCGGCGGACGCCGGTCGGGTCGTCGCCGCGGTCGAGCCCGACGCGGCGGACGCCGATCGGGACGAGGCCGACGCGGGCGACGCCGATCGGGACGAGGTCGTCGCGGCGGTCGAGGTCGTCGCGGCGGTCGAGGTCGTCGCGGCGGTCGAGGCCGACGCGGGGGACGCCGATCGGGACGAGGTCGTCGCCGCGGCCAGGGCCGATGCTCCCGATCAGGTCGATGCTCCCGATCAGGTCGACGCCGCTGATCGGGTTGGCGCCGCTGATGGGGGCGAGGCCGCCGATCCGGCCGGCTATGCCGGTGCGGACCTGGCCGAGAGCGTGGTCGCCGCCAGCGTTCCGGTCGGCGCGGAGCTGGCCACCACCGGGCCGATCCCGATCCCGGTGCCGGTCCGCGCGCCCGGTGAGCCGGTGGCGGAGCTGGTCTCCCTGCTGCACCGGCAGCGCGACGACTCCGCGCTGGAGAAGGCGGACCTGACGGCCCGTCTCGCCGTCGCCGAGCAGCGCGCCGCCGAGGCCGAGCAGCGGATCTTCGACGCCGAGCGGCACGCCGCGACCGCGAGCGCCCGGGTGGAGGAGATCGAGTCGGCGTTGCGTTCCCGGGTGGAACAGGCGACGGCCCCCCGCCCGAGCCGGGGCGCCCGGGCCGTCCCCTCGATCGACGCGCAGACCGGACCGGATGTCGCGGACCTGGTACGCACGGCGGAGGCGTTGCGCCGTCAGCTCGCCGAGGCGGAGGGGCGGGCGGCCAAGTTCTCCTCCCGGCTGGCGATGTCCCGCACCGAGGCGGAGGACGCCCAGCGTCAGGTCGCCACCATGACCACCCGTCTCGACCGGCACCAGGCCGAGTGGGCCGCCGAGCGGATCAGCCTGCTCAACCGGATCGCGAAGTCCGAGTCGGAGCTGGAGCCGGGCGCCGGTCAGGACACGGCCGCCGACGTCGAGAACAGCGCGGCCGTCGAGTACGCCAAGATCGTTGGCTCCGCCCGGGCCGTGGCCACCGCGCGGGCGGCGGGGATCGCCCGGGCGGCCGCGCCGGCCCGTCCCGGCGACGACGCGGATGTCGTCGGCGCCGAGCCGGCCCCTGGCTCCACTCCCACGCCCGCGCCTGCCTCCGGGTCCGGCTGGGCGCTCGGTGCGGGCGCGGAGCCCGGCACCGGGGGCGTCCGCGCGGGCGGACCCGACGGTGGGGCCGAGCCCGCTGGCGCCGCCGAACCCGGGCATGGGATCGCGGACCGCGGGGACGGCGGGATCGCGGACGCGGGCTTCGGGCGCCACCCGCTCCTGGAGGGCCCCCGGGAGGCGATGGTCGGCGACGTCACCACGAGACTGGCGCGGCCGGCGGTGACCACGAAGGAGCGGCCGCCGGCGGTGGCCGGCGCGTCGTCGAGAGTGGGCGCCGCGCTGGCGGTGGGGGTCCGCGCCGGGGCGACCGGCGAGCAGGCGGCGGGCGGCCGGGTCGTCATGGAGCCGTCGCCTCGCTGGAACGGACTGCTGGACGCCGGTACCACCGCCGGGGACAACCTGAAGGAGATCGTCGGTGTCGGCCCGGTGATCGAGGCGCGGCTGCGGTCGCTGGGCATCACGACCTTCGGGCAGCTCGCCGAGATGGGTGACACGGACGTGGCCCGGCTGGCCCGCATGCTCGACGGTTTCGGGGACCGCATCCTCTCCGACGACTGGGTCGGCCAGGCCCAGGACCTGCAGGCCCGCCACTACGGCGGGGTGTACTAGTCGGTCGTGACGCGCGGGCGGCGGCGCGGTCCGGTCCGGTGCCCGCGGGCAGTCGCCGACCACGCGTGCGGGAGGCGCACGCTCAGAGCCCGGAGATCAGACCCTCGATCTCGGCTTCGAGGATCCTGCGGTCGGTGACGTCGCAGTAGAGCCACAGGTGGCCCCGATATCCGTCGGCGGAGGTCAGCGCGATGTGGCTGCGCTCGAGCACCCGGCCGTCGGCGAACATCACCGCCTCGCGGCGCAGCGTCCGCCGCCGCCGCAGCAGCGTGTCCAGCCGGGCGGCGAACCCGGACGGGTCGTCGACCAGGCCCGCGCGGGGACGCAGGTGCCGGCGACAGTCGGTACCGACCAGGTCGACCGGTGACTCCGCCAGGTCGAACAGATCGCAGTACAGCTGGTTGACGGCGACGACGGCACCGTCCCGGTCGGCTATGAGCACCGCGGTCGTCAGCTCGGCGAGCAGCGTCGTCAGCCAGCGTTCCCGATCACGACAGGCCTCCTCGATCCGGCGCATCTCGGCCAACATGCAGCCACAGTCCCCGTCATCGTGGGGCCGGAGGAGCTCGGTGGGTACCGTCGGGCGCACGTCGGCCTCCTCATTCCGGTGCAGCACGACGGCGGCGCGCCACTCCGCGCCCGGGGGCAGCGCCCCGCGGGGATAGGACGGCGCACGCTCCTCCGCGGCGTTCGCCCCGCCCGCGCGGCCGGGAGTCGGCTCACCGGGGACGGGGCGGCGCGGCCGGGGAACCGTCCAGCGTGGCTCGCCGGCCGAGGAGCCGCCCTGGTCGGGCGATCGTGCCGGTGGCCCGGACGGGGGCTCTCTTGTCGTGTCGCGTCGGCCGGTGCCGGAAGGGTGGGCGGAGCCCGGCGGCGGGACCCGTCCTGACCCGGACGGATGGCGGCGATGCGCCGGGCGGTCGCCGGTCTGACGCGGGCCGTCCACCTGATGATCAGGCTGGTCGTCGTCGTCGGCGGCGCCGGACGCGCCGAGGGCCTGGGCGGCCTCGTCGAACGGGTCGTGGCCGCTGAGCCCGTCGAAGATGCCGTACCGGTCCGGGCCGCTGGGCAGGATGCCGTCCGCCCGGCCCGCCCACGGTCCGGGTGCCTGCGGTCCGGGTGCCTGCGGTCCGAGCGCGTCCCGGCCGAGGATCTCCTGGCCGAACAGCTCCGAGCCGAACATGTCCGGGCGGAATATGTCCGGGCGGAACAGATCCTGGCTGAACGCATCCTCGCTGAACGCATCCTCGGTGAAGGCATCCTCGGTGAAGGCATCCTCGGTGAAGGCGATCCGGCCGAGGACATCGTGCTCGAGCGGGTCGTCGCCGAGACGGTCGTCGCCGAGCAGATCGGTGTCGAGGAGGTCGCCGGCGAGCCTGTCGCCCTCGGGCACGGGAGGCGAGGCCGGGGTGAGGGTACCGACGATGCGTCGACGACCGTCGCCGGCGGACGTCTCCACCGCCTGCATGATCGCGGGCGGGGCCGGCCGGCCGGGCGCGATGAGCCGGATCCGGAGTGAGAAGCCGTCGCCGTGTGTGATCAGGCGTCGCCAGTGGTCGCTGACGGTGGCGAGGTCGTCAGGGTGGACGATCTGCTCCAGCCCGTGGCCGACGGCCTCGTCGCGGGGGAGTCCGGTCAGTTCGGACCACGGCTGGTTCACAAAGAGATGCCGGCCGACCGCATCGGTCGCGAATATCGCCACCGGGCAGTTCTCGACAATTCGCCAGAACATTTTCCAGGCGGTCGTGTCGAACATGTCTGACGGTTGCGAATCCCGATTTCCGCTCATCGGGCCGCCCCTTTCGGGCCGCGCGGTCCACATCCCCGCCGGGCCCCGGGCAGCGCCGCCGGAGCGGACGGACAGGCTACTCGCGGGCAGCGGGCGAGCCCAGCTATCGATGGCTGACCGGACACGGAAGAGACCCCCGAGGCAGGTGTCGGCCGCTCACCGGGTGGGATCGGCGGGGTGGGGGGAGGCACCACCGGTCGACCTGGCAGGCGGTTGTGGCAAGACGGTCGCGCGGGTTAGGGACCGCAGCGAGGTTATCGCCTCGACGACGATTCGAGGCCGAAATCGCGCGGGCGTTTCCAGGGCGGTCGGTACACGGCTGGTCGCGACCGGCATGTGCGCCCCGTGATGCCCCTGTCTCGCTCCGCACGCGGGACGATAGTTGCGGAGAGTGACGCATCGGGTGGTCAAGGTGGGACGCTGTGCACACCGTGACCTGGCTGTGTCCTACCCGGCCCGACGGGCGATGGGAGGTTGTGCGAACGTTGTTGCGTCCGCCCCGATCGTCGGGGCTTGATTTGGAGTGACCTTCTTTCTACGCTTCGTAGCAATTATCCGGGCGAAGGAAGAAGCGGAGCCGGAGGAGCAGCGGTTTCGTGGCGGTGGCACGCGGCGGGTGGATGGACGCCACATCGTTCGTCGAGGACGAGGTCCGAGAGCTCGTCCGGCGGCGTTCCCTCGATCCCGTGCGCGATCCCGCGCAGGTGCGCCAGCTTGTTCTCGAGGTGCTCGCGGACTACGAGGAACGTGTTCTCGTCAGCGACCTTCCGCCCGTGGTGGACCGGGATGTCACGGCCCGCCTGGTCTACGACGCGGTCGCGGGGTTCGGCCCGTTGCAGCGCCATCTCGACGACCCGTCCATCGAGGAGATCTGGATCAATGAGCCGGGCCGGGTATTCGTCGCCCGCGCCGGCCGCAGCGAACTCACGACGACGATTCTGACCGCCGACCAGGTGCAGGATCTGGTCGAGCGGATGCTCAAATCGTCCGGCCGCCGGGTCGACCTGTCGACGCCGTTCGTCGACGCGATGCTCCCCGACGGCTCCCGGCTGCACGTGGTCATCCCGGACGTCACCCGGGTGCACTGGTCGATCAACATCCGCAAGTTCGTGCTGAGCGCGGGCAGCCTTGACGAGCTCATCGGGCTCGGCACGATCACCGCCGCCGCCGCCGCGTTCCTCGAGGCCGCGGTGGTGGCCGGTCTGAACGTCATCGTCGCCGGCGGCACCCAGGCGGGCAAGACGACGCTGCTCAACTGCCTCGGCTCGGCGATCCCGGCGCGCGAGCGGGTGATCTCCTGCGAGGAGGTCTTCGAGCTCAAGCTGCGCGCCCCCGACTGGGTCGCGATGCAGACCCGCCAGGCCAACCTGGAGGGCAGCGGCGAGATCCGGCTGCGCCGGCTGGTCAAGGAGGCGCTGCGGATGCGCCCGGACCGCCTGCTCGTCGGCGAGGTGCGTCAGGAGGAGGCGCTCGACCTGCTCATCGCCCTGAACTCCGGCCTGCCCGGGATGTGCAGCCTGCACGCCAACTCGGCCCGCGAGGCCGTGACCAAGCTGTGCACGCTGCCGCTGCTCGCCGGTGAGAACGTCAGCCACGCGTTCGTCGTGCCGACCGTCGCCGCCAGCGTCGACCTCGTCGTCCACCTCGCCAAGGACGTCTCCGGCCGGCGCCGGGTCACCGAGATCGTCGCCCTGCCCGGCCGGGCCGAGGGCGACATCGTCGAGATCGCCCAGATCTACCGCACCCGGGCGGAGGGCCTGGTGCGCGCGGACGGCTATCCGCCGCACGCCGACCGCTTCGCCCGCGCCGGCTACGACCTGCCCACCCTGTTGGCCCAGGGCGACCACGACCATCCCCACGGGCAGGCACACCGGCGGCCCGCCGGCGGCTGGCCCGAGATCGCGGTGGAGCACTGATGGGAATCTTCCTCGGCCTGCTGTTCGGGCTCGGCCTGTTCCTCATCGTCACCAGCGGCCGTCCCCGCGCCTCGGCCGGCCCGACCGTCATGCGCTGGGAGACGGCCACCGCCGAGCTGCTCGCCCAGGCTGGCATCCGCGGCCTGAACCCGCGGCAGTTCGTCGCGATCAGCGCCGCGCTCGGCGTCCTGGTCGGGCTCGTCGTGCTCGCGCTGACCGGAACGATCTCCCTGGCCGGTGCCTTCGCGCTGTTCGCGGCCCTGCTGCCGCGGACACTGATCGTCCGCCGCCGGCACGCCCGCATGCACGACCTGCGGGAGCTGTGGCCCGACGTCGTGGACAACCTCGCCAGCGCCGTGCGGGCCGGCATGTCGCTGCCCGAGGGCCTCGCCGCGGTCGGGGTGCGCGGGCCGGTGCAGCTGCGCCCCGCCTTCACCCGCTTCGGTGAGGACTACAGCGCCACCGGGTCGTTCTCGACCTGCCTGGACCGCCTCGCCGACGAGCTCGCCGACCCGGTCGCCGACCGCATCATCGAGTCGCTGCGGATGGCCCGCGAGGTCGGCGGCACCGACCTCGGCCGGCTGCTGCGCACCCTGTCGACCTTCCTGCGCGAGGACGCCCGCACCCGCGCGGAGCTGGAGACCCGGCAGGGCTGGACGGTCAACGCCGCCCGCCTGGCGCTGGCGGCTCCCTGGATCGTGCTGCTGCTGCTCGCCACCCGCGGCCAGAACGTGCGGGCCTACGACAGCCCGACCGGCGTGCTGGTGCTGGCGATCGGCGGTGGCGTGTCGGCGCTGGCCTACGTCCTGATGCGGCGGATCGGCCGGCTGCCGGAGGAAGGCCGGGTGCTGCGCGGCGGTACCGCGGCCGCGGTACCGGACGCAGAGCCGGTCGCGGCGACCGTCGGCGGCGCTCCCCCCGCGGACCCGCCCGGCGCCCGGCCGAGGCTCGGCCCCGGCGGCGGACCCCGGATGCCCGGTGGTGGTTTCGGCGGCGGCCCCGGCAGCGACACCGGGGGCTGGGCGGGCGGACCCGGCGGACTTGGTGGATTCGGCGGGTCCGGCGGATTCGGCGATCCGGATGATGACGATCCCGGCTTCGGGGGAGCGGGGGTGCGGTCGTGACCATGGTCGCCGCCGGGGCGCTGCTCGGTCTGCTGGTGGGGATCGGGCTGGTCGTCATCGTCTACCGGTCGCCGCGGGCCCGGCGCATCCAGCTCGCCGACCGCGTCGATCCCTACCTGCGGGACACGCCGCGTCCGTCGCGGCTGCTCGCCGACCGACCGCGCAGCAGCGCCCGGCCAGGCTTCGCCGCCGTCGAGGCGCTCCTGCGGCCGCTGCTGGCGGATGTCGCCGCGCGGCTGGACCGGTTCCTCGGCGGCCGGGCGGCCCTGCAGCGCCGTCTCACCCAGGCGGGCGGGCGCACCAGCATCGACGAGTTCCGCGTCCAGCAGGTCATCGCCGCGGTGTGCGGCGCGCTGCTCGGCGCGTTCCTGCTGGCCCTGCGCGCGCTGCTCGGCATCGGGCCGCCCGCGCTCGTCAGCGTGGCGCTCATCGTCGCCGGTGCCGCCGGCGGTGTCGTCGCCCGCGACTACTGGCTCACCCGGGCCATCGCCGAGCGCGAGGACCAGATGCTGCTGGAGTTCCCCACGATCGCCGAGCTGTTGGCGCTGGCGGTGACGGCCGGCGAGTCGGCCATCGGCGCCCTGGAGCGGGTCGGCCGGCTCACCCATGGCGAGCTGGGCCGCGAGCTGCGCCTGGCGCTCGCCGACGCCCGCGCCGGTGCCACGCTCGTGCAGGCGCTGGAGGGCATCGCCGCGCGCACGGCCCTCGCGCCGCTGACCCGGTTCGTCGACGGCATGGCCGTCGCGATCGAGCGCGGCACCCCGCTGGCCGACATCCTGCGCGCCCAGGCGATGGACGTCCGCGAGGCCGGCAAGCGGCAGCTGCTGGAGGCCGGTGGCCGCAAGGAGATCGCGATGATGATCCCGGTCGTGTTCCTGGTGCTGCCGACCACGGTGATCTTCGCGTTCTATCCCGCCCTGGTGAGCTTCACGGTGATCGCCCAGTGAGCGCGCCAGGAACGAGACGCGGTGGTGGGCCACCCGCCCGGGTCTGGCCTGCGGGGCCGGACCCCGCGGTGGGGCGTTCCGACCACCGGTGGCATTCGGCAGCCTTGGAGGAGGGGACATGGGACGACGTATCGGGCAGGCCATGACGGCGAGGTTGCTCGCCTGGCGTGCGGTCGGCGGGGGCGCTTCCCGCGGCGGCCGGGACCGCGACCGGGGTGACGTCCCCGGCTGGGTGATGATCACCGTGATGACGGCGGCGCTGGTGGTGGCGATCGCGACCCTGGCGACGCCGGCGTTGCAGAACCTGTTCAACTCGGCGATCAACTCGGTGTCCGGCGTCGGCGGTGGCGGCGGCAAGTGAGCCGGCGGCCGTAACGGCCGCCGACGATCCCGCCGGCGTCGGTGCCAGGGCCGAGGCCGGGGCCACATCCAATGCCGGTGTCGAGCCCGATGCCGGTGCCGGTGCCGGTGCCGATGTCAATGTTGATGTCGGCGTCAGGGCCGACCTGGGCGCCTCGGCCGACGTCGGCGCGGACGTCGAGGTGGAGGGTGAACCAGCTGACGCGGGATCAGCCGTCGTCGAGTTCATCCTGGTCGGGACGCTGCTGCTGTTCCTGTTCCTTGGCATCCTGCAGGTCGGGCTGCTCCTCTATGTCCGCAACACGCTCGCGGCCGACGCGGCGGAGGGCGCCCGGCACGCCGCCAACCTCGGCGTCCCGGCCGGCGACGGCGGCCCCTACGCCCAGGCGCTCATCGCCCGGACGATCCCCGGCCGCTCGGACACCACCTGCACCGGGACCGACGTCGACGGACCCGACAACACCCCGCTCGTCCAGGTGACCTGCCGGGTCGTCGTGCCCCTGGTGCTCGTCCCGCTCGGCGACGGCGTCACCCTCACCGTCACCGGCCATGCCGTCAAGGAGCAGCCGTGACAGCGACGTCACGAGCACGGCGGGGATGGCGCTCGGCCGCGGCCGCCTGGTCGGCGATGGTCTGGGGCCGCGATCCCGGCCCGGGCCGGACGGCTGGTGCGGGACCGGGAGCGGGGCCGATGGCAGGCTTGGGGGCCGCTCGCGGGCCGGGCCGCGACGAGGGCTCGGCGATGATCGAATTCGTCGGACTGTCGATCGTGCTGCTCATCCCGTTCGTGTACCTGTTCCTGAGTGTGTTCGCGGTGCAGAAGTCCGCGTTCGGCGTGACGCAGGCGGCCCGTGAGGCCGGCCGCGCGTTCGCCACCGCCGACAGCGAGACGCAGGGCGCCGACCGCGCCCGACTGGCCGCCGAGCTGGCCCTGCGCGACCAGGGCGTCTCCGGTGAGCCGCAGATCCACTTCGCCCCCGCGGGCGCCGACTGCGGCGCCGGCAACCCCGGCGACGGCGCCGAGACCCTCGAACCGGGCGCGTCCTTCGTGATCTGCGTCCGCACCGTCGTCGCCCTGCCCGGCACCGGCGCCCTGTTCGCCGGCATCACCGACGTCACCGTCAACGGCCAGTTCACCGTCGTCATCGACCAGTTCCGCGCCAACCGCCAGAACCCCGAGCCCTAGCAAGGGGCTCCTGCGTCTCCGCATTGCGATCGCCGCGTTCGGCCGGCGGAGGCGGGAATCCGGGGTTCCGGCGGCGTGATGCCGGCGGCGCGGAGGGCGGGGCCGACTTCCGCACGCGACTCGTCCGCCCGGATTGGGCTGCACTTCGAGTCGTTCGCCTGCCGAGCCCGTGAATGCGATTTTCGCGACAGATTCGTGGCCGGTGGAAGCGATGGTCCTGTTACGCTTCATTCGTGGGCCGGAGCGGGCCTGAGGCGGTTCCCGTCCGGTCGTCGGCTATGACAAACGGGGGTTGTCAATGCTGCGCCGTCAGTTCTCCATGCTTGCTGTCATCTCCATGGCGTGCGTCGCATCCTTATCGGGATGCGGAGGCGGAAAATCGTCGCCGTCGCCGGTGACTCCGACGGTCGCGGCGATCAGGCCGAAACCGACCCCGGTGGCCTCCTGCCCACCGCTGCCGGCATCGCGTCCGGCGCCCGCCGCTGTGCCGGTGACGGTGGCCGGTCTGTCCGTAGACGGCCTGCAGCCGGACGCCGAACGAGTCGTGACGACGTACGGCGGCCGACGGCACACCCTGACGGGAAAGGTCGTGGGATCGATCCCCGCGGGGGTGCAGCTGTGGGTCATGACGAGTCCGCCGCATCTGCAGAACAGGTACCTGCAGGGGCGGATCGTCCCCGGGCGGGACGGTGCCTGGAGCGTCACGGTGAACGTCGGGCGTACGGACGACCAGCCGCAGAAGTTCCCCGACCCGGTCACCATCTTCGCAGTGTCGGATCCGGTGGGCTCCTATCTTCTGCGCTGCGGCGGAACGGTGGATCAGAATCCTGTGATCCCGCCGGGTCTTCCCTTCACGAAGCTCGGCATGGTCACGATTAGGAAGCTGACTCGCTGACGAGATCCTTCAGCTGTGGGGCGGTGCCGTCGGACGGCCCGAGGAGGGTTCGTGGCGCGAGTCTTTGTCAGTTACACCGAGAAAGCGGATGGCGGGCGGGCCCGGGAGATACTCGGCTGGCTCAGGGAGGACGGGCACGAGCCGTTTCTCGCCGCCGATCGCGGTCACGGAATGCGCCCAGGTGACGCCTGGCGAGATCGAATCGCTCAGGAACTGCGGGCCGCGGACGCGGTGGTCTTCGTCGTGACCCGGGCGTTCAACGCGTCGATCTGGTGCAACGCCGAGGTGGGCATGGCTGTCCTGCTGGGTTGCCGCCTGCTTCCGCTGCGCGTCGAGGCCGGGGTGTCGAGCCCGCTGCTCGACGAAGTGCACTACATCGAGTGCCACGACGATCCGGTCTCCGCACGGCATGCCCTGGACGGCGAGCTGCGGGCCATGGGAGGTGGCTACACCGGCTGGCGCGGCAGTAACCCCTATCCCGGCCTGCACCCGTTCTCCACCGAACACGCCAGGACCTATTTCGGCCGCGACGTCGAGATCCGCGATGCTCTCCGGCTGCTGCGTGCGCCGACGGGATCGACTCCGTCGCTGCTGGCCATCGCCGGACCCTCCGGCTGCGGCAAGTCCTCGCTTCTGCGCGCCGGACTGGTCCCCGCGCTACACGCGGAATCGGCGTGGGTGCTGACCAGGGCCTGGCAGCCGCTGGACGATCCGCTGGACGGCCTGGCGCACACGCTCGTGGCCGCCGCGCGCCAGCTCGGCGTCGACTGGTCGCTCGCCCGCGTCCGTTCCGAACTCGACGAGCCGGACGATCTGGGGTTGCGCCGGCTGGCCGCGGAACTGTTGCTCACACGCCCCGAGATCTGGCACCGGCACCTCGTCCTCGCGCTTGACCAGGCCGAGGAGTTGTTCACCAGGGCTGCGGCCGAGCGGCGATCGCGCCTGGCGAGGCTGATCGCCGGCGCGCTGGCCGGCCCGGTGCGACTGATGGTGACCATCCGGTCGGAGTTCCTCGACGACCTGCGCGACATGACCGAACTCGCGGATGTCACGATCCACCCGTTCCTGCTTGGTCCCCTCTCGCCCGCGATGCTCCGCCTCGCGATCGAGGAGCCTGCGCGGCTGGCAGGGTTGACCTTCGAGCGGGGACTCGTCTCCACGATGGTCGCGGAGACGGAGACCGGCGAGGCCCTGCCCCTGCTGGCCTTCACCCTGCGCCAGCTGGCCGAGGGGCGGGCTCGGGGCACGACGATCCCGGCCGCCCGCTACCGGGACCTCGGCGGGGTGTCCGGCGCGCTGGTCGGCGGCGCCGAGCTGGCCCTGGCGACCGCCGCGAGCGCCAGCGGGCTCACCGCCCGGCAGATCCTCGTCTGCCTGCTGCGGCTGGTCACCCTGGACGAGTCCGGTCGACGGAGCCGACGCCGGCTGCGTCGCGCGGAGTTCAGTGACAGCGAGCAGAAGGCTCTCGACACCTTTCTCGAACGCAGGCTGCTGACCGGTGACGCGAGCGACGACGGCGACCGCTGGATCACCCCCACACACGAGGCGCTGCTGACGCAGTGGGCGTCACTGGATCTGCTCATCATCGAATGGTCGACGGCGCTGTCCAGAACGCGCGCGATCGAGCGTGCCGCCGCCGAATGGCACGCGGCCGACCGCGCGGAGACGTACCTCTGGGGCCAGCCGCGGGTGGACGCCACGATGGTCGAGGTGCTGGGTCCGGGGACACCCGTGTCGGAACACCCGTCCGAGCCGCCCGCACCACGACTTGATTCGCTCGCGGAGGAGTTCGTCGCCGCCTGCCGCGATCGCGCGCGCCGAACCGCGGAACAGCAGGCCCGGGCCGGCCGCCGTCTTCGGCGCCTGCGGATCAGCTCCGCCGGCGTCCTCGCCGCGACGCTGGTCGCCCTGCTGGTAGCCGCGATCGCGATCGACCAGGAGCGGGCCGCGACCTCGGCGCGGCGCACGGCCGTCGCCCACCACATGGTCACCGAGGCGGATGCCCTGCGCACGCGGGATCCGGAGGGTGCCCTCAGCTTCGCCGTCGCCGCCATGGCACTGAAGGACGATGACGTGGCGCGCGCGTCTCTCATCAACACGCTGACCGCGAGCCGCTACACCGGCGGCCTGAGCGGTATCTACGCCGGCATCGAGGGAGCGTCCGTCCTCGCGCCGTCCGGACGCGTCCTCGCGGCGAGCCGCCACGGAGAGATCTCCCTGCGGCGCCTTGTCGACGGTGCCTCCGGGAAGCCGTCGCCGCTGTGGCGGATCCCGGGAACGGTGTATCTCAACGCGATGGCGTTCAGCTCGGACGACGCCCTGCTCGCGTCGGCCGATCAGCAGGGCACCGTGCGGATGTGGGAGGTCACTGGGTCCGGGCCACCGCGGCCCCTCCTGAGCGGCTCCTGCGGCGGCGGAGCGCCCGCCAACGCCATCGCGGTCAGCTCGCACCCCGGACTTCTTGCGGCGGGTTGTGGCGACGCCACCGTTGTCCTCCTGACGCCCGGCGGGCCTGCGACGGGTGTGCGGCTGGGAACGCGGCAACCGAGTGGCGGTGGCGCGGTCAGGGCCATGGCGATCTCGGCGGACGCGACGGTCCTCGTGTCCGCCGACGGGAGCGGAAGGATCTCCGGCTGGAACGTCGCGGATCCCGCCCACCCGGTGCCGACGGCCTCGCTGGCCAGTCCTGTCGGCGCGGTCAGCGCGCTTGTCCTCGCCGCTGACCGGACGACGGTCGTGCTCGCCGGTGAGCGAGGCACGGCCGTGCTCACCGGCCTCGGAACGAACGGCCGACCACCGTCGGTGCACCTGCTGCCGCGCCCGTTCGGAACGATCCCGAAGGCACTCGCGCTCACTGTCGACGCGCGGACCCTCGCCGTCGGGAACGACGAGGGAACGATCGAGATGTGGGACGTGGCAAAGCCCGATCGGCCACACCTGCTCGCCTCGCTGAGGCCGTCCGCCAGAGCCGTCACGACGATGACCTTCACCTCGAGTGGCGACCGGCTGCTCACCACCGATCCGCTGAGTGGCGTGGTGACCACCTGGCGGGTCGCGGACCCCGGGGAGGTGGTCGAGCGTTCTCCACGGCTCGCGGTCAACACGAACTCGGTCTACGCCCTCGAGTTCGCGCCGGGAAACACGGTGCTTGGCGTCGGTAGCGACGACGAGACGATCGCCGCCTGGGATCTCGGGAACTCCGCGCAACCGCGGATCCTGGGCGGCGGGCGTCAGAGAAGCCCCGGTGGACGGGTGCGATCGATCGCGTTCGCGCCCGGAGGTGGCCTCCTCGCCACCGGCAACGAGAACGGCAGGATCATGCTGTGGGAGCTCAGGCCCCACCAGGCGCCCCGCCTCCTCGGTCGGCCGCCGGAGGTGCATCAGAACTTCGTGGACGACGTGGCGTTCTCGCCCGACGGCACGATCCTCGCGTCGGCCAGCGACGACAACACGGTCCGCCTGTGGGACGTCCGGAATCCGGCGCGGCCCACTCTCCTCGCGGTGCGTACCGAGCCGCACGCCCAGGTACGCGCGGTGGCCTTCTCCGCCACCGGTCACATGCTCTTCGCGGCCAGCAACGACGGGACCATCCTGGAATGGCGGCTCCCCGCCAGCCGGGAGCGCCACCCGGTCCTGATCCGGAAGCTGAGTATCGGCGGGCAGGCCGACGGCGGCTCCGCGGACCTGCTGAACTCGGTCGCGTTCTCTCCGAACGGTGAGTTCGTGGCCGCCGGATATCCGACCGGTGAGGTGGCGGTCTTCGACCTGCGCAGACCCGGGAACCCGCACCGTGTCGTGCTCACCGACCTGGGCGGCTCGATCCAGTCGGTGCGCCTGTCCGGTTCTGCCGGCGGCATCCTCGCGGCCGGGAACGACAAGGGTCTCGTCGCGCTGTGGGATCTCACCGATCCGGCGACGCCGAGGCCGCTGTCCAGCCCGCTTCCCGGCCCGTCGGGCTCGGTGGTCGGACTGGCCTTTTCCCCGGACGGCCGGACGCTCGTGGCCGGTGGTGATCGGGAGGTGGCTCGATTCGACCTCACCGCGCTGCAGAGGCTGCGGGCCGATCCGCTGCCCGTCGCCTGCGCGCGGGGAGCCCACGGACCTGACCAGGGAACCTGGGCCTTCTACGCCAGTGGCATCAACCAGCCGCCCGTGTGCGCGGGGAAACCACACTGACCTGAGTCCGCCTTCACTTCTCGAACAGGTTGTGTCCTGGTTGCGACATTGGCTGTGGTGGGGAGGCGGTTAGGGTTGTTCGCGACGAGCGTTCGGATACAGGGGACAGCTGTCCACGGGGGGCGGTTGGCCGGGCGCGCGCCGAGGAGTTGGCCCATGGCCCGACCTGAGCGTCCGCTTCCGTCATATCCCGGTCCGGTTCGCGATTTCGCGGCTTCGTTGCGCGAGCTGCGCCAGCAGGCTGGTTCGCTGTCCTACCGTCAGATGGCGGTCGAGGCGCATTTCTCGCCGGCGCACCTGGCGCGGGCGGCGGACGGCCGGGCGCTGCCTCGCTGGGAGGTCGCCCAGGCCTATGTGCGAGCCTGCGGCGGCGACGTCGACGAGTGGCGTGTCCGCTGGGCGGCGGCGCGCCAGGCGGTACTGGCGAGGGCGCTCGAGGACGCCAACGGCCTGCCCGCCCCGGCACCGTGACGTCCTCGCGGCGCGGCGAGGACCTGGATCAGTGGCCGTCGACGCTGAAGTGCCAGGGTTCCGAGCCGTCGACCAACGGGTGCAGGCCGAAGCGCGGCGCGTTGGTCGCCAGCCAGAAGTAGGCGAGGGGCGTCGGGCTGCTGAAGTCGACCGCGAGGCCGAGTTCGTGGCGGGAGGTGCCCGGGATGGCGGTCGGCGGACTGCACGCGGCCGCTGGTTCTCGCCAGACCTGGTCGTCGGACGGCCCGCAGTTCTGTCGGCGCAGGGCGATCTGCACGCCGATGTCCCGGTAGCCCTGGCCGCACAGCGCCACTCCGGTGGGCCGCTCGGCGGCGAGGAGTCGCGCGAGGTCGGCCGCGATGGACACGGACACGACGATCGACCCGCCGCTCGGGCAGGCGACGGCACGCAGGTCGACGCTCCCGCCAGTCGTCGGCCCGGGCATGTCGGGTAGCGGCGTCTGGCCTTCTCCTGCCAGGCCACCCGGTGCCCTCGGATTCGGGGTCGGGGCGGCCGCGGCGGTGGTCGCAGGGATGACGAGGGCGCAGGCCACCAGGGCGCAGATCGCCGCGATGCCCGCGGCGAGCCGTCGGGGTCTCATCGGGTCCCTTCGACGCGGCATCGACTGGTTCGCCTACGTTGTCACGGACGTGCGTGCCGTCCGGTTCGAACCAAAAGGTATCGATGCCCGCCGTTGTTCTCTCCGAGGTCGCGGTGCCCCGCGACGGGAGCCGCACCATTGCCGGCGTGGCCGATCCGGCCGGGGTGGGGTGGCCGTGTTCCCCGGCGGTTGGCGGTCCCGTTACCTGGTGCTTGCTGTCCGGGCACGTTGCTGCCGCGCGAGTGAATCGGCCAAACGGGGCCGTAGGATCACGAATTGTGCCACGTGAGACGTTCGGTCTTGCATCAGACGCTTTGAGAATTTCCTTTTCGGGGCTCGGGGAGTGACGGCCGAGGCGGCCCGGCTGGCTGCGGCCCTGCCCGCTTACACGGTCGGCGAGGAGATCGGCGCAGGCGGATTCGGCCAGGTCTTCGCGGGCTGGCACAACAGCCTGCATCGCGATGTCGCCATCAAGGTGCTGGACGCTCGCGGGCGCGGCACAGCCATCGGCTCCGTCACCGAGGCGCGGATCCTCGCGAAGCTCGACCACCCGCACATCGTCAAGGTCTACGACTACCAGGAGGTCGATGATCTCCATCTGATCATCATGGAGAGGCTGGTGGGCGGCACCCTGAGCCGATACCGGGGACGGCTGAGCCAGCTGGATGCCTGTGCCGTCGGCGTCGCGGTCGCCGGCGCGCTCGCCTGCGCGCACGCGCACGACATCCTGCACCGCGACATCAAGCCGGACAACATCCTCTTCGACGGCAGCGGTGTGCTGAAGGTCGTCGACTTCGGGATCGCGAAGCTGGTCCGACACGCGCCAACCACCATGAGCGCGGTCGTCGGCACCCCGCTCTACATGCCTCCCGAACAGTTGGAGAAGCGGCCGCTCACTCCCGCCGCCGATGTGTACGCGCTCGGCGTGGTGCTCTACCAACTGCTCGCGGAGCCGCCTGACGGGCCGCGCGCGGACGGGCCGATGCGGATGTTGTGGCGGGAGCACGGGGAGAACCGGCTGCGCCTGCCGTCGCGGGTGCCCAGCCCGGTCGCCCGGGTCGTGCTGCGCGCCCTCGCCGCCGATCCCGCCGTGCGACCGCGGTCGGCGAGGGAGTTCGCGATCGAGCTGGCCCGGGCCGCCGCCCGCGGGTACGGACCGGGTTGGCCCGCGCGCGCTGACCTCGCGGTCCGCATCGACGATGACGATGTGCGCGACGCCGCGCAGGCACCCGTGGAGCCGCCCGCCTGGCCCGGCCCGCCGACCTCCGCGGTGACCAGCGGGGTGGGGCGCCGCGTGCAGGTGGCCGTGCCCGACCTCGCCGCGGCGCCGATCGAAGCCCCCGTGTTCGGCCCGCCCTCGGTTTCGCCCTGGTCCTCGTGCCTGCCCGCGGATTCCGGTCGCCGAGGCGCGTGGCACGGTGTCAGCGGCGAAGGAGCCAGCGATGCGGGGCTCGAGCCGAGCCCCGGGCGTCTGGCCGACGGGCCGCCTGCCCCGGCGCGGCCCGGCTCGTCCGAGCAGCCTGGCTCGTCCGAGCAGCCTGGTTCGTCCGAGCAGCCTGGTTCGTCCGAGCAGCCTGGCTCGTCCGGGCGGCCCGGATGGTCCAGGAAGCCCGGTCGTTGCGGCCGGCGGCGCCTCGTCCGGCTGTCCGTGGGAGCGGCTGCCGCCGCCATCCTGATCATCCTCTGTGTCTGCTACGGCGGCCGGGCCGGCGGCGGCGCCCCCGCCCTGTCCGCGCCGTTGACCGGTCATACCGACTGGGTGACGGCGCTGGCCTTCTCGCCGCGTGGGAACGTGCTCGCGAGCGGCGGCAAGGACGGCACGGTGCGGCTGTGGGACGTCAGGGACCCGGCCCGCGCCCGGCCGCTCGGTCCGCCGCTGCCCGGGCGCTCCGCCGGCGTGCTCGCCGTCCGGTTCTCGCCGGACGGGGATGTGCTGGCCAGCGGCAACTGGGACGGCTCGGTACGGCTGTGGGACGTGCGCAACCCGGCACGTCCGCGGCCGCTGGCGACGACCCTGCCCGCTGCCAGCGCGCCGGTGACGCTGCTCGCGTTCGTCTGGGGCGGGACGCTGGTCGATGGGAGCAAGGACGGCCGGCTGCGGCTGTGGGACGTCGCGGACCTCGCCCGGCCGCGCCTGCTCAGCACTCTCGCCGTCGGTCACACCGACATCGGCTGGACCCGGCCGATGATCGGCGTGGACGGCACGCTGCTCGCGAGCCCGGACGACGACGGGCCCGACCGCACGGTGCGGCTGTGGTCGACGATCCAGCCGAACGCCCCCCGCGAGCTCACCCGGGTCGTCACCGGTGCGTCCGGCAGCATCTACGCGCTGGCGATCTCCGCGGACCTGCGTACCCTCGCCGCCGGCGGCAAGGACACGACCGTGCGGCTGTGGGACGTGACCGACCCCTCCGCGCCGCGCCTGCTCGGCGCCCCGCTGACCGGGCACGGGAGCACCGTGTGGACGGTGGCGTTCTCGCCGGACGGGAACGAGCTGGCCAGCGGGAGCTTCGACAACACGGTGCGGTTGTGGGATCTCCGCGACCGCGCGCATCCTCGCCCGTTGGGGTCGCCGCTGCGCGGACACACGGACTTCGTCGAGGTTGTGGCGTTCTCCCCGGATGGGCGGGTCCTGGCGAGCGGTGGGAAGGACGCCACGGTGCGGCTGTGGGCCGTGCCGGCTGCCGCCGCGGACCGGTAGCGCTGATCGACCGCCGGCGCGACGCCGACCGCGTCCGGCGCCAGGTCCACGCCTGCTGCCAGGCCTGATCGCGCGATGGGCGGACCGTTGCGACCGGGTCTCGGGCGATGCGCGCGTCGTGGACCTCCATCGAGCCGTCGAAGGTTTCGCCGCCGCCGGAATTCGGCGAAGAGGTGGTAGCCGCATCGTGTTGGTGGTTGGTGGTCGTTCTCCCCCGTATGGCGCCTGCGTGCTGGTGTTGTTCGTGATGTACGTATCCAGGGGGGAGGGGCATCCGCGGCCGGGCCGCGGCTGGATGAATGAGGCTGTTGATGCGGGTGTTGCTGGTCGAGGACGATCACGGCGTAGGCGGGGCGATCAGGGACGTGCTGGGTGCGCGGGGGCATGCGGTCGAGTGGGTCACCCGGGGAGCGGACGCGCTGTTGCGCCACCGGGGCGCCGACCTGCTGCTGCTCGATCTCGGCCTGCCGGACATCGGCGGTCTGGAGGTGCTGCGCAGGCTGCGCCGACTCGCCGCGACCCCGGTCCTCATCCTCACCGCGCAGGGCACCCACGAGCGTGACGTCGTGCGCGGCCTGCGTCTCGGCGCGGACGACTATCTGCTCAAGCCGGTGCGGATGGACGAACTGCTGGCCCGGATGGAGGCGGTGCTGCGCCGCACCGCCCGGCGGGACGCCGACGGCCCCGCCCCGAGCCGGGTCCAGATCAACGACATCGCCATCGACCTGGACACCCATCTCGTCACCGTCGCCGGCGAGGAGGTGGTGCTGACCAGGATCGAGTTCGAGATCCTGGCGGTCCTCGCCCGCAAGGCGGGCACGGCGGTGAGCCGGGAGCAGCTGCTCGACGAGGTGTGGGGCGACGCGTACGTGGCGGTGTCGCGGACCTTCGACGTGCACCTGTCGAAGCTGCGCAAGAAGCTGGGCCAGCCGAGCCCGCTGCACAACATCCGCGGCTTCGGCTACCGGCTGGGCGACTGAGGTGCGTAGACGGCTGCTGATCGTGCTGTTCGCGGCCGGCCTCGCCGCGCTCGCCGCGTTCGCCGTCCCGCTGCTGTACACCACGTCGGCGGAACGCACCGACCGGTTCGTCAGCCGGCGAAACGCGGACATGAACCGCTTCGCCGAACTCGCCATGACGGGCTCCGACCAGCTCGAACCCGAGGTCGACGCGCACGCCGACCTGTACGGCGACGCCGTCACCGTCGTGGACGCCGCCGGCCGGCCGCTGGTGCGCCGCGGTGACCTCGGGGGCCAGGCCGCCGCCGAGGTCGACCTGGCGATCGACGCGGCGCTGCGCAACCAGCGGCAGGCCAGCGTCCCGGACATCCGGCCGTGGTCCGCGGGACGGGTGGTGTTCGCCCGCCCGGTCGGGGACGGCGTCGAGGTGTCCGGCGCGGTGGTGCTGCTGTCCAGCCAGCGGCAGGCGGCCTCGGACGTGGGCCGGGTCTGGGGGCATGTCCTGCTCGGCGTACTCGCCTTCGCGGTGCTGTTCGCGACGGTGATGCTGGTGCTGGTCCGCTGGGTGCTGCGGCCGATCACCCAGCTGGAGCACGGCCTGCGCGCGGTCGGGGAGGGGGTGCTCGCCGCGCACGTGCCCCCGAGGCAGGGTCCGAGCGAGGTGCGCACGCTGCTCGCCTCGTTCAACCGGATGTCCGCCGCGGTCGCCGAGTCCGCCCGCCGCCAGCGGGCCCTGATCGACGACACGTCCCACCAGCTGCGCAATCCGCTGATGGCGATGCGGCTGCGGATGGACATGCTCGACGGCTGGCTGCCGGACGGGGCGCGGGACACGTACACCTCCATGGTCACCGAGGCCGGGCGGTTGCAGGTGCTGCTGGACGGCATGCGGGCGCTGGCCGTCGCGGACGCGGCCGCCACCGAGCTCGCCGCCCGCCCGCCCCGGCCTCGTGCGACGCGAGCGCGACGGTGCGGGAACGCATCGAGTTCTGGCGGCCCGCCGCGGTGAGCCGCGGGGTGAGCCTGGTCGACCGGGTTCCGCTCGACTCGGTCCCACTGCGCTGTACCGACGTGGATCTGGAGCAGATCGTGGACGTGCTGCTGGACAACGCCATCAAGTACGCGCCGGGGAGCATGGTGACGGTCACCGTCGAGGCCCGCTGGCCGAACGGGCGCGGGCGGGTCACGGTCGCCGACGACGGCGCGGGCGTGCCGGAGTCGGAGCTGCCGCATCTGACCGAGCGTTTCCGCCGCGGCCGGCAGGACGTCGCGGGTTCCGGGCTGGGCCTGGCGATCGCGGAGCGGCTGGCGACCAATCACGGTGGCCGGCTGATCTTCGTCACCCAGGTTCCGCACGGACTGGCGGTGGCCGTGGACCTGCCCACGGCGGAAGGCGCGCGCCCTCCGGCGCTGGGCTTCGGCGGGTCGTTGGCGGACTCGGTGCGGGCGGACACGTCGCCGACGATCGTGCTGCCGAGCCTGCTGCGCCGTCGCCGCCGTCGCTCACCCGGCGACGACGCCGCGTCCGAGGCGGCAGGCCGACCGGTGGATCGACCTGTGGATCGACCTGTGGACCGTGCTGGTGCCCTCGGGGACGCGTTGTGAGGCTGTCGCGGCGCGCGGTGCTGCTCGGCGCCGGTGCGGCTGCGCTCGGCGTGGCCGTTGACGGGGTCACCTCCTCCTGCTCGTCCCACGACCGGACGGTGTCGATCGCGGCGGGTGAACCGGACGGCTTCTACATCGAGTTCGCGAATCTGCTGCGGCCGTTCCTGCACGCCCGGGTGGTGCCGACGCTGGGCAGCGTGCAGAACATCCGGGCTGTCGACAGCGGCTCGGCGGATCTCGGGCTCGCCCTGGCCGATTCCCTCGACGCGGCCCGCACGGGCGCGCCCGCTTTCGGCCCCGCCGTCACCCTCTACGCGCTGGGACGGGTGTACGAGAACTACATGCAGCTGGTCGTGCGGGCGGACAGCCCGGTGCGGACGGTGACGGATCTGGCTGGCCGATCGGTCTCACTGGGCGCCAACGGCTCGGGGGCGGCGCTGTTCGGCGAGCGGCTGTTCGCCACGGCGGGCGTCGTTCTCGGCCAGTACCGACACCTTTCGCTGAAGGACGCCGTCGGGGCGCTGCGTGACAACCTGATCGACGCGATGCTGTGGTCCGGTGGCGTGCCCACCGAGGTGCTCGCGGAAGCCGACCGGGCCTGGGGTATCCGCCTGATCGAGCTCGGCGGCTTGGTGCCGGAGCTGCGCCAGCGGTTCGGTCGGTACTACAACGAGATCGCCCTGCCGGCGGGCATCTACCGGTCGGCCGATGCCGTGCGGACCGTCGGCGTGCCGAACCTGCTGGTCACCGGTACGCACACGTCGGACGACACCATCCGGGAGACGGTCCGCGTGCTGGTGGAGCACGCCGGCCAGCTCGTGCCGAGACAGGCTCGGGGCACGCAGTACCTCGACGTCGGTAACCTGATCAACACCGGGCCACTGCCGCTGCACCCCGCGGCCGCGGACGCCTACCGGGAGCTGCGCGGCTGAGACGCCCATCAGCGGGTCCGGCGGTTGAACATCAGGCCTGCGCCGGCGGCCGACACGGCGATGATGCCGAGGCTCCAGAGCACCGCATGCCACGCGTCGCTGCCGGCGGTACCGCCGGTCAGCTCGGCGCGGACCGTCTCGATGACGGTGTTCACCGGCTGGTTGGCGGCGAATCCCCGCAACCAGCCGGGCATCGTGTCGATCGGGACGAACGCGCTGCTCGGGTAGGCCAGGAAGCTGATGAAGAAGGTGAACCCGTTGGCCGCCTCGGGGGAGCCGGCGAGGATGCCGATCGTCGCCGACAGCCAGGACAGCGCCAGCACGAACAGCGCGAGCACTCCGACGGCCACCAGCCATCCCCGCACCCCGGCGGACGAGCGGAAGCCGATCGCGAACGCAACCCCGAACACGATCGCGGTGGACACCAGATTGCGCGCCACGCTGGCGACCACATGCCCGCACAGCAGGGTGGCGCCCGACACGTCCATCGAGCGGAACCTGTCGATGACGCCGGTGGACAGGTCGTGGGAGACGACGACCGCCGTCTGCGCCGCCCCGAACCCGGCGCAGATCAGCAGAACGCCCGGTACCACGTAGTCGACGTATGCGACACCGGTGCGCAGCGCCCCACCGAACAGGTAGACGAACATCAACATCAGCATGATCGGCAGCGCCAGCGCCATGATCAGGCCGTCCACCGAGCGGATCGACAACCGTAGCCCGCGGCCGATCATCGTGCCCACCTCGCCAGCCGTGCCGGCCAGGGAGGGGCGGGACGGCGGGCGGGCGATGCGCGGTTCGAGGACCAGCTCAGACACGAGCGCTCTCCTTGGTGGTGGTGCCGGGCTCGTCGGGAGTGGCGGCCGGGTGACCGGTGAGGACGAGGAAGACGTCGTCGAGGGTCGTGCCGTGCAGGTCGAAGTGGGCGACGCCGTCGCGGTCGGCGTCGATCTCGTCGAGGAGCGCGCGGACCTGGGCGGCCGTACCGTCGGTGGCGATGCCAAGGGTGCGACGCTGGGCATCCACGGCCAGGGCGCGCGGGCCGAGGCCAGTGACGATCGCCGTGAACGCCTCGGGGCCGACAGTGGTGGCCAGTTCGACGTCGAGGCGCTGCCCGCCCACCGACTCCTTGAGCATGCGCGCGGTTCCCTCGGCGACGAGCCGGCCGCCGTCGAGGAGCGCGATCCGATCCGCCAGCTTGTCCGCCTCTTCCAGGTACTGCGTGGTGAGGAAGATGGTCACGCCACTGGCGGCCAGGTCGGCGACGGTCGCCCACACGGCCGCCCGGCTGCGGGGATCGAGCCCGGTCGTCGGCTCGTCGAGAAAGAGGATCTCGGGCTCGCCGGCAAGGCTCACGGCCAGATCCAACCGGCGGCGCATCCCGTCCGAGTAGGTGGCGACGCGGCGCCGGGCGGCGCTCGCCAGATCGAAGCGCTCCAGCAGCTCGGCCGTGCGGCGGCGAGCCTCCCGGGCCGACAGCCGCAGCAGCCGGCACATCATCCGGAGGTTCTCCTCGCCCGTCTGCATCTCGTCGAGCGCCGCGTACTGGCCGGTCAGGCTGATGCGCCGGCGCACCTCGCGGCGCTGCGCGACGACGTCGTACCCGGCGACCCGCGCCGACCCGGCGTCCGGGCGGGTCAGCGTCGACAGGATCCGCACGGTGGTGGTCTTCGCGACCGCCATCGTCGCCCTGTTCGGCGTCGTCGCGGCGGCGAGCCGCCTGGCCCGCCGGCCCGCCCTGGCCCTGCTGCGGGAGCTCTGACCGAGGACCGCCCGGCTGTGGCGGAGCGCCGGCCAGCCGGACGGGATCAGGCGAGGATGTCGTGCAGCCGGCCCGGGACTAGGCCGGCCGCGCGCAGGTTCGCGACGATCCGGGGAAACGCGCGGACCGTGCCCGGATACCCGAAGTGCAGGCTCACGATCGAGCCGGGCAGCACCCCGGCCCGCACCCGGGCGACAACGGCATCCGCGCCGGGCGACGTGTAGTCGAGCGGGTCGACGTCAAAACCAACTACGGTGCGGTACCCGGCGGCACCTGCCTCAGCGAGGATCAACGGCGTGGCGTCGCCGCCGGACGGCCGGAAGTAGCGGCCCTGCGTCGGCGCGAGCCGCGCCAGGACCTCACGGCAGCCGACGATCTCGGCCGCTATCCGGTCAGCCGGCAACATCGCCAATGTCGGATGCGTGTAGGTGTGGTTCGCCAGCTCGTTGCCGCAGGCGAGGATGACCCGGACAAGCTCCTCATGCCCCGCCAGCCAGGCGCCGACCGCGAACACCGTGATCGGGGCGGACAGGCCGGCGGCGTCGGCGAGGAGCTGGTGCGCGAGCGCGAGGTCCTGCCCCGCCTGGTGCGGACCGAGATGAAAGGTGAGTGCCACCTGGCGCCGGTCTCGCGGGCCATGCGAGACCGCCACCGCGGGGCTGCCCGCACGCGATGGCGGCCCGGTCGAGTCGTCGCCCGGTGGCGTGGTCGGCCGGGACCGCACCGGCGTCTCTTGGGCGGGCGGCCCTGAGTCGGCCGCCGGAGGGGCACGGTCCGGCCTCGGGGTGGAGCATGCCGCCAGCGCGGTGGCCGCCGTGCCGGCGAGGAGGACCCTGCGGCTCAACCACGGGTGCTCTTCGCTCGACGCCACCGTGCCCCCTCGTCGACGGCCCGGCGCCGGCCGGCCGAGCCTCGCCAGCCTGCCCCCGGCCTCATGTGAGGACGATGTGCCGGCTCAGCGCCCGGCGCCGGGGATCGGATGCCGCCGGCCCAGGTGACGAGCACGGACGGTCCTCACATGCGGGTCCACGCAGACTTTCGGTCCAGGAACCGCCATGACGACAACGGCGACCGGCCACGCGGGCGTCAGGGGGGCCGCCGATGCGCGCGACGCCTGACGGGTCGATGCGCCCACCTGCCGCGCGGCCGGACAGGTACGGAAGGACCCGCCTGCTGGTCGCCGCCTCGTCAGGAGTCGCGCTGATCGCACTGACGGTCGCCGTCTTCCTTCGGGGCGGGACACCGACCGCGTTCGACCTGAGCCTGCATCGATGGCTCGTCGACCACCGAGGTCCCGCGTTGTCCGACGCCGCGGTCGCGGTGTCGGACACGGACACCGGCGTCTGCGCCTATGTTCTCGCCGCGATGGGCGGTGCCGCGGCGGTGGCGCGCCGGCCCCGGTAGTGGCTGGGTGGCGTCGTCGGAGCGGCGGCGCTGGCCGTGGGCCAGCTGATCCGGGCCGCCTTCGCGTACGCGGGCGGCAGGGCGCGGCCCGCCAGACCGATCCGACGACCAGCCTTGATCGCGCGACAATTCCCGGATAAGACATGAATTCCGAACGGGCGAATTCCTAAAATTATTCGTTCACATCTTGCTAACATTTTTTCACGCCTACGGTTCACCCGCGGGTGCAGATGATGTCAGCCGGTCCCTGGGGATTATTATGCACCGGGAACATGGCACCCGAAAAGGACATCGATCGCACCGTCACCGGGAGGCTCCATGACGAAAATGGACGCAGCGGACGACGTCGTCGACGCGGGAAGATATGTGGTGAAAAAACTGCCGGAAATCACGGCGATATTCTGGGTGATGAAGATCGCCGCGACGACGCTCGGGGAGACCGCCGGCGACCTGCTGGCACAGACGCTCCGCCTCGGATATTTCGTGACGACGGTGCTGCTCGTCCTCGTCTTCGTCGGCACGCTCGCCGTCCAGCTGAGGTCCAGGGCATACAACCCGCTGTTCTACTGGACGGTCATTCTCTCGACCAGCACGGCCGGCACCACCATCTCCGACTTCATGAACCGCGACGCCAGCGACAAGTATCTCGCCAAGGGCACCGAATCGCTGGGCTGGGGGCCACAGGGCCTCGGCCTGGGCTATCCGGCCGGCGCGGCCATCCTCATCTCCCTGCTGATCGCCGTCTTCATCGTGTGGCGGCGCACCGGGCTGACCTTCGCCATCCGCGACATCGACTCCCTCCCCGGTGAGAGCCTCTTCTGGTCGGCCATTCTGGTGTCGAACACCCTGGGAACCTCCATGGGTGACTTCCTCTCGGACAGCTCCGGCCTCGGCTACGCGGGAAGCGCGACGCTCATTCTCGGCCTCCTCGGCGTGCTGCTGGCGCTCAGGTACGCCCCGGCGGTGTCGAACGTGCTGCTGTTCTGGCTCGCGTTCGTGCTCACCCGCCCGCTCGGCGCCACCGTCGGCGACCTCCTGACGAAGCCGGCGGCCAAGGGCGGGCTCGCCCTCGGCACGCTCGGGTCGTCCGCGGTCCTGCTCGCGCTCCTGCTCGGCCTCATCGGGCTCGCCCACGCGCAGGAGCGCCGCCGAGTGAGCGCCGCCACGGCGAACCCGGCGCCGATCAGCGTCGTCTGACACCTCGTCTCGACGGGTACCGCCGCCGGGCCGGCCCGCCGTCGACGCGACCGGCCCTACGCGCCGCTCGGATCCGGCTCGCAGCCGTCCGCCGCGGTCGCCTGGTCGAGCCGCGGAATGGGGATGGCGAAGACCATCGCGACCGCCGTCGTCACCGTGGTGCTTGCCGGTGCGTCGAGCACCAGCACCGCGGAGCTGGAGGTCGCGCCGCCGTAGCGGGCCGCGATCTGGGTGTTGGCCGTGTACGCCGACTCGCGCACGTGGTTGGTCGACTGCAATCGGCTCGACACCGTCGGAGCGACAACACGCCGACCACGGTGATTCCGTCAGCCGCCCAAGGACGTAGACAGCGCGGTCAGCGCCTGCTTCTCGGTGGCGGGGTCGGGGTTGGATGCCCGCAGTGCGGTCAGGGCGTCGTCGATCCGGCCGTCGAGGAACGTCCAGGCGTTGCTGTCCAGAGGCTTGAGCTTGGACTGATCGTCGTCCCAGGTCGTCTCGAGATCCTTGATCCGGGCCGTGGCGCCGTTCTGGTCGCCCGCGTTCACCTTCTTGAGCGTGTCGTCGGCGATCGTCTTGAGGCTGGCTACATCGGCCGCTGGGAAGTGGGCGACTGCCTGGGCGGGTGTGAGCTGGATGTTGTTGGAGGCCGATCCGCCGCCCTCCTCCGCGGCGAGCGCAGACGTGTGCGGGATCTGTGAGGTGTGGTGGAGCAGGAGCCCGGCCGCGATCGCGGCCACGACGTAGAGGCTGAGGGCGAGTCGCTCTCTGCTGGGGCCCGCGCCGTGGACGTCGGTGTCCGGGGCCTCCGACTCGGGGATGACGTCCGCCTTCGACCAGGTGAGGTAGAGGACGGTGGCTCCGATGGCGACGAGGAAGATCACACTGGTGAGAGCGGTGCCGAGGCCCAGGCCCTGCTCGGACTTCGGGGTCGCGAACCAGTCGCCGATGTTGGCGCCCAGCGGCCGGGTGAGGATGTAGGCCAACCAGAAGGCGAGCACCGGCTGCCCGCCGAGCCGCCAGGCGACGACGACGATGGCGATGAGGGCGGCCGGGAGCAGGACCGACTTGCCAGGGCCCCAGCCGCTGAGTTCGAGGGTCCAGTCGCCGGCGGCCGTGCCGAGTGCGAAGGTCACCAGGACCGCGAGCCAGTAGAACGCCTCGCGGGGCGTCGAGGTGATGCTGTGGATCGACAGGGTGCGCTCGCGCGCGTACCAGATGCCGAAGACGATCGCCAGGAGGACAGCGAACACCGTGGTGCTCACCTTCAGCGGAACGCCCTGGCTGTCCGTGAGGATGTCGGTGTAGAGCGTGCCGGTGATACTCACGACCACGACGGTGAGCCAGTAGGCCAACGGCACGTATCGGCGGAGTCGCATCTGCACGAAGAGCGCCGCGGCCAGCACAGCGGTGAAGATGAGCGCCGTGTTGGTGAGGCCGACGCCGAGCGTCGTGTTGATCCA
This sequence comes from Frankia canadensis, assembly GCF_900197875.1. Classification (GTDB taxonomy): domain Bacteria; phylum Actinomycetota; class Actinomycetes; order Frankiales; family Frankiaceae; genus Frankia; species Frankia canadensis. Next base: position 7,094 of record NZ_FZMO01000346.1, on the reverse strand, counting down.
GTCGGCGAAGCTCTCGCCGACGGTCGTACACAGGATCTTGATCACCCAGAACCAGATCGTGATCTCGGGGACCTTGTTCAGCATCGCGCGCGCCTGGGAGGAGGGTGGGCGCTCGGTCAGTTCGGTAGTCATGTGCGGCAGCATCGCGAAGTGATCCTGCAATCAACCTGTACGAGTGTCGGCCCGGGCTCCGGAACCAGCTGGGCGCGCAGGGCCGTGAAGATGGAGAAGTGCACCGGAAGGGTCGCGTCCCACTTCCCTGAACCATTCGGTACCAAGCACCCAGCTCCGGATCGGCCTCGGCAGGCGCAGCAGCAGGGCGAGCGTCCGGATCGTGTTGCCGCCTTCGGCCTGAGCGCCGTGCGCTCTGAGCGCCCCGAAGTCTCGTATTCCGTATCAACTCGAGGGTGTGGCGGGTCAGCGCGGCGTCGTTGTCTGCCAGCAGTCCCTCGTGCCGATGACGGATGAAGGACGCCACTCCCGACGCCGCGTGCGCGACGACGGGCAGGCCGACCGTGCGGGCCTCGAGCGCTGCGATGCCGAATGACTCTCGGTGGGCCGGCGCGACGAAGATGGCCGAGCTGGCCATGGCCGCGCGCACCTTCCGTCCGCGATGCGGCTCCGATGACCGCGGCCCACCTCCCCGGCCGGCGCTCGCCATCCGGCCTGCTCGGCGGGCATGCCGATACTGGCGTCAAGGTTGCGTGCAGGTTCTGCTTGTCACCATCCGGACCGGACATGAAGGGTCGCAGTACTGACGGAGGAAGCGATGATCACGATCGGGGTCTGCGAGGACCAGGAGTCCATCCGGACGATCCTGGTCCGAGGGCTACGCCAGGCTGGCTACGAGGTCGTCGTCGCCCACGATGGCCGCGAGGCGCTCCGCCAGTTCAGCCCGGACAACAACATCAGCGTGATCATCATGGACATCGGCCTGCCGGACGCCGACGGCCGCGATGTCGTCCAGGCGCTCAAGTCGGCCGGGCAGCATGCTCCCGTCCTCTTCCTGACCGCGCTCGAGGCGACGCACGAGCATCTCGCTGGCTTCGCCGCCGGCGCGGACGATTACGTCACCAAGCCGTTCGAGCTCAAGGTGCTTCTGGCACGCCTCGAGGTTCTGGCACGCCGTGGACCTGCCAGCGCCCTCAGCGCCGGCGGCCTTGTCCTCGACCCGATCACGCACTCGGCCCGGACCGCGGCGGGACAGGTTCGTCTCAGCCCCACCGAGTTCCGCATACTGGCGGCGATCACCGCTCGGCCGCACGAAGTGGTGCGCAGAAGGAGCGTCATCGCCGCGGCGTGGCCCGACGGAGCGATCATCAGCGACAACACCGTCGACTCCTTCATCCGCCGCCTGCGCAGCAAGCTCGAGTCGATCGACTCGCCGACTGGCATCGAGACGATTCGAGCCGTCGGATTCACGATGACGAGGAAGGAGGGCTAGGCCAACGGTGGCGAACTGGGCCTCACGGGTCGTGACCTGGCGGCGGGAGTGGCGCGACCGGCTGAGTCTGCGGGTACAGCTCGTGACGATCACGGCCATCCTCGCCAGCGCCGTCGCCGCCGGTCTGGTGATCGTCGTCCAGATCTCCCTCGCCGGCGCCGCGAAAAGCACCACCGAGCGGGTGCTGAACGACCACGGCAACGCTCTGGTAAGCAGCATCCGCGCGCCATCACCCGACAGTGCCCTGAACGTGCCGCAATCCCAGCTCGGCCCTGGCGTCGCGGTCTATGACAAGGCGGGGGCACGCGTCGCCGGAACCGTTCCGCCGTCGATGCAGGAGGACTTCAAGGAACTTTCCGTAACCACCAGGATGCGTACCATCGAAGGTGGTGAACACTTCGCCATCATGGCCCTGCCGTTCACGACGTCGTCGCAGGTGCAGGGGGTGGTGGTCCTCACTGAGCCCCTCGCTCCCTACGAGCGGAACGAGCAGGCAGCGATGGTGGTCTCCATCGTCGCCGGCGCACTGCTCGTCCTCATGGCCGCCGGCTCGGCGGCGTGGATCAGCAGACGGGTGCTGAGCCCGGTCGAGCAGATGGCGCGTACGGCAGACGAGTGGAGCGAGCACGACCTTGAGCGCCGGTTCGCACTCGGAGCGCCGACCAACGAGATCCGCGCGCTCGGCAGCACCCTGGACGCGCTTCTGGACAAGGTCGCCTCCGTCATCAGAGCCGAGCAGCGTCTCACCTCGGAGCTGGCCCACGAGCTGCGGACGCCGCTGACCACCATCCACGGAGCCGCGGAGCTGCTCGCGCTACGCACCGATCTGGACAAGCAGGCGCGCGAGGACGTCGCGCTCATCAAGAATGCCAGCGCGTCGATGTCCAACACGATCAGTGTGCTGCTGGACCTTGCGCGCCGCCACAGCCAGGCGTTTCACAACGACCGTACGCAGCTGGACGATCTGGCGGTCGAACTCAGGGGCCTGTCAACGCCCGGCAGCCACCTGAACGTCGACCTGCCCCCGGCACTTTCGATCAACGTTCCCGAGGTACTCGCCATCCGCGCGCTCGCTCCCATCCTGGACAACGCGCTCAAGGTCTCCGATCGCGCCTGGGTCAGCGCGCGCGCCGACGGCCGAAGCGTCGCCCTGCTCGTGGCCGACAGCGGCCCCGGGGTGCCCGACCAGTGGGTGGACACGTTGTTCCAACCTGGCTGGAGCGGAAACGGGGGCTCTGGCCTCGGCCTCTCGCTCGCCCGGCGGGTGGCGCGCAGCGGCGGAGGCGACGTCTCGCTCGTCGAGCAGCACAACCAGTACGGCGGCGCCACCTTCGCCGTCACGTTCCCGGGCTGCCGCGCCGCCCGTGCCTAGCGCCAGCTCCACGGCCCGCGCGTCGCGCCGCCCGACGAGCAGCGGTTCGCCGGCGGGCGGGGCGGTCAGTCGGCCCCGCGGCGCGCGATCTCCCCGGGTTCCCGGCCCGCGACCAGCCAGCCGCCAGCCGCGGCGGCCAGGGGCATGCCGACGAGGAGCAGCAGCGGGTAGATCAGCGGGATCAGGCCGAACACGGCGAGGTCGTGCCGGCACACCGCCACCAGTCCAAGCCCCGCGCCCACGGTCCCGAGCACCGTCCCACTCGACCAGCCCGTCGCGCTCCAGCCGCGCCACCGTCGTGTACACCTGCCAGACGTTGAGCGGCCAGACCTCGCCCGTCCTCGCCTCGAATTCCTGGCGCAACTGGAGGCCTTACTTGGGGCCCTCGCTCGGCAGAGCCAACAGGGCATGTCGCACGCTCACGAGCCACCGCCCTTCACGGATCGCCTAATATCATACCCGGTATACTCGCAAGGTTCGAAACCCCCGCCGGCCGCGGAGGAGAGCCCAGCGACACCTGGCATGACACGCCCAGGGCACCTGAGACCGCCCTTGCGGCCACATGGCCTTCACATCTCGGCGCAGTAGCCTGCGGTCATGCGCGGGATATACGTGTTCACGGTGCCGTCAATACTGCAGCCGACCTGACGAGAACCTCACCGCAAGGGCGGGCACGGCCCGCCGCCGAAGGCGCATCCGTCAAGGCGTGACACCCACCGGAAAGACCGCGCGCGGCCGCCGCGACATGGGCTGCGCGCACCGCCAGGCGTTAGCTGAAAGCCCCGAAAAAGGACGAGGACATCGATGACACGATCAGCCAGAACCAGGGGGCGCCACGCTGTCACACGCCTCGCTCCCAAGGTTCCCGAGATCACCATCATGTTCTGGATCATCAAGGTCCTCACGACGGGGATGGGTGAGGCCGCGTCGGACTTCCTCGCCAACCGCAGTGTCCCGCTGGCGGGCGGGGTGGGCCTCGTCGGATTCATCGTGGCGATGTGGCTCCAGCTGCGCACCCGCCGCTATGTCACCGCCGTCTACTGGTTCGCGGTGGCGATGGTCGCGGTCTTCGGCACGATGGCGGCCGACGGCGTCCACCGTGTCCTGGGCGTCCCCTACCCGGCCACGACCGTGTTCTACGCCGCCGCACTCGCCGCGATCTTCTACCTGTGGCACCGCGACGAGCGGTCGCTGTCGATCCACAGCATCGTCACCCGACGGCGCGAGATCTACTACTGGTCCGCCGTTCTCGCCACCTTCGCCCTCGGCACGGCCGCCGGAGATCTCACCGCTTTCACCCTGCACCTGGGCTATCTCGCATCGATCGCATTCTTCGGTGTCGCGATCCTGATTCCCGCGGTCGCCTACCGGGTCCGAATCATGAATACGGTCGGAGCGTTCTGGTTCGCGTACGTGCTCACCCGGCCACTCGGCGCGTCGATCGCCGACTACCTCGGCAAGGAACCCGACAAGCACGGCCTCGGCTACGGCGACGGGACCGTCACCGTGGTCGCCACGGTGGTGATCCTGATCCTCGTCGGCTACGTCGCCTGGACCGGCACCGACGTCCAGCAACAGCCGGAGGACGGGGAACCAGGACCGCGGCCACACCAGGAGCGGGCCTCCGTACCCACCCAGTACGGCGCCCCCTACCGCGGCCCGGTGGGCCGGCCGGCGGAGCCGCCGGACCGATGACCGGCCGCCGGGCCCCTCGCCGCGACGGCCCGGCCCTGACCGCGGGAAGGACGAGAAGGCGCACCGTGGCCAGCTCCTGATGGTCGAGGACGACGTGACCATCGGTGCCGTCCACGAGACGGTTCTCCGCACACATCGCCACGACGTGACGCGCGCCGCAACCGGCTTCGAAGCGGTGCAAGCCATCAGGCAGGCCGCGTTCGATCTCGCCCTGCTTGATCCGCGGCTGCCGGACAGGGACGGCATCGAGGCCTGCCGGGACATCCGAGCCCGCCTTCCCGGCAGCCGACGCCTACGACACCGCCGTCAACCAGCTCATCCACCACGCCGGACTCGCAGCCTGACCCGCATGCCCAAAACTTGACTCATCCTTCGCGGCTTCGCCCGCCCAAGCCCTCTAGTCACCAACCAGCCACCCACCCGACCCTCAGCGCGGTGCCGCGGCCCACGCGGACTCTGACCGCCGCAGCCTGCATGTGGTCACAATCACACGGCGGCCCGCCGGGTCAGACCTACCTGGGTCCGGTCATAGCGGGCACTCCTACAACGCCACTGATGTTGAGCGACGGCCGGTGGTGAAGTTCGCCCCCGTACGCTGGTGGGCAACTTTCCACGACTTTCACCGTGATCGGATCGGCCTGTCGGCTAACACGGACATGAGAACAGAGGCGTATTCCATCAACATCGATTCGAGAACAGCGGCAAACGGTGGCACGGAATCAGCGATATTTCCGGGCCGCCCGATCGCCTTCCGTCGGGCACTTACCCGCGGCGCTGGCTGGATCCGTGTGCGTACGAAACCGACGTTGGGCTGGGTCGCACTGATCGCGAGTTGCTATCTGCTCAGCGAGACAGGTGAGTATCTGCGGATCCCGGCCGCGCAACTCGTCGTGTCCATGTTCGTCGGGGGCGCGCTCGCGCTCAGCGGCGTCGCGCGGCGGCGGATGCCGGCCAGGGTCGGTCGCGCCTCACAGGCGATCGTGGGTGTGCTGATGGGCTCCTACCTGGCCCCGTCGGCCCTCGGCGCGATCACCGGACGAGCGCTCCCCCTCGTCGGTGTGACTGTGGCATCCATTGCAATCTGCGTCGCGGTGGCCGCCGTGCTCACCCGCCGCACGCGGACGAACGGCGTGGACACCACCCTCGGGCTCATGCCGGGCGGCTCGGCCGCGATCGTCGCCTACGCGAAGGACATCGGCGCGGACTCTCGATTCGTCGCGTTCGCGCAGTATCTGCGGGTCGGTGTGGTCGCCCTGTCAGCGCCCTTGATCATAGTCGGCCTGGGCGGGAACCCGGGATCCTCCCATCCCGGACGGTTCCCCTCGTTCAGCCATCTTGTCGCCTCCTCCCACCAGGCGACCGGCCTAGCGATGCTGACCTCGACAGGCCTGCTCGGAGTCTGGCTGGCAAGGCGACTCAGGCTTCCCGCTCCGGCGCTCCTGGGACCGATGTTTCTCACCGCCGCGATCCTGTGGACGAACCTTACGGGAGGATTCGCGCCAGCCGGCTCGCTCCGGGACATCGCCTTCGTCCTGGTCGGGCTCGAGGTCGGGCTACGTTTCGATCTCGCCTCCGTCCGCCACCTGAGGAGCATGCTTCCCTACCTGCTCGCAGCGAGCGTGATGGTGTGCCTGGCCTGCGCCGGACTGGCTTGGGCACTGGCGGTGCTGGTCGGCATGCCCTTCATCGACTCATACTTGGCGACCACCCCGGGTGGGATCAACGCCGTCCTCGCGACGGCCGCCTCCAGCCACGCGAACCTGCCCGTCATCGCCGGCGTGCAGAGCATTCGCCTGCTCCTGGTCATCGGTCTCACCGCCCCCCTCATCCAGGCGGGAAACCGCTGGCGAGCCCTTCGAGCCAGACGAACGGCCATGCCGGTTGGGTCTGTCACATCGAGCGCAACGCGAGGAATGCCCAGCCCCCGGCTCCACTCCTGAAACCGGGGGCGCGGCTTCGCCTTGGGCGGATCGCCGTCCAGACTGGCCGCCGTGAGGCGCGGGCCGGCGAGCTAGGCACGGCGGAGCACATCTCCGAGCTGTACGAGGGTCTGCCGGCCGAGGAGCACGTGATAGCAGGTCTCGGTGTTGTCCGGGTCGACAGCCTGTGGGCTGATCTTCAGGTCGACCAGTTCGCCGCCGCCGTTCACGGTCGCGGTCACCAGGCCACCGCCCGCGCTGCCCTCGACCCGAGCCTCGGCGAGCTCCCGCTGCGCGTCGATCATCGCGGCCTGCATCTTCTGCGTCTGCTCGAAGAGCGCCCCGAAGCCTCCGGCCGCGTCGCCGCCGAGCCCGCCGATCGGCTCCCCGGGATTCGGCATGGCCATGGCCCTCAGTCGGTGGCGGGCGCATTCGCGTCCGCCACCGACTGAGGGCGCCTGTCTGTGGCAGCGGCTGAGCGCTGCCACAGTCAGTGGGTGGGTGGAAGTTCCGTCAGGGCTTGCTGGGCCAGCCTGAGATGGGTACGCAGGGTCGGTAGGTTGTGGCGGGCGAAGGCTTTGACGTCTGGGTTTGTCCCAGTCCGGGTCTCCTGGACCGTCGCGCCGATGACCTTGCGGTGATCGGCGATCTCGAAGGTGAGGAA
>NZ_FZMO01000040.1 GCF_900197875.1 Frankia canadensis | reverse complement strand
ATCCACGGCCGGGGCGGGCGCGGGTGGGGCGGGCGCCGCGTGTTTGAGCAGCTCGAAGCGCACGGGCCGGCGCAACCGGATCGACAGCAGCTCGGCGACGTTCGTCATCCATCGGGTGAGGTCCTCGGCCGGCGGTTCGCCGCGGACCTTCTTGCTCATGTACCGGCCGGACTGGTCGTTGATGACGAGGACGCCGTCGGGGCCGCGGCGCAGCTCGCCGCTGACCCGCGCCTTCTTCAGGATCGTTGTGCCGGTCACCGGGTCGAACCCGACGGCGATCGTCGGATGCCCGAGCATCGTCACCTGGTGGATGAACTCCTCGTGGGTCTCCATCGGCAGGCCCTGCGCGGTCCGCGCCGCGCTCATGGCCTCGTACACGCGGTCGAGCCGCACCGGGTCCTCGATGGTGAGCGGTTCCTCGCTGCCCAGGAACGGCTCCCCGTCCTCGGTGACGGCGAACTGCCACAGCATGGTGTCGGGCGCGGCGTCGACATGCTTGGGCGAGAAGTCCTCCAGCGACGTCCACAGCGGGTTGGCCCGCAGGTCGCCGGCCTTGTCCAGCTCGACGGCCTTGACCGGGCCGTCGTCCTGCGGCTTCGGCGAGACGACCGGGCCGAAGTCGTGGGTGACGTCGCGGGGCGGGGCCGGGGCGCGGCGCGGCGGCGGTTCGGACAGGTCGGGGACGATCGGCATCCCCAGGGCGTCCGACATCGACGCGGCGAGGTTGGTGACCCAGCGGTTCCAGTCGCCGTCGTGGAGGTCCTCCCGGGTCGTCAGGTCCGGGTAGAGGTTCGGTCGGTAGTTCACCGTCCACTGCCCGTCCGGGCCCCGGCGCAGCTGGCCGCCGACCCGCCCCCGGGCGACGACGGCAGCGCCCGTGGTCGGGTTGAACCCGACGACCACAGTCGCGGGACCGAGGTCGGACAGGCTGTGCACGAAGTCGTCCCGGCTCACGGTCGGGGCGCCCGCGGCGGCGAGGCGCTCGTTGGACAGCCGGTGCAGCTCGTCGAGCTGGGCCGGGGGGATGATCTGCGCCGGATCCTGGCTGCCCAGGAAGATCTGGCCGCCGCGGGCGGCCACGACATCCCACACCGCGCCGGACGCGGCGCCCTCCAGATGCTTCGGGGAGAAGTCCGCAAGCGGCGTCCACAGCGGGTTCATCCGGAGCCGACCGGCGTCGTCGCGTTCCCAGTCCTGGACGAGGAGGGGGAACTGGGCCGGGCCGAGCGCCACCTCGACGGGCTCGGGTTCGACCCAGCCGAGGACCCCACGGCCCGCGCCCGGGAGCCCGGCGGCGGTGCCGCGCGTCACCGCGGGCGGAGCGACGGACGGCCCGGTGCCCCGCTCGTGCGTGACGACCCGCACCTGACGGGCCGCCACCCCATGCTGCTTCAGCTGCTGCAGGACCAGAGGCTGGGTGGCCTGGGCGTCGGTGCGCACCGGCCGGCCCGGGCGGCTTCTTCCGCGGCCGCCTGTTGACGGCGCCGCGACCGCGCCGCTCTCGAGATGCACGATGACGGGCGCCGCCGACCCCTGTCGACGGATCACCTCCGCGACGATCCGCCCGACGAACCCGTCCAGGTCCGCCCGCGCTGCCCCGGTCAGCGCCGCAGCCGTGACCTGGTCCGTCAGGCCCGACAGATCCAGATCCATCCGCAGAACGCCGTGATCGTCCGACGTCACCCGCTGGTTCGCCGCTGCCGGTCCCAGCCCCGGTGCAGGTCCCGGTGCCGTGGACGGCGCGACCTGCACGATCGACGGATCCTGCGCCGACGACGGATCCTGCGCCGACGACGGATCCTGCGCCAACGACGGATCCTGCGCCAACGACGGGTCCTGCGCCGACGACGGGTCCTGCGCCAACGACGGGTCCTGCGCCGAGGATGGGTTCTCGACCGACGACAGGTCCTGGGCCGATGGCCCGCCCTGCGCGGACGGCTCGCCCGGTGCCGGCGGCGCCTCCTGCCGGGCCGGGCCGGAGCGGGTTCCCCGCATACCCGGCTCGCGGGTGCTGGCGGGCAGCGGGATCGCGCTGGAGGTGCTGACCGGCGGCAGCGACCCGAAGCGGCCACCGTCGCCGTCCTCGCTCGTGCCGGTGTCCACCGCGACCCCCCGGCCGTCCGGGCCGGCGACCAGGACGCGCAGGTCGACCGGCCGCAGCGGCGGCTGGTGCAGCGGCAGGACCCGCCGGGGGCCGTCGAGTTGCGTCTCCACCCACACCAGCCGTCCGCCGGTGTTGACCAGAGCCACGCCGTGGCGGGCGACCCCCGGCGCTCCCGTGATCAGGAACGCCGCCGCCCCCGGGCCGAGCTCCCGGACCTGGTTCAGCACCCCGTGCCACGAGGGGATCCGCTGCCAGGGCGAACCGAGCATGCTCGACAGCTGCTGCGACGGGGCCGTCGCGTCGTCGACCGCCGGCCAGCCGCCGGTCACGCCGCCACTCGGGCGTTCCGGCCCCCACAGCCCGCGGGCGGTCTCGACGAGGCGCACGATGCAGTCCGCCGTCGTGCTCGGCTGGTCCCCGAAGACGTTCCGCAGCCGCGTCTGTACCGGCGCCACCACTGCCTGCTGGGATGCCGACAGCCACGGCGTCCCGTCCGCCGCCGGCGCTGGATCGCCATGAAGCTCCGGGAACAACGCGGCGTCCACGGTAGCGGGCGCCGTCACCCCAGCAGCGGCCAGCGACTCGGATCCCCCCATGGCAGCCGGAGCCGCGGACGCGGCCGGCACGGCGTTCGTATCGGCCGGCGTCGTCGGCGGCGCCGGCGCCGGCGCCGCGTGGGGCAGTGCCGTTGAGGACGGGGTGACCGACCTGAGAGGAGACGGGTTCGCTGGAGTCGGAGCCGGGCCCGACGCCGCGGATGACGCCTCGGTCGTGGTCGCGGCTGGAGGTGCGGTCGGCGCCGCGGACAGGGTCGAGGACGAAGTCGGTGACAGCGACGCAGGTGGCGACAGCGACGGAGTCGCCGACGGCTGGGGTGTCGGGGACAGGGTCGGCGTGGGGGACGGAGTAGGGGCTGGGGTCGCGGTCGGCGGCGATGCCGAGGCTGGAGCGGGACGCAGCGGGGAGGATGCGGGAGCGGGCGGTGTGGACATCGGCGTCGGCGCGGGAGCGGGCGACGATGGCGCTGTGGACTCAGCGGGCGACGCCGATCCCGGGGTAGCGAAGGCGGTTACGGCGGCGGGCACGGCATTCGGCGTCGAACTGGGCACCGGAGCCGGCTCGACAGCGGCGAGCGCCCAGCTCCCGGCAGCCGCCCCGGCGGGCGGCGCCGACGACGCCCCGCCGGGCGCGGAGGCCACCGCCCCGGCAGGGATCGCCGATGGTGCCGGAGTCGGCGCCGCGGAACTCGCTGGCTGCACTGGCGCGGGGATGGCCGCGGAGGCCGGCGTAGGTGACGGGCCGGGTGCCAGCCCGTTGATCGACGTCGGGGCCGGGGTCGGGCTCGGCGTCGGGCCCGGCGTCGGCGTGGGGCCCGGCATCGAAGTCAATGTCGAAGTCGAAGTCGAAGTCGGCGTCGGCGGGGCGAGAGGCGTGGCGTCGGGGACGGGCTGCGCGGCGGGGGACGGTGGGTTGGCGACGCCGCGCTGGTCGAGGGCCGCCAGCGGGACCGCGGGACCGGATCCGGCTGCCGGCTCGGGCGCGCGGATCGACGGTGTCGGCGACGGTTCCGCGGGACCGGCGGGAGCGCGAGATTGGGTGGGGCCGGGCACGCTGGCGTCGTCGGGCAGGTCCAGGGCGGCGGACGTCTTCAGGGGCGGGACGGCGGCGACGTTGACGGGACCGAACCCGGCGTCGTCGTCGAGGCTCGCGAGGTTCGCGATGTCGGAGATGTCCGTCGTCGACGAGGCGATCGACGCGGAGCTGAAACCCGACCGGGTGTCCCACCCCGCGTCGGAGTCCTGGTCGCTGATCGACGCGGTCTCCGACCAGTCCGGCGCCTTGATGGTCGTGGGGTCGAAGCGAATCTCCTCGACACCGCCCTGCGTCTCCTTCTCTCCGTTGCCGACTCCGTTGCCGGTCCCGTTGCGGCCGGCGCCACCCGCGCCGGTTGTGGACGAGCCGGAAACACCGGCGGCGCCGTCGAAGCCGTCGTCGCCGGAGCCGAAGACCTGATCGGCTCCGGACGGCAGGGCGGGGGGCGGAGGGAGCTTCACGTCCGGCCCGACGATGCCGGCGCCCTGCAGGCCGGCGTGGGCGCCGCGACCGACCTTGCCGGCACCCCACTCGGTGCTGCCCTCGACGGCACCGGAGACCGCGTCGTCCACCGCGGTGGACAGTCCCCACTGGTCGTCCACCATTCCGCTGGCGAAGATCCCGCCGCCGACCTCCTGGGACATGGACAGGACGGTCGTCAGGAGGAGGGCGGCCGCCGGGTTGGCGGCGCCGTCGGCCAGGCCGATCGACTTCAGCAGCGCATCCGACTTGGTCAGGAAGGCCCGCATGCCGGGGAGTCCGGCAATGCTGGTGCCGCCGGCGGCCAGCGCGTACTTGACCATGTGGGCGATCTCGCCGCCGTCGAGCCCCTCGCGGCTGCCTTCGAGGATCTGCCACAGCTGGGCGACGACCGACGAACCGGGCATGAACAGCATCTGCATGGCGACGATGTGCGTCGCCGTCTTCGCCGTCTCCTTCGACAGCACCCGCTGGATGATCGTGCGAGTGGTGGCGATGCGCTCGGCCGCCTCCTCGACCTGGCCGAACGCCGCCTCGATGGCGGCGATCGCCAGCTCGATCTGCATGAAGATGAACATCACGAAACCCTGCTTGCGGGTGTAGTCCATCTGCAGCTTCTGGGCGCGCAGCAGCTTCGCCGCCGTCTTGAGCAGCATGCCGGCCTGCAGCAGCAGCTTCGGGTCCTCGACGACGAACGCCGAGGTCTGCGCGACGAACCGCTTGCCAGGCGTGCCGCCCACCGACGACTTCACCGAGCCGATGACCTGCGTCAGTTCAGGGGCGAGCTGGCCGAGCACGATGTCACCGAGCCGGTCAAGGTTGTCGGCGAGACTGCCCATCGTGGGGAGTTCCCCGCCCGGCAGCCGCATACCGGTGAAGGCGTAGATCGCCTCGTCCATGGACTTGGACATCCGGCGTTCTCCCTCCCGTGTCGCGCCCCCGCGTGCTCCCCGTCCGGGCGGGCCGCAAGGCCCGGTGGCGTTCGCTCAGTGGCGGCTGCCCGAGTCCCAGCCGGCGCTCTGCGTCGCCGCCGACTCGGTCTGGTCGCCGATGCGGCGCACCGCGTCCAGGCGGTCGCCCTGCAGCCCGACCGCCTGGCCCAGCGCGCCGTACACCTTCCCGAACGAGTCCATGATCTGGGTGAAGGTGGCCTTGGCGATCAGGGTGGCCTCGTCCTTGGCGTCCCCGGCGAAGTCCGTGGTGGCGGCCTGGTGCAGCAGCTTCCCGACGGTGACCAGATGGTCCTGGAAGGCGTGGACCGCCGGGACTCTCGCGGCGATCGCGTCACCGTCCTGCGTGATCTCCTGGCCGCTCATCGCCAGACGCCGTCCCCGTCGGGCGGGGCCACCGGCTTGCCGCTGTCGGGCTGGTTGCGGGTGAACATGCCGGCGAGTTCCTCGACGAGTTCGTCGACGGACGCGACCTCGCCGAGCCGGCCAACGGGGGACGGCAGGTCGACCATGAGCTCGCGCATCCCCGCCAGCGCCTTCGCCCGCGCGCCCAGCCGGGCCTGCTCGATCGTCTTGACCAGCAGGTCGGCGAGCTCGGCGGGGGCGAGGTCGCGGTAGCCGTCGCCGCGGAAGCGCAGCTCCCGGACGTCCCCCTGGGCTCCGACCGTCACCGACAGCAGCCGGTTGCGATCGCTCGCCTCGAAGGTGACCGCGGCGCCCTCGGTGCGGATCCGGCTGGTGATCTCCTCGGTGCGGGCGAGCTCCGCGAGCGCGGCTTCCATCAGGCTGTCGTCGAACAGCGTCATGCTGGTTCTCTCCTCTCGTCGCCTCAGGTGTCGTCACGGTGGGTTCGGCGGATGCTCGCTACCGGCCGCGGCGGGTGCGGTCGCGCGCGGGTGGCCGCGGCACGACGATCGGTGGCTGGGCCGTCTCGGGCTCGTCGGGTGTCGGCGCGTCGGAGCGGCCGACGACGGCGGGGGCGCACTCGGGGTCGGTGCCCCAGACCTCCTCGTCCTCGGTCAGCCACGTGTTGCGCTGCCGTTCGCGGCCCTGTCCCTGGCCGGGCGCGCCGCCCATGCCGCCCATGGGCATGAACGGCATGCCGCCCCCGGACGCGGCACCCGCGACACCGGACGAGCCGGGTCCACCGAGTGCTGACGATCCGGGCAGGCCGGCCGCGCCCGCCGCCCCCGCCGTTGCGGCCCCCACCGTGCCGAGTCTGGTGAGGGCGCCGAGGTCGGCGCCGCTCGACGGCAGGACGCCCGCGGTGCCGACCATGCCGCCTCCGCCACCGCCCACACCGGGCACGGCCCGCACGACCGGCTGGCGGATGTCGCCGAGCTGCACGCCTGTGCCGCCGGTTCCCGGCAGGCCGCTCGGGGAGTTGACGTTGAGGCCGTCGATGGTGGTCGGGAACGCGGTGCTCGGCACCGATGTGCCCGCCAGGTCGGGCAGTCCCGTGGTACCCGAACCCCCGGCCCCGACCGACGTGCCCAGACCCGATGTGTCCAGGCCCGAGGCGCCCAGGCCGCTGGTAAGGCCGGCGCCGGCGGACTGCGTGCCGGCGGGGCTGAGCAGGCCGGCCTGGTTGAGGGCGGCGGTCTGCTCGGGGGTGAGGGGGATCGAGTCGAGCATGCCCGTCCTGCCGAGGTCGGCGAGCTGGGCGGGGCTGAGGTCGCCGAGGGAGTTGAGGCCGTCGGCGCTGGGGCCGAGCAGGCCGTCCTGGCGCAGTTGGTCCAGCTGGGCGCCGGTGACGGGGACGTTGTTCAGCGCGCCGGACGAGTCGAGGGCAGCAAGCTGCGCCGGACTCAGGTCACCGAGCGTGTTGACCGCGCCGCTCGTCGGCCCGAGCAGGCCGGCCTGGCTCAGGGTGTTCAGGTCCCCCTGGGACAGCGGGACGTTGTTCAGCAGCCCGTCGCGTTGCAGGGTGGCCAGTTGCTCAGGGCTCAGGTCACCCAGGGTGCTGCCCGGCTGGGCAGCGAGCCCGGCGTCACGCAGTGCCGCGGCCTGTTCGTCGGTCAGCGGAATCTGGCTGAGGGCGCCGGAGTCCTTCAGAGCGCTGAGCTGCTGGGGGCTGAGCTGGCCCAGGTTCGTCGGCGTGCTCCCGCCGCCGAGGCCTCCCAGGCCGGACGTGCCCAGGCCGCCGTCCCCGAGGCCGTTCACGCCTGAGCCGCTCGCACCCGAGCCCCCAGGGGTCGCCGCCAGCGTGGTGAAGGCGGGCAGGCCACCGCCGCCGACTCCCCCACCGCCGTCGACACCACCACCGGGGGTGCCGGTCCCGTTCAGGCCGCCGAGGCCATCAACGCCTCCCCCGCTACCCGGGACGTTGTCGCCGTTCAGGCCGTTCCCGAAGTCACCCCCCAGACCGTTCAGACCGTTACCGATCCCGTTCAGGCCGTTCCCGAAGTCACCCCCCAGACCGTTCAGACCGTTACCGATCCCGTTCAGGCCGTTACCAATGCCATTGAAACCATTCCCGATCCCGTTCAGGCCGTTCCCGATGCCGTTGAAACCGTTCCCGATGCCGTTGAAGCCGTTACCGATCTCGTTGAGGATGTTGTTGATGTCATTGTTGCCGTTGCCGCCGGCGAGGCTGGGGTCGTTGTACGGCCGGGGCGGGGGCGGCGGGGGCATCTTTGCCAGTTTCATCGCCGCGGCGGCGTCCGTGAACGCTGTGATGAGCGTTCCGGCCGCGGCCAGGGACGGCGCGAACGCCTTCTGCACGTTGTTCGCCCACTGCGTGCGCACCGCCTGGTCGACCACAAGCCAGGACGGCTGGCGCAGCACGGCGAAGTCGCCCGTCACGCCGCTCCACTCCGGGAAGCGGATGTACATCTCCCGCCAGACATCGTCGGCGGCGTCATACCCGAGGTCGCCGCGGATCCGGCCGGTCTCCCACAGGCCGCCCGAATGGTTGCGGTTGGGATCCGTACCGTAGCTGTCGAACACCGTCGACCCGTTGAACATCGCGACGATGAGGTTGAACGGATGCACCCAGACCCCGCGCGGCCCGGGCAGGGCGGCGCGGCTCTCGCCGGGCAGGGGCTCGCCCATCCAGAACGCGTTGTCCCCTTGCAGGGCTCTGACGAAATTCCCCGCGGCCGTCACGGCCTTGTCCAGCGGCCCCTTCCAGCCCGCGGCCGCCTCGAGCACGCCCTTCATGCCACTCTCGGCGGCCACGACGCGGTCCCGAAACGCCTGCGCGGCCGAACCCTGGAACGCCGCCGCCTTCGTGTCGATGCCCGCGACGTCGCCGTCGAGACTCTTCAGCACACCACCTGTCCACGTGCCGATGCCCTGCAGCGCCTGGTTGACGCCGTCCAACGTGTCCGGGTCGAACGCGTGACCGGGCCCGACCAGGCCGTTCACGATGGCGCCCGCGGCATTCGTCCATGCCGAGCCGACTGCCATGAGCGGATTGGTCGCCGCCGTGGAGGTGGTCGACCCGGACTGCTGGTTCGGATCGGAGGAGTTGCGGTCGTCGTCGCCGGAATCGGTCTTCGCTCCGACCCAGAGGGTCAGCCACTCGTAGTTACTGCCCCAGTCGTTGGTCATCCAACGCCAGAAGGTCAGCGCGCCCTTCTTGAAGGCGGGCTTCGCGCTGCCGCTGGTCGCGTAGTGCTCGTGGCGCTCGTCGGGAATGAGCCACAGCGGCGCGGCGGCGGAGAGGACGGTGTCCGGGCGCAACTGCGGGTCGATGCTGCCGCCGGTGTAGCCGGAGCTCTGCCCGCCGTTGCCGTTGCCATTCCCGTTGCCGTTCGTCGAGCCGCCGCTCGTGGAGCCACCGCTGTTCACCACGCCGCCGGTGGTGCCGAGGGTGTAGCCGAGGACGGTCTGCAGCACGTCCTCGATCTTGTCGGTCGCCACCGTCAGCTCCCGCTGCCGCTACTGCTGCCGCTTCCCGGCGTGGTCGTGCTCGTGGGAATGTATGATTCGAACTCCTCCGCCGTCATCTTGTTCAGCGGCTCGATGTGGTTGGTGTCCGCCAGCAGGTACTCCAGGCCCCAGCGCAGGTTCGACGCGTTGGTATAGGTGTCGCCGATGCGGCCGGTGAGGTTCTGGCGTATCTTCTCCAGATCCTTGGCGAGGCTCACGGCCGCGGCGAAGTCGGCACCGCCGAGACGCAGCGGGAACTGCTCGTCCAGGTTGAGCCGTGAGCCCGGGCTGTTTCCCCACTTGTAGGTGCTCATCCGGGTGTCGATGTCGTCGAGCAGGGTCGCGTACTCCGTCTTCAGCCTCGTCAGCGTCGCTTCGTCGATGACGATGTTCTCGGCCATTGGGCACTCTCCTGTCGTCCGGCGTGCGGGGGACGGTCTCGCGGGGTGCGGGCGGATTCGCGGGCGCGGCGGACTCGGCCGCCCGAGGCCGACCCCGGGCGGCCCGTGGGTGGAGGGGAGCCACGCGGGCCGCCGGGGCCGGGCGGACGGCCGGCGCGTCGGCGGCGGGGACCACCATCGACGCGCCGGCCGTGGTCTCGGACCGTCTGGAGTCCGAGAGGGGCAGAGGTCTCAGATGAGTTGGCCGAAGACGTTCGCCCCGCGGTTGTCGCCGAGGACGTACTCGTTGTGGATCTCCTCAAGGCGCTGCTTGCCCAGGGCGAGGGCGGCGTTCATGTCCACCTGGCCCTTGTTCCACTGCTGCTGGGCCAGGGTGTAGTTCGCCGGCGCCTGCCCCTCGTTGGCGGTGATGAAGGCGTTCACCTTCTGGGTGAGTGTGCTCAGGGACTGCTCGAGCTGCGTGTTGACGAAGGCGAGCTCGGCGGCGGTGTCGAGGGCGCCGTTCGGGTTGAAGTTGTAGGTCGCCATGTCGGTCTGCTCCTTACGGGAGGGGAGAGCGCCGGGCTCAGGTGAGGCCGGTGGCCCAGTTGGAGCCGAGCATCGCGGTGTTGTCCTCGGTGCTGGTCGTGATCTTGGCGTAGCTGGCCATGGACTCGTTGAGCAGGTTCAGCGCGGCCTTCACCTCGTTGAAGCCCTGCTGCCAGGCGCCGATCGCCTCCTGGTACTTGGCCGCCGCGACACCGCCCCACTGCGAGCGCAGGGCCGAGGCCGCGGTGTCGATCGTCCCTTGGATCTTGACGCACTCGTCCTGGCACTCGTCGAACGCCAGGATCATGGCGACGGTGCTGGCTTCATCGGAAACAAGCAGTGGGTCGGCCATCTGCGGTGCCCTCCTTCAGGGTTGTCGGGTCGGATGCGCGGGGCGGGGTCGGGTCTGGAGCGGCCGGGGTTCACCCGGCCTTCGGGGTGTCCAGGGGTGGTCCGGACGGCAGCAGCCCCGCGAGCCGGGCCGGCACGACGGTCGTCTGCTCGGCCTGGTAGCCGAGCGCCGTCAGCGCGTCGCTCGTGATCGGGTAGCGAAGGCCGGCGCCGTCGACGAGTGCCACCTGCTGGTCGCGCGCCGCGACGTCGGCCCGCGCGACCAGCAGCGCGCCACCGCCGGGACGCACGGCGACGCTGACGCCGCCGGCCGCGGGAGTTCCCGTCACCGTGGGCGGGGCCGCGAGGACGGGGGTGAGGGTGCTGCCGTCCGGGTGGCTGGCGGTCTCCAGGCAGACCGCCTCGCCGGGGGCTGGCAGGCGCAGCGGCGGCGGGCTGGCGGGCAGCGGATCGTCTGCCGCGGACCGGGCCGAGCGGGGGGTGCTGGCGAGCTCCACCGCGGTGATGGGCTGTTCGGGGGTGCCCGCCGCCTCCCCCTCGGCGAGGGCGGCGCGGGTCGCGCTCAGCGGGGTGAGCCCGTCGGGGAGCAGCTGGTAGTGCACGGCGCCGTGCCCGCCGGGCCCGGGTGCGGTGAACACCTGGCCGACGGTGGCGGGCCGGTCGCCGACGGTGGGACCCGGGCTGCCGCGGCCGGCCACGTCCAGCGGGGCGAGGTCCGGCCCGGCGGGAACGAGGTCGAGCCAGGCCCGCGGAACGGCCACCGGCACGGTGTCGCCGTAGCCGAGCACGTCGGCGGCCCACGGCCGGGCCAGCGCGAGGCGCCGGCGCTCCCACAGCAGGTAGGTGCGGTCGCCGTCGGTGACGAGCGTGCCGTGCCCGCTGTCGAGCCGGCGCCCGGGCACCGCCGGGACGGCGCCGATCTGCAGGCGGACCGCGTCGGCGGTGGTGGAGCCGGCGCAGGCGCGCCACACGCCGGCGTTCAGGCCGGCGCCGGGTAGCAGGTCAGGTGCGCCGGCGATGCCGACGGGCGCGCCGCGCGGCAGCCGGGCCAGTTTCGACCCGCCGATGCTCACTGGGTCGACGGCGCCGCCGGTGACCAGACGTGCCGAGGCGACGTTGCGCACCGGGCGCAGCTCACCGCCGACCAGCAGGAACCGGCTGCCGGTGGAACTGTCGACGAGGAGCTTGCCGGGCTGGCGCCACGCCGTCGACCCGCCGGGGAACAGCAGCGCCCAGATCGCGATGCCGGCCAGCATCAGCAGCGCGGCGAGGATGCCGGCCACCAGGCCGCGGCGGTCGCGGCGGGTGGGCAGCTCGAGTGCGTCCGGCTCGGCGCGCACCAGGGCGCTGGTCAGCCGGCCCAGCAGGTATCTCTGGGCGTCGACCTGGTCGCGGCGGGACTGCATGTCAGCCCACCCGCGATCGGACGAGGGTGATCCCACCCAGCAGGCAGACCAGCAGCGGGATGGCCAGCACGAGGGTTCCGACGTGCGCCCAGTCGCCGATGCGACCCCAGATCGGCGTCAACCGCCGCCGCGGCAGGAGGTGCGCGCCGAGGCCGGCGGCTCCCGCGAGCAGCAGCGTGACGGCGACCGCCACGCCGAGCCCCGGACCGCCCGCCCGGGACCGCCAGGTGACCGCGACGAGCAGCGCGAGCGTCCCGGCGAGCGCGGGCAGGCCGAGGGCGGCGCGGTGCCAGGCGCTCGTCATCGGCCGCAGCGACAGCAGCTGGGCGAGCGCGACGAGGAGGACGAGGAGGGCGGGGATGCGACCGGGTGCCGTGGCGAGCAGTGACAGCGTGGCGGCGGTGACCAGTCCGCAGGCGAGGTGCAGCGCGGTCATGTGCCGGTCGGCGGCGGCGGTGCGGGCAAGCACTTCCGGGCCGGGTTCCGGGTCGATGTCGTCCTGCAGCTCGTCCGGTTCGATTGGCAGCGGCGGCAGCGCCATCCCGGCGAGCTTGAACGCGGTGATCGGCACCAGGGGTCGCGCCGCCGCGGTCGCCAGCGCCAGCACCGCGCCGGTGTCGGACCAGCCGAGGCCGGCGCCGGCGGCGAGGCCGTAGGCGGCGCCGGTCGCCACAGCGAGGGTGGCGAGTGCCGTGGCGACCGGCGCGAGGACGGTGCGCCGATCCGCGACGGCGGCGAGCATCGGCAGGCCGACGACGATGGTCACGGCGGCGCCGACGAGCAGCAGCGCGGCCACCGACGGCACTCTGCCGGTGCCGGATGGCGTGAGCAGGGCGAGCTCCACCGCCTCGACGGCGAAGGCCACCCCGGCGCAGGCGAGCAGCGTGCCCAGCAGCCGGTCACGCAGGATCATCCCGGTGGCCAGCGCCGCCCCCAGGACCAGCACGGCCGCGCCGGCCGCGACCGGCATGCCCGGGTGCCCCGGCCCCCGCAACGGCGGCATCGCCAGCGCCGCCAGCAGCGTCAACGCCATGACCAGGGCGCCGGCGGCGCGGTTCGTCCGTGTCCGCCACACCCCGGCCCGCGCGCGCATGCCGGTGGCGACGCCGTCGATGAGGTCGTCGAAGTCCAGCGGGGGAATCTGGTCGGAGCGGGGGCGCAGGTGCACGGCGTCGCCGTCGAGCAGGTTGTGGTCGGCGACGGAGAGGTCCTCGTCCAGGGGCGCCTCGCCGAGGCGCTGCACCACCCAGCCGCTGTGCTCCAGCCCGCGGTCGGCGAGGTCGGGGCCAAGGCCGCGCAGCATCGCGGGCATCAGGTCGGCCAGCGGCACATGGGTGGGGACGGACAGGTCGATGCGGCTCGTCGGCCCGACGACGAGGAGCCGGCACACCTGCGCCGTGCTGCTGCCTGCCATGCCTCCCGCACGCGAGGGGCCTCGACTACCGTTCACGCACGTGACCCAGGTCACAGAACATGCGGAAACCGCGGCGCGTGCCGGGCGCGTGTAAGCGACATGACCACGGTCCCGTTCCGCCGGCCTGCCCGCCGCACCGGCCCGGAGATGCCGCACGGGGACATCACGCTGCAGGAGCCGCCGGTCGTTGCCGAGGTGACCGGCGGCGGGATGCGCACGCTGATGATGGTCATCCCGGCGCTGCTCATGTCCGGCGGGATGATGTTCTACTTCGTCGGCGGCTCGTCCCACGCCGGCCCGATGGGGCTGATCATGATGGCGATGATGGGCCTGGGCATGGCCGGGATGGGCGCCGGGCAGGCACTGACCCAGTCGAGCACGCGGCGCGACAAGGTGGGCGGGGAACGCCGGGACTACCTGCGCTACCTGTCCCAGACCCGGCGCCAGGTACGCCGCTACGCGGAGAAGCAGCGCGACGCGCTCGCCTGGCGCCATCCCGACCCTGAGTCGCTGTGGTCGCTGGTGCTCACCAGCCGGCTGTGGGAACGCCGGCCCAGCCACCCGGACTTCGGGGAGGTCCGGGTCGGCACCGGCACGCAGCGCCTCGCCGTGCGGATCACACCCCTGCAGACCAGCCCGGTCGAGGACCTCGAACCCGTGTCCGCGAAGGCGCTGCGACGCTTCACCCGCGCCTACACCACCATTCCCCACCAGCCGGTGGCCCTGTACATCCGAGGGTTCGCGCACATTCGCCTCGACGGCGACCGGGCGGCGGCGCTCGGGTTCGCCCGGGCGCTGCTCGCCCAGCTCGTCGCCTTCCACGCCCCGGACGAGTTGCGGATCGCCGTGTCCGCCGCGGCACCACGGCGCGCCGAGTGGTCGTGGGTCAAGTGGCTGCCGCACGCCCAGCATTCCGCCGACGCGGACGCCGCGGGGCCGGTGCGCCTGGTCGGGGAGTCCCTGGAGGAGGTCGAACGACTGCTCGGGCGCGACTTCGGGGAGCGGGCCCGGTTCGAGACCGGCACGGCGCCGTCGCGAGCCGAACCGTTCGTCATCGTCGTGAGCGACGGCGGGCGCATCCAGCCCGGCTCGCGCTTCCTCGTGTCCGGCTACCGCAACGCCGTCCTCGTCGACTTCGACGCGCACGACGGCGGCAACGCCCGCCAGCGGCTGCGCCTGGACATCACCGGCGTCGACGTCCACTCGGTGGAGCACGACCGGGTCGGCCGCGAGGTGCGCACCCACCTGGCCGCGCCGGACCGGCTCTCGGCCGTGCGGGTCACCGCGCTCGCCCGCCTGCTCGCCCGCCACAGCGCCGGGGTGAGCGGCGAGCAGGTCGCCGACGGGCTGGCCGCGGACCTCGACCTGCCGCAGCTGCTCGGCCTCGGCGACCTGGAACGCTTCGACCCCCGCCCCGGCTGGGTCGCCCGCGCGGCCGGCGAGCGGCTGCGGGTGCCGATCGGCGTGGCCGCCGATGGCTCCCCCATCGAGCTGGACATCAAGGAGTCCGCCGAGGACGGCATGGGCCCGCACGGCATGCTCATCGGCGCCACCGGCTCCGGCAAGAGCGAGCTGCTGCGCACCCTCGTGCTGGCGCTCGCGGCGACGCACTCGTCGGAGACGCTCAACTTCGTGCTCGTCGACTTCAAGGGCGGCGCGACCTTCGCCGGCCTCGACCGGCTGCCGCACGTGTCCGCGACGATCACCAACCTGGCCGACGAGGCGGCGCTGGTGGACCGGATGCGCGACGCGCTGCGCGGCGAGCTCGTCCGCCGCCAGGAGCTGCTGCGCGCCGCCGGCGGCTTCAGCTCGGTGCGTGACTACGAGCAGGCCCGGGTGGCGGGCGCCGCGCTCGACCCGCTGCCGACGCTGTTCGTGGTCGTCGACGAGTTCAGCGAGCTGATCGCCGCGCACACCGACTTCATCGAGCTGTTCGTGATGATCGGACGCCTCGGCCGGTCGCTGGCCGTGCACCTGCTGCTCGCCTCGCAGCGCCTCGACGACGGCCGCATCCACCAGCTGGAGGGGCACCTGTCCTACCGGATCAGCCTGCGCACGTTCTCCGCGATGGAGTCGCGCTCGGTCATCGGCGTGCCCGACGCCTACGAGCTGCCGGGCGCGCCCGGCAACGGCTACCTGCGCTCCGACGTCGCGACGATCACCCGGTTCAAGGCCGCGTACGTGTCCGGACCCTACCGGCTGCGCTCGACCCGGATCCGCCAGGAGGTCATCTCCAGCCAGGTGCTGCCCTACGACACGGCTCCCGCGCCCCTGCCCTCGACCGCCCCGCCCGGCCCCGACGGCACGAGCGGCACCGGCGAGGACGCGGCCGGCTCCGGTGCGGGCTCGGGCGGCGCCACCGACGGCACCGAGGACCACCGGGACGATCCGGAGGAGACGTCCAGCACGGTGATGGAGGTGCTCGTCGGCCGGCTGGTCGGTCAGGGACCGCCGGCGCACCGGGTGTGGCTGCCGCCGCTGGACCAGGCGCCGCCACTCGACGAGGTGCTGCCGCCGCTGCTGCCGGACCCCGAGCATGGCCTGCGCCCCCTCGGCGTCGGCACCGAGGGCGGGTCGGGCGCCGGCGGCTGGCTGCGCACCCCCATCGGCGTCATCGACAAACCGTTCGAGCAGGTGCGGGACCTGCTCGTGCTCGACTTCGGCGGCGGGGGTGGGCATCTGGGCATCGCCGGTGGGCCGCAGAGCGGCAAGAGCACACTGCTGCGGACCGTCATCGCCGGCCTCGCGCTCACCCACTCGCCGCGCGAGGCACAGTTCTACTGCCTTGACTTCGGCGGCGGCTCGCTGGCGAGCATCGCCGACCTGCCGCACGTCGGCGGCGTCACCGGCCGGCACGACCCGGACCGGGTAGGGCGGACCGTCGCGGAGCTGCTCGGCGTGCTGCGGGAGCGGGAACGCCGGTTCGCCGAGCTCGGGGTCGCCGGGATGGCGGCCTACCGGGAGGCCGTCGCCGCCGGCCACGCGCCGCCCGACGAGTTCGGCGAGCTGTTCCTCGCCGTCGACGGCTGGTTCGTCCTGCGCCAGGAGTTCGACGCGGTCGAGGAGGCCGCCCGCGAGATCGCCGCCCGCGGCCTGAACTACGGGATTCACCTGCTGCTCACCGCCGGCCGCTGGTCGGAGGTACACCACACGATGCGCGACAAGCTGGGCAGCCGCCTGGAGCTGCGCCTGGGCGACCCGGTGGAGTCCGGCATCGACCTGCGGGCGGCCGCCGCCGTGCCGAAGCTGCCCGGCCGCGGACTGACCGACGCCAAGCTGCACTTCATCGCCGCGCTGCCCCGCATCGACGGGGCGTCCCGCGTCGACGACCTCGCCCACGGCACGCGCCACCTCGTCGACTCCGTGGTCGACTGCTGGCCTGGGCCGCGGGTGCGCGCGGTACGCACGCTGCCCGCGGTGCTGCCCGCCGAGCAGCTGCCGGCGGCGCCCGCCGACGGCGAGCTGCGGGTGGCCCTCGGCGTCGACGAGCACCGTCTCGAACCCGTCTGGCACGACTTCGCCAGCCAGGCCCACCTGACCCTGCTCGGCGACGACGAGAGCGGCAAGACCAACCTGCTGCGCCTGATGGCCCGGGCCATCATCACGCGCTACACCCCGGCGCAGGCCCGGATCATGGCCGTCGACTACCGGCGTGGCCTGTTCGACGAGGTGCCCGACGCCTACCGGCTCGGCTACTCCGTCTCCCCCGACAGCACGAAGGCCACCGCCCGCGACGCGGCCGCCGGTCTCACCCCGCGCCTGCCCGGCCCCGACATCACCCCCGCGCGGCTGCGTCGGCGGGACTGGTGGAGCGGACCGCTGCTGTTCGTCCTCGTCGACGACTACGACCTGCTCACCGGGCACGACAACCCGCTCGCCGGGCTCGTGCCGCTGCTGCCGCAGGGCGGCGACATCGGCCTGCACGTCATCGTCGCCCGCGCGGCCGCCGGCCTGATGCGGATGTCGATGGACCCGCTGCTGCGCCGGATGCAGGAGCTCAACACCCCCGACATCGCCCTGTCCTGCCCGCGCGGGGAGGGGCCGCTGCTCGGCGGCGTCAAACCGCGCGACCTGCCCCCCGGCCGGGCGCTGCTGTGCACGCGGCGCGGCAGCCGCCTCATCCAGACCGGCTACGTCACGCCCGCACCCGCCGAGGAGGAGACGGCAGATCCGGCAGATCGCCGATAGCACCAGGCCCCACCAGCCACGCTTGACCATGGCCTGACCGTAAGTGGGGCAGACCGGACTGTCGAACATGCATTCGAAGGCTGTGGACGGTCCACGCGGACCTGTGGACGAGCTGCGCCACGTCCCACGCCGGGAGTGCCGGAACCGCTGCACGGTACCGCCGGAGTCGGGCAGTCTGTCCGGTGTGCGTGCGCTCGATCCGGTAGATCGGCAGGGAATGCCGCTGTCCGACCTGGCGCCGGCCAGGCCGGTGGAGGAGGACCTGCCCGGGGGTGTCCTGCGGGTGGCGGCGGCGCTGCCCGCGACCGGGCCGCGCGCGGGCGACCTGCGGCCGGTGGCAGCGTGGATCGGCGAGCGGATCGCAGCGATGCGGGTCGCGATCGAGGTCAGCGACCCGATCTGTCCGCGCGAGCACCTCTGGATGGCCCCCGGCGCGCCTCCCCGCCCAGAGCTCGCGACCGTCAGGCGGCCCGTGTACCGGCACGGCGACGAGGTCGCCCAGCTCGCGGTGACCCTGCCGGCCGTGTGGCTGTCGACGGCGGCCGGACCCGCTGCGGCCGCGCCCACGGCGGCCGGGTCAGGCGCGGTGGAGGCGACCTACGCGGCAGGGACAGCCGGGGCGACGGACGCGTCCGCCACGGCGGCAAAGGCCTTCGCGGCGGCGGAGGCATCGGTGGCGGCGCTGGCGGCGGTGCTCGGCGTCGTCGTGACCACCGCGTCGGCGCGCGCGGCGGCTCGCGCCGCCCGCGGCCACGCTCAGGAGACGCTCGCGACCATCGCCGACACCCGCTACCGGGCCGCGTCCAGGATGGAGAGCGAACGCCACGCCCTCGAGCGCGACCTGCACGACGGCGCCCAGCTCCACCTGGTCTCGCTGCAGTTCGCGGCGGCCGTCGTCGAGCACACGCTGGCCAGTGGTGAAGCCGACGAGAACACCCTGCCGGACGCGCTCGCCGACCTCGAATCCCGGCTGGACCGCACCCACCAGCTGCTCGTCGAGACCGCTGCCGGGATCACCCCCGGACCGCTGCGCGACGGCGGGCTGGCCGCCGCGCTCGCCCTGAGCTTCCGCGAGGCCCACGACGTCACCCTGCGCATCGCCCCAGCGGTGCGGGCCCGCCGCTACCCGCCGATCGTCGAGAGCACCGTCTACCTGACCTGCCTGGAGGCGGTGAGCAACGCGCAGAAGCACGCCGCCGGCGCACCCGTCACCGTCACCGTCCTCGGGACCTACCACGGGCTGTCCTTCGAGATCACCGACGCGGGCCCGGGCCTGGACGCCGCGACAACGGGCCTGGCCGGCCTGCGGGCCCGGCTCGCCGCGATCGGCGGCACCCTGCGGGTCACCTCCGCGCCGGGAACCGGTACCCACGTCGCCGCGACCGTCCCCCTCTGACGCGACGTCCCCTGCGACCCGACGGTCCCCCTCTAACGCGACGGTCCCCCGTGACGGGATGCCCCCTGTGACGGTTTGGCCCGTTGCATGAGAGCGCTGGATAGCGCTGTTCATGCCGCCTCACCTTTCGGTGGGGCACCCCGGGTCTGACCGGCCGTGGCCGTGCCCGGTTCC
>NZ_FZMO01000164.1 GCF_900197875.1 Frankia canadensis | reverse complement strand
GAAGGCGGACCTGCTCGCCTTCACCACCTATCCGCGGGAGATCTGGCGGCAGATCGGCGGGGCCGATCCCGGTTTCGACCGCGACGAGGCGGTGGGCGGCGGGGCCGGGAGATGGTCGCCGCCGACCGGCGGCGCCGGGGCCGAGTCCGGGACCGGCTGAGCGGCCATGGCGCGCCGGATCCACGTGTTCGACCCGCCGCGGCGCTTCGTCGCGGGCACCGTCGGCTCGCCCGGTGCCCGCGCGTTCTACCTGCAGGTACGCGACGAGACCAGGCTGGTCACCGTCGCCGTGGACAAGACGCAGGTCAGCCTGCTCGCCGAGCAGGTCACCGAGGTGCTCGACGAGCTCGGCGCCCGCGGGGTGGAGGCCGCCCGCGCGCCCGCGGCGCAGCCGGTGGACGCGGATCCCCTCGAGCAGCCCGTCGACCCGGAGTTCCAGGCGGCGACGATCGCCCTGGGCTGGGACCCGCGTGGTGAGCGGGTCGTGGTCGAGATGCGGGCTGCCGGCGACGCCGACGCCGTCGCGGGCTTCACCGACGACCCGGAGGGCCCCGACGCGGTGCGGGTGCTGCTGGCGGCGGGGTCGGCGCGGGCGTTCGCGGCCCGCTCCCGGCGGGTGGTCGCCGCCGGCCGGGCGCCGTGCCCGCTGTGCGGCGCTCCGCTCGACGACGGCCACGTCTGCCCGCGGCACAACGGGCACCGGTCGTGAGGGGCCGGGGCGGCGCGGGCGCTGCGCCTGGAGACGTCCCTCACGTCCGCGACCCGGCGACAGGATCGCCCGGCGGCGGCGAGACTGGGCGGATGGCCGTTCCCGCGGCGAGCCCCCCGTCGGGGCGGCGACCGCCTCTCGACCCGATCGACGGCGGCGGCCTGGACGCCCCTGCCGCGCTGGACCTGCTGCGCCGCGGTGAGCTCACCGTCACCGGCCGGCTCACCGACGCCAGCAACGCCACCCTCTACTGCGAGATCGCCGCCGGGGACGTGGCCGGGCGCTGCGTCTACAAGCCGGTGCGCGGCGAGCGGGCGCTGTGGGACTTCCCCGACGGCACCCTCGCCGACCGCGAGTTCGCCGCCTACGAGGTGTCCGCGGCGCTGCAGCTGGGCATCGTGCCGCCCACCGTGCTGCGGGACGGGCCGTTCGGCCCCGGCATGGTCCAGCTGTGGATCGACGTCGACGTCACCGTCGACCTCGTCGCCCTCACCCGCGCCGACGATCCGCAGCTGCGCGCCATCGCCCTGTTCGACGCCGTCATCAACAACGCCGACCGCAAGGGTGGCCATCTGCTGCCCGCGCCGTCCGGGCGCGTCCACGGCATCGACCACGGCGTCACCTTCCACGCCGAGGGCAAGCTACGCACCCTGCTATGGACCTGGCGGGGCCGGCGGCTGAGCGCCGAGGAGACCGCCCTGCTCGCCGGCCTGCGCCGCCAGCTCGCCGGAGAGCTCGGGGAGCGACTCGAACCGCTGCTCACGGTGACGGAGATCACGGCGCTGGCTGCCCGGGTGGACCGGCTGCTCGACGAGGGCCGCTTCCCGCTGCCCTCCGGTGACTGGCCGCCGATCCCCTGGCCGCCGTTCTGATCTGGCCGGCGGCGTCCCGGCCGGCCGTTTGCGCAGGTCGGTCACGGCGGGCTTACCCGTCTTGTGCCCGCCGGGCACACGGTTCGCGGTTACGCTGACACGCATGCAGGCGTGGCCCTCTCCTCCGATCCGTCCCCTTCCCGGCCGTGGGCGACCACTGCGGATCCTCGACACGGCCACGGCGGCGGTGCGCCCTCTGGACGCCGGGCCGACGGCGCGTCTGTACGTCTGCGGCATCACGCCCTACGACGCGACCCACCTCGGCCACGCCTTCACCTACCTGACCTACGACCTCGCCCAGCGCGCTCTGCGCGACGCCGGCCACGCCGTGCGTTACGTCCAGAACGTCACCGACGTCGACGACCCGCTGCTGGAACGCGCCGCGCGCGACGGGATGGACTGGCAGGACCTCGCCACCCGGGAGATCGCGCTGTTCCGCGAGGACATGACCGCGCTGCGGATGCTGGCCCCCGACGCCTACGTCGGTGTCGTCGAGGCCATCGACATGATCGTCGAGATGGTCGGCGAGCTCGTCGCCTGCGGCGCCGCCTACCAGGTCGATGACGACGTGTACTTCTCCGTCGCCGCCGCGCCCGCCTTCGGCGAGGTCGCGGGCCTGCCCCGGGACGAGATGCTCGCCCTGTGCGCCGAACGCGGCGGTGATCCGGGCCGCGCCGGCAAGAAGGACCCGCTCGACCCGCTGCTGTGGCGCGCGCACCGGCCCGGCGAGCCGTCGTGGCCGTCGCCGTTCGGCGCGGGCCGGCCCGGCTGGCACATCGAGTGCGCGGCGATCGCCCGCCACCATCTCGGCGTCGTCGACATCCAGGGCGGCGGCACGGACCTCGCCTTCCCGCACCACGAGTGCTCCGCGGCGCACGCCGAGGTGGCCGCCGGCACCCGCCCGTTCGCCCGCCGCTACGTGCACACCGCGATGGTCGGTCTCGACGGGCACAAGATGTCGAAGTCGCGCGGCAACCTCGAGTTCGTCTCCCGGCTGCGCCGCGCCGGTGCCGACCCCGCGGCGCTGCGCCTGGCGTTGCTGGAGCACCACCACACCGACGCGTGGGAGTGGACGCCGGCGAGTCTGCCGGCCGCGCGCGAGCGCCTGGAGCGCTGGCGGGCCGCGGTGGCACTGCCCGCGGGCCCGGACGCCGCACCGGTGCTGGCCGCCGTGCGCGAGCGGCTCGCCGGCGACCTGGACGCCCCCGGCGCCCTCGCCGCGGTCGACGCCTGGGCCGCCGCCGCGCTCGCCGACGGGGCCGTGGTCCGCGCGGGCGGTTCGGGCGGCGACGCGGTCGCCGAGGCCGGTCACGCTCGGTCTTATGGCGACGCCGCGGGAGTCGGGGGGGAGGCGCCCGCACTCGTCGCCCGGCTGGTTGACACACTGCTCGGTGTAGACCTTGAACCCGTCCGACCCAGAGGGAGCTGAGGGATGGGGGCGCACCACCGCAGGACCGATCCCGGGGCCGGCGCCGAGCGGCCGGCCTTCGACGAGGTCACCCATGGCTACGACCCGCGCCAGGTGGACGACTACCTCGCCACGCTGTGGCGTTACGCCAGCCAGGTGACCTCTCGCGCGGCCGCGGCCGAGAGCGCGCTGAAGGCCGAGCGCGAGCGATCCGCGTCGGCGGGCGCCGACGAACAGCTCGCCGCGCAGGCCGGCGGGCGCATCGGGCAGATGCTCGCCATCGCCCACCAGGAGGCCGAGGAGATCATCAACGGCGCGCGGGTGATCGCCGAGTCGGCGCTCGAGGAGGCCATCGAGGACGCCGGGGCGAACCACCCGATCGTCCGCGAGGCCCGCGACCAGGCCGAGCGGCTGCTGCTTGACGCGGTCGAGGAGAGCCGCCGCATCGCCGCCGAGCGGCACCTGGAACTGCGGGAGGAGATCACCCGCAGCGCCGCCTCGCTCGACGCGCTGCGCCACCAGCAGGGCGAGATCATCGGCGCCGTGCTGCGGCTGCGCGCCATCCTCGGCTCCGACGAGGTCGATCGGGCCGTGACCGACCTGGCCCGTGCCGGCGCCGCCCCGAGCGCCGGTGGCGACGTCCCCGGTGGCGACGTCCCCGGCAGAGGTGTCCCCGGCGGAGGTGTCCCCGGCGGCGAGCTCGTCGACCTGACGTTCCCACGCCTTCGCCCGTTCGGGCAGGTCACCCAGCGGGATCTCGATGTCGAGCAGATCCTCCACCCGGCGCAGCAGGGCGAGCGTCGCCTTCGGGCACGGGGGGTTCGCCACGTAGTGCGGCACCGCCGCCCAGAACGACACCGACGCGAGCTCCGCCCGCGCACACGCCTCGCCGAACACGCCGACGATCCCCGTCGGTCCCTCGTAGCGTGACGGCTCCAGCCCGAGCCGCGCCGCCGTCGCCGCGTCCCCGGCGGTGCCGCTGATCGGCACCGGGCGGGTGTGCGGCGAGTCGGCGAGCAACGCCCCCAGCGAGATCACCATGTCGCTGCCGAGGGCGTGCACCGCCTCGATGAGCTCGTCGGTGAAGCCGCGCCAGCGCATGTTCGGCTCCAGGCCGCGGATGAGCACCAGGTCCGTCTCGGACTTGGGCGGCCGCGCCACCGACAGCCGTGTCGTCGGCCAGGTGATCTTCCGGGAGGCGCCGTCGGTTCCACTCACCGTCGGGCGGTTCACCTGGAAGTCGTAGTAGTCATCCGGGTCGATGGCACCGATCACCCGGGCCTTGAACGCCGTCTCGAGATGCTCGACGGCCGCCGATGAGGCGTCGGCGGCGTCGTTCCATCCCTCGAAGGCGGCTACCACGACCGGCGACCGCAACTGGCCGACGCCGGAGAACTCGATCACCTACCACCTCCTGCCGCCCAGTGGCGGCCCACTGCCC
This sequence comes from Frankia canadensis, assembly GCF_900197875.1. Taxonomy (GTDB): domain Bacteria; phylum Actinomycetota; class Actinomycetes; order Frankiales; family Frankiaceae; genus Frankia; species Frankia canadensis. Next base: position 4,254 of record NZ_FZMO01000164.1, on the reverse strand, counting down.
CCGTGACAGTGCAACGGTACGTCCTCACGGAGACGACTCCTGCCCAGAGCCGACATCCGCGACGTCAGCCCTCCTTGCATCCGCTGGGGACCCTTCCCATGCCCGTGGGGGACCCCCGCGGGACCAGTCTGCCGGTGTTCTCGTGGGAACGCCTTTCCTCGGTCTGGCGATGCCGAACAGCGCGGGGCGGACGGGACATCCGGTCCGGATCGCCCCGGTGGCTGCACCGTACCGGCTCGGGACGGATACCCGCCGTCGCGGGAGCGTGAACGGTCGCGGTGAGGACTGTCGCCGTCGAGACATCCCCCTCCGTTCCCCCGCCGCCCGCCATGCCCGGTTCCGGCTGCGCACGCCGGCGGCCGACGGACATGATCCCGCCGTCCGCGGCCCCGGGGTGAGGTGGGTCCGCCGGAGCCCACCGCGGGTCCTGGCCCGCGCGGCCGGTCACCGCCGGCAGCACGGCCGGCGTCGGCGCCACGGATGTCGACCGGCATCACGCTCACCATGGTGGCGAGCGGCGGCCCGCGCCGATAGGGCATTCTGGACGGCCTGGCGCGCACCGGGAACGACGGCCGCGGCCGTGATCCGGTGTGAGATCCGACGCTCCGGTGACCGACGGCATCGTGGCATCGGTCCGGCAGCATACGACCCGGGCGGGTTTCGCCCGGGACCGGCCGCGCGGCTGGCCCCGGGCATGCCGTCCTGTCCGATCGGCCCGGCCTCGTCCCGGCGGGCCGGCCCCGTCGCGACCAGGCCCGGGGCCGTGTGTCGTGCGTTCCCGGACCAGCCGGTGCGCACCGAATCGAGCTAGGAGCGAACGTGGGTAGCCTCGCGGCGGTCTTCTTCGACATGGACGGCCTGCTCGTCGACACCGAGCCGATCTGGACCGTCGCCGAGCAGGAGGCGGCCGCCCGTCTCGGCGGCACGTTCACCCCCGCCATGAAACGGGCGATGATCGGGCACGGCATCGACACCGCAGTGCCGATCATGGTCGAGATGCTCGGCCAGCCGCCTGCCGCCGTCGCGGACACCGCCCGCTTCCTGCTGCGCCGCTCCGCCGAGCTGTTCCGCGAGCCCGGTGCGATCGTGGCGCAGCCCGGCGCCGTGGAGCTGCTGGGCGCCCTGCACGCCGGGGGCGTGCCCACCGCCCTGGTCTCCTCCTCGTTCCGGGACCTGATGGACCCGGTGCTCGACGTGATCGGCCGCGAGCTGTTCGCGGTGACCGTCGCCGGCGACGAGGTGAGCCGGCGCAAGCCGGACCCCGAGCCCTACCTGGTGGCCGCGCGCCACCTCGGCGCCGACCCGCGCTCCTGCGTGGTGCTGGAGGACAGCCCGTCCGGAGCCCAGGCGGGTGTCGCCGCCGCCTGCGCCACGGTGATGGTGCCCTCCATGCCGGATCTGCTGGACCTGACCACCCCCGCCGCCGCGGACCGGGTGGACACGCCCGCCGCGGCTGCCGCGGACCTGCGTGCCGCCCGTGCGTCGGACGTCGACGTGGCCCGCCGCGACGCCGGGCGGGCGCCGCTGCCCGAGGGCCTCGCCGCCGTGGTCGCGAGCCTGCACGAGGTCAGCCCCCGGCTGCTGGAGGAGCTGGTGGCCGCGCGCCGGACGCGGGCCTGAGCCGGACGCGGGTCTGAGAAGGTCCCCCGGGGCCCGGCGTCGCCCGGGCCGGGCCCGGGCGACCGGCGTCAGGCGGTGGAGATGGCGCGCAGGACGTCCATCCGGGCGGCGCGGCGGGCGGGGAACACGGCGGCGAGAATGCCGAGCAGCACGCCGATGAGGATCACGACGATGATCGTGCTGGCGGGGTAGGCGAAGGCGGTGATGCCCTGGCCTTCCAGCGCGCGGGTCAACGCCCAGCCGAAGACGCTGCCCACGGCCACGCCGAGCACCGCCCCGAACACCGAGATGATCGTCGACTCCATGACGACCATCGCCCGCATCTGGCCGCGGGACATGCCCACCGCGCGCAGCAGTCCGATCTCCCGGGTCCGCTCGATCACGGACAGGGCGAGGGTGTTCACGATGCCGAACAGGGCGATGACGACCGCCAGGGCCAGCAGCACGTAGATGAAGCCGAGCAGCTGGTCGACCTGTTTCTCCTGCTGCGCGACGAACTCGGACTGGTCGCGCACCTCCACCGTCGCGAACGGCTTGACCACCGCGTCGATCTGCGCCCGCACCGCCGCGGGTGATGCACCGTCAGCCCGTTTGACCAGGACGAACAGGTCGAGGTCGTCGGGGGTGTGCCGGGCGTACTGGGCGGTCGAGATGATCCAGGAGCCGGCGACCTGGCTCTTCTTGTAGGTGCCGACGAGGGTGAGGTCCTCGCTGCCGTCGGGGAAGGCCACCCGGATCTTCTGGCCGACCGTGAAGTGGTGGTCGGCGGCGACGCCGTCCTCGACGAGGATCGTGCGGTCGCCGAGGGCGTGGATGTCCCCGGACACCTTCTTGATCGCCAGAACCTTGAGCAGGCCGGCGGGATCCCCGGCGAGCAGCTGCACGCTGGAGCCGTCGACCTTGGCCAGCCCGCCGCGCAGGCCGGTGGCGGTGTCGATGCCCGGCTTGCCGGCCAGGTCACGCGCGACCTGGCCGCTGAAACCCTGCCCGAAGCCCTTGGCGGACAGGTAGAAGTCGGCGCCGAGACTGTCGGTCACCGTCGCCCGCACCGACTCCTTGATCGACTGGCCGAGGATCGCGAACGCGCTGACCAGAGCCAGGCCGATCATGAGCGCGGAGGCGGTCGAGGCCGTGCGGCGCGGGTTGCGCATCGCGTTCTCCCGCCCCAGCCGGCCGGTCGTCCCGAACATCGACACGAACGGCGTGCCGAGCACCCGGATCACCGGGCCGCTCAGCAGCGGCGACAGGGTGGCCACCCCGAGGAAGATCGCGGCGGCGCCGACGCCGACGGAGGTCGCCCCGGACTTGCCCGCCGACGCCGTGCCCAGCACCAGCAGCAGCACGCCGAGCGTGCTGAGCGCGAACCCGGAGATCGCCCGCAGGCGCAGCGACCGGGAGGGCAGCACGTAGGTTTCCCGCATCGCCGCGACCGGCGGCACCGACGCCGCCTTTCGTGCCGGCACGAACGCCGCCACCGAGGTGATGACCACGCCGACGGCGTAGGCGACGACGATGGTGCGGGGACTGAACACCAGTGACCCGCCGGGCAGGCTCACCCCGAACGCGCCGACGGCGGCCCGCAGCAGCAGGGCGAGGCCTGCCCCGACGACGAGCCCCGCGGTGGCGCCCGCGAAGCCGACCATGGCGGCCTCGACCTGCAGCGAGAGCTGGACCTGGCGGCGGCTCGCACCGATCGCGCGCAGCAGCGCCAGCTCCCGCACCCGCTGGGCCACCAGCATCGTGAACGTGTTGAAGATGATGAACGCGCCGACGAACACCGAGATCGCCGCGAAGATCAGCAGGAAGGTCGAGAACCCCCGGATCGCCTGCTGCACGGCGCCCGCGTTCTCGTCCGCGAGCTGCTTGCCGGTGATCGCCTCGACGCCGCCGGGCAGCACCGCGGCGACCCGCGCCCGCAGCTGCTCCTGTCCGATCCCGGGCGCCGCGGCGAGGTGCACGGCGCTGAACTCGTTCGGCGCCAGCAGCACCCGCTGGGCGGTCGCCGTGTCGAAGGCGGTCACCGCCGCGCCGCCGACGCTGTCCTGGCCGGCGACGCGGAACGTGCCGACCAGCGTGTAGGTACCGGGCGGACCCTTGGTCTGCACCACGATCCGGGTGCCCAGGGCGAGGTGCATCGACCGCGCGGTCGCCCGGTCGACGACGATCTCGCCCGGGCCGGGTGCGCGGCCCTCGGCGATCTGCTCGGAGGCGGTCGGCTGCCCGCCGGTCCAGTTCGTCCCGATGCCGGGCGCGCCACCGCCGTCCGCCGCCTTGCCGGTGCGCGGGTCGACGAGCACGGCCTGTCCGCTGACGGACCCGACGGCGGCCCGCACGCCGTCCACTCTGGCCAGGGCGGGCAGGACCGTCGCGGGCAGCGGCGGCCGGCCGTTGTCACTCGACGGGTCGATCTGGTTGACCGCCCGCACGGCGACGCTGACGTTCTTGTTGATGTCGGCGAACAGCGTGTCGAACGTCCGGTTGAGCGTGTCCGTGAGGACCAGTGTCCCCGTGACGAAACTCACACCGACGACGACCGCCAGCATGGACAGGACTAGCCGGACCTTGCGGGCCAGCAGGCTCTTGAGGGTCGCGCGCAGCATGGATCAGGCCCAGCCCGCCGACTCCGGGCCGTCC
>NZ_FZMO01000340.1 GCF_900197875.1 Frankia canadensis | reverse complement strand
GGAGCTGGTGGCGAGGGTGTGGCCGTCGGGGGAGAACGCCACCGCCCGGACGGCGTCGGTGTGACCGGTGAGGGCGCGGAGGAGTGTGCCGTCGCGGGCGTCGGCGAGCAGGACCGTGGTACCGATTCCGAACGCGAGGAGTTCGCCGTCTGGCGAGTAGGCCAGCGTGGTGACGGGGCCAGCGGTTGGGGCGATCATCGGCTGAGCCGTCTCGCGTTTCGCGAGGGCGGTTGCGGCGAGCGCCGGGGCGTCCACAAGATGGCCGCCCAGGGCGAGTGCCCCTGTCCAGCGCGAGCCGCTGAGGTCGGCGGGGTTTCGCAGGTCGATGGTGGTCAGGCGGGCGGCGGTGAAGTCGGCGTGGGACAGGTCGGCGTCGGTCAGGTCGGTGGCGGTCCAGCGGGAGCGGTGCGCGGTGACCGATACCAGCGCGGCTCCGGTGAACCGGCTGTGTTCGATGCGGGCGCCGGTGAGGTTCGCCTCCGTCAGATCCGCGTCGGAGAGGTCGACGTGCGCCAGGCGGGCGTCGGTGAGGTTGGCGCCGCGCAGGTCGGCGCCGCGCAGGTTCTGGTGGGACAGGACGCGGCCGGAGAGGTCTTGGCCGGCGAGCTGGGCGTGGTCGAGCCGAGCCGGGCGGGCGAGGCGGGTTTCGGCACGCCGGGCGAGGACGAGGGCGTTGGACGTGGCCAGCGCGGGCGTTGACCGGCTGGCGGTGAGTTCTTTCGGGAGTGCCGCGGCGACGTCCGGCCCGAGCAGGTCGATGAGGAAGTCGGCGGTCAGATCGGAGATCTCCGCCTCGCCGAGCAGGCTCATGGTCAGCACGGGCGGGCGGACACGCCGCCACCAGACGCCGAACCGCCGGCCCGCCCCACGGCCCGCCGGCCAGTGACCGCGCCGCTCGTCCTCGTCGACCCGCGCGCGGACACACGCGGCGACCAGATACTCCATGACGGACGCGTGGATGAAGAAGAAGCGTCCCTTGGCGTCGCGGGTCAGCAGCGTGCCCGAGCCGAGGATCTGGGCGGTGGTCGCCGCGTCGAGGCCGTGCTGATCTGGCTGGTCTCGCTGGTCCGGCTGGTCTCCCATGGTGGCGAGGACGGACGCCGCGGCCTGTTCGAGCTGTTCGGCGCCGATGGTCCGATCGGTGCTGCGCCACAGGGCAAGCGCGAGTGTGGAGGCCGCGTCGAGGCGTTGTTCCAGGGCCAGCGACGATGGCGCGCCGCGCTGGTCGGCCCGTCTGGTCTCGTAGGTGAGCCAGGTGCGCACGAGCACCCGGTACAGGTCGGCCGCGGTTATTCTTCCTTGTGCGGACCGGGCGGCCCGCAGTTCGGCGTCGCCGAGGTCGGCGATGAAGGACAGCATCCGCGGATTGCAGAGGATTGGCGAAATAGTATTAAGGCATGCCAAGGTTGGATGGTATGCAGCTCGGTCTGTACCGGCGGTATTCGCTGGTGGTGGGTGGGGATGACGCGTTGGAGCGTCAGGACGAGGATGGCCACGACTTCGCCGCCGAGTTCGGGGGTGAGGTGGTGGAGGTGTACGAGGACAAGAAGAGCGCGTGGCGTAAGAAGCGGATCGTGTTGGAAGACGGCACGATGATCTCCCGGGTGATCCGTCCGGACTATGCGCGGATGCTCGCGGATCTTCGGTCCGGGCGGATCGATGGCGCGGTTGTCTATGACCTGGACAGGTTGACGCGGGACCTTCGGGACTTGGAAGACGCGATCGAGGTCGCCGAGCTGTATGGCCGTCCGATCGTCGGGCCGGGGGTGGATCTGACGACGGACTACGGCCGGGCGAACGCCCGCGCGCAGGCTGTCGCGGCGAACAAGGCGAGCCAGGACACCTCGCGTCGGGTGACGCGTGCGCACCGCCAGCAGGCGGAGCGGGGTGTTCCGGTGGGCAGTACCCGTCCGTTCGGGTGGAAGGTCGACAAGCGGACGTTGGAACCCGCCGAAGCGGAAGCAATCCGCGCCGCGGTACGCCGGGTCACCCAGGGCGTGCCGATCCCGGCACTGGTACGGGAGTGGAACGACGCCGGCCTACGCGGCACCCTGGGGGCCCGCTGGCAGAAGACGACCATGATTCAGATGCTGCGTAACCCGCGTCTGTGTGGTCTGCGTGGCCGCAGGGTTCAGGCCCCGAACGGACGGGGGCAGGTGGCCGAGCGGATGGAGGTGGTGACCCGTCGGGTGCGTAAGGACGGGCAGGTCAGCGTCGAGCAGGTCGTCGGCCAGTGGGAGCCGATCGTCAGCGTCGAGGAGTGGGAGGCGATGATCGCCGTGATCGGTGATCGCACGATCGCCAGCCGGGGGAACAACGCCCGCAAATACCTGCTGACCTCCATCGCGAAGTGCGGGTTGTGCGGGCACAGCATGGTCTGTAAGCCACCGTCGGGCACCCGCAGGACTCACACTTATAGCTGCCCCAGCTCGGCTCAGGGTGGATGCGGGAAGATCGGTCGGAACGGTCCGGCCACGGAGGAGTTCGTGTTGGCCGCCGTGTTCGCGAAGGTGGCGATGGAGACCGCGCAGGCCACCGCCGAGATAGGCCCGTGGGCGCGTCAGGGCGAGTTGGACGACGTGCAGCGCACGATCGCCGAGACGAACGCCGCGTGGACCGCACGGCCGCGCCTGATCGGCCCACAGGACTACTTTCCCGTGATCGCCGAGCTACGCGAACAGGAACAGGACCTGGTGGCGGACCGTAACGCCTACCAGGTGAAGGCCGCCAAGGCGCACTCTCGCCCGGCCGACATCGAAGCTGAGTGGGAGAGCTACACGTTGCCGCATCAGCGCGCGATCCTCGCCGAGCACCTTCACGCCGTCGTTGTCTACCCGGCCGGGAAGGGCCGCCGAGCGTTCAACCCCGACCTGTTGGAGCTTGTCTGGCGCGAGTAGCCACCGTCGCCGGGCAGCACCAGGCCGAGAAGCGCCGCCACCCGACGGCGTTTCTCCGCCGACCACGCCGGAGCGTTCACCGCCTGAGCCCGCCCCCACGCCACCGCCTCCGCCGGTGTCCCGGCCGGGGGCGGTGCCCGAGGAAGCGCGTTCGTCGGGTGG
>NZ_FZMO01000098.1 GCF_900197875.1 Frankia canadensis | reverse complement strand
GTGCTGTCCCGGCGGGTGAGGGTGTCCGTGTCGACCCAGGCCGTGGTCGGGCCGAGCACGTCGCCGGGCGCCGCCGTGATCGCGGTGGGGGAGGTGGCCGAGATGTCCGTCACCCGCCTGCCGGCGGTCGAGGACCATGCGTCGCGGCAACAGACGACGCCTGCGGCGAGCCCCGACACGCCGTCAGCGCGTGCGGCGCGGGGGAAGGACGCCCGGCTGCTCGCCCCGCGTCGCAGCCATGGGGTGTACGCACCCGCGCCGGGCAGGGCCGATCCGATCGGCCTCCTCGAGGCGCAGTCCCGGGAGCGGGTGGCGGAACTGGTGCCACTGCGCTACCAGCGGATGTGCGAATCGCCGTTCCGTTTCTACCGCGGCGCCGCCGCGATCATGGCGGCGGATCTGGCCGGCACGGCGACGTCCGGGCTGGACGTGCAGCTGTGCGGCGACGCGCATCTGCTCAACTTCCGCCTGCTCGCCTCCCCGGAACGTCACCTCGTGTTCGACATCAACGACTTCGACGAGACGCTGCCCGGCCCGTGGGAGTGGGACGTCAAACGGCTCGCGGCGAGCCTGGTCATCGCCGGGCGGGCGGGCGGCTTCGGTGCCGGGCGGCGCCGTGACGCCGTCCTCGCCGCCGCGCACGCCTACCGCACCGGCATGCGCCGCTTCGCCGCGCTGGGCAACCTCGACGTCTGGTACGCCCACGCCGACGTCGACGCGCTGCTCGCGCAGTTCGGCGGCGTCCTGCCGGCCCGCTACACCCGCCAGATCGCCGCCGCCGCCCGCGGGGCGCGCGGACGTGACCGCACCCGGGCGTTCACCCGCCTCACCGAGACCACCGCCGCCGGCGAGGTGCGGTTTCGCGGCGAGCCGCCGCTGCTCGTCCCGATCGCCCGGCTGCTCGACGGCACCGCCGCCGCGGCGCTGCACGGTCAGCTCGCACGCATCCTCGACCGTTACGGCGCCACCCTCGCCGAGGACCGCCGCGCGCTGCTCGACCAGTACCGCCTCGTCGACGTCGCGCGCAAGGTCGTCGGTGTCGGCAGCGTGGGCACCCGCTGCTGGGTGGCGCTGCTGCTCGGGCGCGACGGCGACGACCCGCTGCTGTTGCAGGTCAAGGAGGCCGGCCCGTCGGTGCTGGCCGCGCACCTGCCGCCGAGCCGGCATGACAACCAGGGGCAGCGGGTCGTGGCCGGGCAGCGGATGATGCAGGCCGTCGGCGACATCCTGCTCGGCTGGCAGCGTCTGGCCGGCGTCGACGGGGCGCCGCGCGACTTCTACGTCCGCCAGCTGGCGGACTGGAAGGGCATCGCCGTGCCCGAACGCATGGACGCCGGCGGGCTGGCGCTGTTCGCCCGGCTGTGCGGGGCCACGCTGGCCCGGGCGCATGCCCGTTCGGGGGATCGGATCGCGATCGCCGCCTACCTCGGCCGCGGTGACGCCTTCGACCGGGCGATCGCCGCGTTCGCCGAGGCCTACGCCGACCAGAACGACCGTGACCACGCCGCCCTCGTGGCCGCCGCCCGCGCCGGACGGGTCCCGGTGGCGCCCGGCCCGCAGGGGTGATGTCGCGCGTTGGACTACGCACGGTGCGACGGTGACGGCAACTTCGCCACCTAGAGTTCTCACCGTGACGGCAAAACTTCGGATAGTCATCTCCCTGACGGTGCTGGCGACGGCGCCACTGCTCGCGCTCCCCATCCCGACGGCCCTCGCGGCGACCGCCACCACGCCAGCGCCCACGGCCACCCCGACGCGGCCACCCGGCCCGGCGGTGCCACCGGCCCGCTCCGCCACCGCCACGCCGTCCACCGCGCCCACCCGCCCCACCACCGCGGCGACGGCGACGACGCGCGTCCGGCTGCCCCGGCCCACCGGCCCGGACGCCGTCGGCCGCGCGACCCTGCACCTCGTCGACCGTGCCCGCCGCGACCCCTGGGCGCCTGGGCGCCGCCGCGAGCTCATGGTCGACGTCTACTACCCGGCCGTCGCCGGCACCGGGCGCCCCGCCCGCTACGCCACGCCGGAGGAGGTCCGCCTTTACCTCACCGCCCTCGACCTCGCGACCGTGCTGCCCGTGCGGGCGATCAGCGACGCGGCCATCGCCAGCCGCACCGGAGCCCGCCCGCTGCCCGGACGTCACCCGCTGGTCCTGCTCTCCCCGGGGCTGGGAGTAGGCCGGCGTTCCCTGACCGGCCTGGCTGAGCAGCTCGCGAGCCAGGGCATGGTCGCCGCCACCGTCGACCACGCCTACGAGTCGACCGGCACCGCCTTCCCCGGCGGGCGGATGCTGACCTGCCTGGCCTGCGTGCGGATGCGCACCGACGCCGACTTCCGCGCCGCCTCCCGCACCCGCGGCGACGACCTGGCGTTCGTCCTGACCAGCCTCACCGGGCCCCATCCGGCCTGGTCCGGCGCGGCCACGATCGACCCGGCCCGGGTGGGCGCCGCCGGTCACAGCCTCGGCGGTTCGGCGGCGCTGTCGCTGCTGGCCCGTGACCCGCGGGTGCGCGCCGGTGTCGACATGGACGGCACCCTCGGCGAGCCGGTCCCCGCCGGCGGGTTCGGCGCCGGCCGCGCGGTGCTGCTGCTCGGCGCCTTGGCCGACCATCCCGGCCCGGGTGGGACGCTGACCCCGCCCCCCGACGACCCGGACCTGACCTGGCATCAGGCCTGGCCGCGGCTGCGTGCCCCGAGGTTGTGGCTCGACGTCGACGACGCAGACCACTTCAGCTTCACCGACGACCCGGTCATCGCCGACCAGCTGCCCCTGCCCAACCCGACCGGCCCCCCGCCGATCTCCGGCGCCCAGGCGCTGCGCATCACCCGCGCCTACGTCGGCGCGTTCCTCACCCGCTGGCTGACCGGCACCCCCCAGCCCCTGCTCGACGGCCCCAGCCGCACCTACCCCCAGGTCCGCGTCATCGGCCGCTGAACCGTCCAGCGACCCACACCCACCCGCACGGCTCGACGCGACGGGTGGGCGGGATCTGACCGGATCGGACGTGCTACGGCGTCCCCGTCACCGGCAGGCCCGGGCCGCACATCGAAGGGTTGCGGATCGGCACCCCTACGATCTTTCGTTCGGTGGGGCGAGAGGCGAGCAGGATGGCGCCGGGGGTGCGCTCGCCGGGGCCGGCGGGGTGCAGCAGCCGGGCGGACTCGACGAAGCCGGCGTCGCGCAGCAGGGTCGCGAGGGCGTCGGCGGGCCAGCGGTGCGACGGCGCGACCCGATGGTCGTGGGGCTGCGGGGCGGGGATGTCGCCGTCGGTGGCCTGGACGGCGATGAGCAGCGGCGCGCCGTCGGCGAGCACCCGGTGGAACTCGGCGAGGACCCGCGGCACCCACACCGGCGGCAGGTGGATGATCGAATACCAGGCGACGAGGCCGTCGAGGCCGCGGTCGGCGACGGGCAGGGCGAGCATGTCAGCGAGGGCGAACGGCAGCGTCGGATGGTCCCGCCGCGCCCGCTCGATCATCGCCGGGGTGAGGTCGACGCCGAGCGTGTCGACGCCGAGGCCGCTCAGGTGGGCGGTGATGTGTCCCGGCCCGCAGCCGGCGTCGACGACCCGCGCCCGGCGGCCCGCGTCGCGCGGGTCGGCCGCACGGGAGGCGACAGCGTCCCGGTCACGTCCATCATGGTCGCCGGCGCCGGCGCGGGACGCGGCGGCGGTGGTCGCGAGGTCGGCGAACGCGCCGAGCATCGCCCGGGTCAGCGGCTGGGCGGGTAGCTGCCCGGCGAACAGGTCCGCGTACAGGTCGGCGACCTCGTCATAGCCGTCCCGTGTGCGCCGCAGCACCCGCGTCACGTCGCGTCCACTGTCCGCCGCGCCGCCACCGACCCGCGGCCCATCGTTCACAGGCGATGATCCTAACCATCGCCCCGGGACGCTGTGACGACACGCGGCCGCGCCGATGGCGAGACGGGAACAGCTGTGGATACCGTGAAGGGTGCCGCTGTCGCGCCGCGTGCCCGTGGGAGTGCGGGGCGCGGACGGTGCCGCCGAGCGACCTGGGGAGGCTCACGCTCATGGCCGTCGCGTTGAACCACACCATCGTCCACGCCCGGGACCGGGCGGAGTCCGCCGCGTTCCTCGCGCACATCCTCGGCCTCGAGGTCGGGCAGCCGGCGGGGCACTTCCTGCCCGTCACCGTCGCCAACGGCGTCACGTTGGACTTCGCCACCCAGCCCGAGGAGCCGATCACCGCGCAGCACTACGCGTTCCTGATCACCGAGGAGGAGTTCGACGCGGCGTTCGCCCGCCTGCTCGCCACCGGCAACACCTACTGGGCCGACCCGCGCTGCACCCGCCCTGGCGAGATCAACCACCACGACGGCGGCCGCGGCGTCTATTTCCTCGACCCCTCCGGCCACTTCCTCGAGATGATCACCCGCCCCTACGGCGGCTGACCGCGCGGCGTTGCGCGGAACGCGATCCCTCGTCAGAGATCCTTCGCCCGGTGGTCTCGCCCCGTCGGAGGTAGTCGGCTGGCGTGGCGGACATGTCCGCGCATAGCCTTCGTGGGCTTTCCACGCGGCAGGCGTCACCGTCCCGCCGCCGGCCTCGACCCGGCGGTCCGGCGGCGTGACGCTCGCGGCTGACGCGACGCGGCCCGCCCCGCCGTCCGCGGCGGCCGGCTCGCCCCCGCGCGCGTGGTCGGACGGGTCAGGGAGGACCGCGCGTGCACCAGCCATCGACCGCCGCCACCGGCACGCCCCCCGCGACCGGCGGGGCGCGCCGGGCGCTGACGACCGGGGACCGAGCCTTCCTGCACTACAGCCGTCTCCATCCCGGGGAGTATCTGGAAGCCGGAGTGGTTCTCGTCCTCGACGGGCCGGCGCTGGGTGTCGAGGAGCTGCGCGCCCACGTCGCGCGGCGGTTACGCGCGGCCCCGGCGCTCACCGAACGGCTGGCCCCGCCGGGTGCGCCGGTCGCCGACCTCGGCTGGGAGACCGATCCCACCCTCGACCTCGACCATCACGTCACCGTCGAGGACCTGCCGCCCGGCGGGGGCACGCCGGCCCTGCGCGCGGCGATGGACCTCCTCGCCGCCCAGCCTCTCGCCGCCCAGCCTCTCGCCGCCGCGCCTCTCGCGGCCCAGCGGCCGCTGTGGCGGCTCACGCTGCTGCGCGGGCACAGCCCGGCGACGAGCGCCGTCGCCTACCGGTTCAGCCACATCCACCAGGACGGCGCCGCCCTGCATCAGGCGCTGCACCTGCTGTTCGGCGCCGACCGCGACCCGGCGCTGCGCTCCCTGCCGGCGGCCTTCCCCTCGCCCCGCGCCCGCGACCACGCCCGGATGGCCGCCGCGCTGCTGCGCTCGAGCACCCGCAGCCGCGGCCTCGCCGCATGGGGTGGTCCACCGCGCGGCGAGGCCCGCCACAGCTTCGCGCTGGCCGATCTCGATCTGCTGCGCGGCCTCGGTCGCCGGCACGGCGCGACCGTCAACGACGTCTACCTCGCCGCCCTCGCCGGCGCCCTGCGTGCCTGGTCGCGACCCGAATGGGACCGCGGCCGGCGGCCCCTGCACGCGGCGATGCCGATCAACCTGCGCACCCGCGGCGAAAGCGAGATGCTGTCCAACATCACCTTCGGCACCCGGATCCGGCTGCCCTGCGACGAGGACGATCCGCGCCGCCGCCTGGCCCGCGTCGCCGGCCAGACCCGCCGGGTCCGCGCGGCCGGCGGCCTGCGTGCGGTGCAGCGGCGGATCCTGGAGGCGGTCCCGCCGGACGCCCCCGCGGCGATGCTCGCCCACATCGCCTCCGCCGGCGCCCGCCCGACCCGGGCGGCGCTGGTCGCGAGCAACGTCGGCACGATGCGCGGCCCGTACACCGTCGCCGGCCGGCCGGTGCGCACGCTGCTCGGCATGCCGCCGCTGTTCGTCGGCCGCCAGTACCTCTCGGCGGCTCTGTTCGGCCTGGACACGCAGGTCTGCGCGGCGTTCGCCGCCAGCGCCAGTGTGCCGGGCCATGACGCCCTGCCCGACCTGTGGCTCGCCGATCTCGCCGCGCTCGAGAACGCCGGCACGCCCGGGCGCCGCCGCAGGATCCGGCGCACGAGGGGCTGATGCCGCGAGGTCCCTCGTGCGCCGCGCGTTCGGCGCGGTGGCTCAGGGGCGGGTGAGCTGCCAGATGACCGCGTGGTGGTCGGGGCCCAGCTCGCCGGTGCCGCCCACGACGAGTCCGGTGTCGTTGAGGCCGCTGGCTTCGCTCGCGGTCACGTCCGGGCCGCTGAGATCGCGTATCCGACCGTGGGACCACCAGAAGGCGTGGGTGTGCCCGTCGGGCAGGTCGGCCGCGCCGGCGACCTCGCCACGGCTGTTCAGCGCCGCCGGCGACGTGCCGCGACCGCCGAGACCCCCCAGGTCCTGACGCCGCCCGGCGTTCCAGACGAAGCCGTGGACGGCCTCACCGACGCTGCTGCGCACGAGGATGTCCCCACGGTCGTTGATCGCGACCGCCTCGCTGGTCGCGTCGCCGCGGACCGTGCCGAGGTCGGTCATCCGGCCGCGCTCCCACAGGAACGCGTGGCTGGCGCCACCGGCGGTCTCGCTGGTGCCGATCACCTGGCCGTTGTTGTTGATGTCCACCGCGGAGCTGTTGGCGCCGCCCAGCGTCCCGAGGTCGGTCATCCTGCCTCGCCGCCACAGGAACGCGTGGTGGGTCCCGTTCGCGAGGTCGCTCTCGCCCACCACCTCGTCGCGGTCGTTGATCCCGGCGGCGGAGCTGTGCTGGCCGCCGAGAGTGCCCACGTTCACCGCCCTGTTCGCGAACCAGACGGCCCCGCCGCCGCGGACACCGTCATCGACGGTGCTCCATCCGACCACGGTGCCCGCCTCGTTGATGTCGGAGGCGGTGCTGCGCTGTCCGCCTATCACCAGCGGTCCGCCCAGATAGGGCAGCCGCTGGTCGCCGCGGCTGGCGGTCGTCTCGTAATGCGCCGGGGCGGTGCCCGCTATGGTTCCGGACCTGTTGATGGCTTTGGGTGCCACGCCGGTGGGCCGGAAGGTCCCCGCCTGCCAGACGAATCCGTTGTAGCCATAGGACAGGGAGTTTCTGCCTCCGGATACGACGCCCTGGTCGTTCACGACATACGCGTCGGCGCCGGGAAAGGCGTTGAAGGGTGTGCCCAGGTCGATGACGTGCGTCGGCACCGCCCCTGCCGGGCGGGGCATCGAGGGGGCGCCGGCCAGGGCGGCCGGGGCCGGCAGCAGACCGCAGACACCCGCGGTCACCGCTGCGGCCAGTATCGGTACTCGCCTGCGTTGCATGGACATAGAAGCCCTCTTCCTTCGTCGGGAGGGTTGTGGAGTTTCGCGACTCGAATTCGGTGGATCCTGTGTCGACATCTTGGGGAAAGTCGCTGCATTGGGGTCACGGAACCTGAATAGCCGCGGTTCCCGAACCCCTCGACTTCTCCCGCATGGTGAAGGAGACATTGGCGGCGGTCAACGCTGACCGTTGTCGCGTCCGCGACGCCGAAGGCCGGACCGAGCTCCCCAATGCGGCATCTCGCGAATGTGCGACATCGAATCGCGGAAGAATGCGGGCCGGCTTTTCGCCCGAATTACGGAAGGCGACGTCCACGGACCGCCCGGCGCGGATCCCGCAGATCCCGCGGATCCCGGTGCGAAGCCGCCGCCCCGGTCCGCGTCGGCCACCGGCCATCCCGGTGTTCCCGTCCGTGCCCTGGCCGTTATGGCCGATGATGGGCGTGGACGTCGTCGAAGGGGGCGGTCGTGCTGCCCGCGGACAGTCATGTGCACAGCGAGTGGTCGTGGGACGCGCTGGCCGGGTCGATGGAGCGCACCTGCCGGCGGGCGGTCGAGCTGGGCCTGCCGTCGGTCGCGTTCACCGAGCACGCGGACCTGACCGCCTGGACGATCCCACCCGGCGAGACGCTCCCCGACGCCTGGCTACCCCTCGTCGACGGCGCCGTCGTGACACCACCCCCGCTCGACCTGGACGGTTACCAGGCCTGCCTGCACGCCTGCCGCGAGCGCCACCCCGGCCTGCGCGTCCTGTCCGGCGTCGAACTCGGCGAACCGCACTGGCACGCCACCGACGCGCACGCCCTGCTCACCGCGGGCGGCTTCGAGCGGATCCTCGCCTCGGTGCACTGCGCCCCGACCGTCGACGGCCGCGGCTTCACCGACATCTCCGCCTGCTACGACGACCAGCCGCCGCTGGACGTCGTGCGCTCCTACCTGGCGGAGGCCGCGCGTCTGGTCGAGGGGTTCGACGGCTTCGAGGTCCTCGCCCACATCGACTACCCGATCCGCCGCTGGCCCGCCCACGCCCGTCCGCACGACCCCCGCGACGCCGAGGACGACTACCGCCACGTCCTGCGTCTGCTCGCCGCCAGCGGCCGCATCCTCGAGATCAACACCCGGGTGCCGATGCACCCACTGGTGCCGCGCTGGTGGCACGAGGAGGGCGGAGACGCGATCACCTTCGCCAGCGACGCCCACGAACCCGACGCCCTCGCCCGCGGCTTCCGCGACGCCATCGCCGTCGCCGAGGCCGCGGGTTTTCGCCCCACCGACGACCCGCACGCCTTCTGGCGCCGCGCCTGATCCAGCCCCCCGGCCCCGCCGCCGCTACCCGCGGCGCCGGAGATGCGTTCCGCGCGGACCATCCAGATCTCTGATGACGGACTGCGCCCCGCGGAGCGCCCCGCGGCACCGCCCTGCTCAGGCGTGCTCGCCGGTGGTGGTGTGTTCGATGGGGCGGCCGTCAGGGCGGTAGGTGCGGGTGGGAGAGCCGGTGGGGTCGGTGCCCAGGGTGTTGCCACAGTGGGTGGACAGCCAGGTGGAGAAGCTGTTGGGCCGCATCAGCGGGCGCCAGCTCTCCAGGTCGTAGGTGTCGCCGGTGGCATAGCCGCCGCCGTGCAGGGCGGGGGCCTCGGCGAGCGCCTGGTGGCAGGCGAGCTGGGCGTGCAGGCTGTCGGCGACCGCGGGGCCGCCGAGGTTCGGCACGCAGGCGCCGACCGCCGACCACAGCACCGCGGTGGTCTTGTCCCGCAGGCCGCGGCGCGAGGCGTCGGTGGGACGCAGCGACACCCGGAACCGGCCGTCCGCCCACTGCTCGACGACGATCTCCTCGACGTCCTGGCTGGCCCCGCAGTACGGCCGTCCCGCCGCCCGCGCCCCGGCCGCCGCCCCCGCGGTCGGTGCCGGCGTCGCGTCCCGTGACGTGCTCGGGTGCGGCGCGGACGGCGGGGGCATGTGGGCGCGGGAGTCGGCGGTGTCGGCGCGGCCCGCGTCCGCGCCGCCGCCCTCGGACGCACAGGCGGTGAGCGCGCCGACGACGATCAGCGTCAGCACGGCGATGAGCCCCCGCGCCGACCGGCCGGCGGCCACCACGGGCCGATCGGCACGCGCGATGCTCCCGACACCCCGCGCGGTGCTCGTCTCGGCGAGAGCGTCAAGGCCCGCCACCTCCGCGCCGGTCCTGGCGGCGGCGGTCCTGGCAACGGGGCCCGTGCCGGTCCTCGCCGCGGTGGCGGCGTTGGCACGGGTGGACGGGTGTGCGCGTGCGCTCGGCGTCTGCACCGCGTAAGGGTAGGCCGCCACCGGGGGCGCGGCGCCACCCGAGGGGCCGGCCGCGCCCCCGATCGGTCTGATCGGGCGATGCTCATGGCCCGTCGGGACCGCGTCCACTCGCCTTTGGACCCCGCCCACCTGGCACCGCCCGCGCACGGAGACGGACCGGGATCCGAGAACCTCCTTGACCACCCACCGACATAAACAGCTAATGTGCTAGCTGCCTAGTTAAAGGTCACATGGGTGGGGCGGTAGGGATGGAGGAGCGTGCGATGATCGAGTTCTACCTGGACGTCGGGTCGGGGGTGTCGCCGTACCAGCAGGTCGTCCGGCAGGTGCGGCACGCGCTGCGGCTCGGGCTGCTGCGTGAGGGCGACCAGCTGCCGACGGTCAAGGACGTGGTGGCGGCGTTGGCGATCAACCCGAACACGGTGCTCAAGGCCTACCGGGAGCTCGAGCACGAGGGTCTGGTCGCCGCCCGACCGGGGGTGGGCACGTTCGTCACCCGCACGCTGACCGACGCGACCCTCGCCGCGCACGGCCCCCTGCGCGCCGACCTGCGCCGCTGGCTGGCCCGCGCCCGGCGCGCGGGCCTCGACGACGAGAGCATCGAGGCGCTGTTCATGACCACCTTTCGCACCGCCGCCGTCGAGGACATCGCGTGAACACGCCGAACGCCCCGACTGACGGCGCCGGGACCACCGCCCGCACCCGCGGGCGCGCCATCCTGCGGGCCGCCGCCACCGGCACTCCCGATCCGCCCCCCGGACTCGACGCCGCCGCCGACACCGACGACACCGACACCGACACCGTCGACGCCGACGGTCGCGACGTCGCACTGCGGGCGCGGGGCCTGGGCAAGCGGTACCGGGGGCGCTGGGCGCTGTCGCAGTGCGACCTCGACATCCCGGCCGGGCGCGTCGTCGGGCTCGTCGGGCCCAACGGGGCCGGCAAGTCCACCCTGCTCAACCTCGCCGTCGGCATGCTGACGCCGACGGCGGGCAGCGTGCGGGTGCTCGGCGGGCGTCCCGGCAGCGGGGCGGCGCAGCTGGCGAAGGTCGGGTTCGTCGCCCAGGACACGCCGACCTACCCTCGCCTGAGCGTCGCCGAGCATCTGCGCCTGGGCGCGGCGCTCAACCCGGGCTGGGATGACGCGGTGGCCCGCGAACGCGTCGAGCGGCTCGGGCTGGACCCGGCCGCCCGCGCCGGCACCCTGTCCGGCGGGCAGCGCGCCCAGCTGGCCCTCACCCTCGGCGTCGCCAAACGGCCCCGGCTGCTCGTCCTCGACGAACCGGTCGCGAGCCTGGACCCGCTGGCCCGCCGCGAGTTCCTCGCCGACCTGATGACCGCCGTCGCCGAACACGAGCTCAGCGTCCTCATGTCCTCGCATCTGGTCTCCGACCTCGAACGGGTCTGCGACCACCTCGTCGTCCTGGTCGCCTCACGGGTGCGGGTCGCCGGTGACATCGACCGGCTGCTGGCCACCCACCACCGGCTCACCGGCCCGCGCCGCGACCCGGCCACCCTGCCCGCCGACCAGCAGGTCATCACCGCAAGCCACACCGACCGGCAGAGCACCCTGCTCGTGCGCACCGACGGCCCGGTCCACGACCCCGCCTGGACGCGCGGCCAGCCCAGCCTCGAGGACCTCGTGCTCGCCTACATGCGCCCGACCGCCCCCGAGACGGCGCCGGCCGGCCGACCCACCCTGGAGGCCCTACGATGATCTGGCTGTCCTGGCGTCAGCTGCGCACCCAGGCCGCTGTCGTCCTCACCGCGCTCGCCGCCCTCGCGATCACCCTCGCGGCGACCCGGGGGCAGCTGTCCCATCTGGCCGCCTCGGCCGGGGAGGGATTCCTCGACGCCGCCGGCGCCCGCCGCGCGGACAGCTGGCTCTACCTCGTCACCCTGGTGGTGGTGCTGGTCACGCCGGGAGTGCTCGGCGTGTTCTGGGGGGCGCCGCTCGTCGCCCGTGAGCTCGAGGCCGGCACCCACCGGCTCGCGTGGACCCAGAGCGTCACCCGCACCCGCTGGCTGGCCACCCGCCTGGGGGTGAGCACCCTCGCCGCCGCGGCCGCGGCCGGCGTGCTGGGCCAGGTGGCCCGCTGGTGGTGCGCGCCGATCGACACGGCGGTGCGCGCCGGGCACGGCAACGGCGGGCTGCTCTCCCAGCCGCGGATGAGCCCGGTCATCTTCGACGCGCGCGGCCTCGTGCCGCTGGGCTACGCGGCGTTCGCCGTCGTCCTCGGTGTCACCGTCGGGATGCTGGTGCGCCGCACCGTCCCCGCGATGGCCCTCACCCTCGCCGTCTACGTCGCCGTGCAGATCGCCGTGCCGCTGCTCGTGCGCCCCCATCTCGCGAGCCCGTCGCACGCCACCAGCGCGATCACCGCCGACACGCTGCACGGCTTTCGCGGTTCCGGCCCGCCCGACGCCGGCGGCCGCATCGACGCGCTGATGGTGGACGTCACCGCCGCCGACGCCGCCGGCGCCTGGATGCTGTCCAGCCGGACCGTCGACGCCGCGGGGAAGGTCGTCTCGCCGCTGCCCTCGACGCTGGCCGACTGCCTGGGCGTCCCGGACCGGGCGGTCGGTCCCGACCCGGTGGATCCGGCCGCCGGCGGCGTGCGGGCGGGTGGCCTGCCACCCCGCGGCGAACGGGTGGTCGCGGGCGGGCCGGCCCCGGCCGAGCGGCAGGCCGGGACGCGGGAGAAGGCGTGCTTCGCCGCGATCGCCCAGCGCGGCTGGCAGCAGAAGGTCACCTACCATCCCGACAGCCATTACTGGCCACTGCAGGGGGCCGAGACGGGCCTCTACCTCGCCCTGACCACCCTGCTCGCCGCCCTGTGCTTCTGGCGGATCCGCCGCCTGTCCTGATCGTCGGGCCAGCCGGGAGGACACACCCGGACCGCGCGGGCGGCGCGCTCGGCGAGAAGGCGGGCGGCGCCGTCACCGCCGCGGGTCGGCGAACTGACGGGCCAGGTCGCGGTGGTGGGCGGCGGCGCGGGCCGCGTGGGCGGCGAGGTCCGCGTCGGTGGTGGGCTGGCGCCGCCACTGCTCCGCCCACGCGGCGGCGTCGAGGTGACGGCGGTGCGCGTACTCGCGACACGCCAGACAGGTGACGCTGCCCGGCCGCGTCGAGGTCCGCGCGTAGGCCACCGTGAGGCCGCAGCCGGTGCTCACCCGCGCCGGCGCGTCGGCGGCCAGCCCGAACGTCGCCGCGGTGATCTGCCGCGACACCGCCGCACCGCCCAGATCGGCCTGCACGTGAACGTGAGGGTCGGTGCCCTCGCCCACGTCGTCACCGTTCGGCGCCGCCATCACTCTCCCTACGCTCGAAACGGTCCATATCGCAGTAAACTGAACACGCACCGCGCATGCCCTGAAAACGGCGTGTCGCCTCGGGCCTCCGCGTCGGCCAACAGGAGGGGTGCGGCCCGCATGGCCAGTCTGGCGTGCGGCGCCGGGCAGGCACGCCGCCCGGGGCCGCCGGACGCGGTCTACAGTGGACCGCAGCGGCGGCCCGTGGGGCGCTCGCGCGGCGGTGGGGCCCGCCGTACCCGAACCGCGGCGGATGCCGCCAACGGTCCCTACCTGTGAGGACATGCGCCCGGTGTCGGCCGGGCCGTCGCGGGTGGGGAGTGGGAATGCGCGAGTCCACCGACGAGTCGGCGCCCGCCGCCGCCACGGCGCCACCTGACCTCGCCTGCCCGTCCACCCCGGCGCGCCGCGGCGCTCGTCTCCGGCCCCGCCGGGCGCGGCGGGGCGGGGACGCGGGGCAGGGG
>NZ_FZMO01000110.1 GCF_900197875.1 Frankia canadensis | reverse complement strand
GTCGACCGCTGGTATCCCAGCTCGAAGACCTGTTCGTCCTGCGGGGCGCTGGTCGCATCGTTGCCGCTCGACGTCCGACAGTGGACCTGCCGCTCCTGCGGCACCAACCACGACCGGGACGTCAACGCCGCACGGAACATTCTGGCCGCGGGGCTCGCGGTGTCAGCCTGTGGAGACGGAGTGAGACCACCCCGCTCCTAGAACGGGGAGGCATCTGTTGATGAAGCAGGAACCCGTATCGCGAGGCACGGGAATCCCCGGCCTTCAGCTTCAGGCCGGGGAGGATGCCAAGCGACCATCGAGTGAACCCGCCGGCGCCCGCCCTGCCCCGCCCGCGCGGCCGATGGGATGGTGAGCGCATGCGCGAGCCCGAGCCGGCGAGGGGGACACCGTCCAAGGGGGCGCCATCCAGGGGGGCGCAGTCGAACCCGACCCGCCGCGTCGTGCTGGTGCTGGACTTCCTGGCCCGCCACCGGCACCGGTCCTTCTCCCTGTCGGAGCTGGCCCGGGAACTCGACATCAGCAAGTCGACACTGCACGGCATCGTGGAGACCCTGCTGGAGGCCGGCTACCTGCTGCGTGACCCGGGAAGCCTGCACTACCGGCTCGGGCCGGCGCTGGCGGGGGTGGGCCAGGCGGCCCTGGGACCGCACGGCCCGCTGGTGGACGCCCTGCGGCCGGTGATGGACCGCCTCGCGCGCGAGTTCGAGGCGCACTGCGTCGTGAGCGCGGATCTCGGTGGCTTCATCGTCCCGCTCGCCCTCGCCGGCGAGCCCGCGCGGGTGACGACGCTGTGCCGCGTGGGCGAGCGCCTTCCGCTCTCGCCGCCCATGGGGACGCTGTTCATGGCGGGCCGGCAGATGTCGGAGATCCGTGCATGGCTCGACCGGGCGCGGCCGCCGCTGTCCGCGGCTGAGGTGGAGCTCCACCTCAGCGCCGTCGACCTGCTGCGGTCGAACGGCTTCGCCGCGGCGGCCCGGGTGGACGCGAAGGCCCGGCTGGAGCGTGCTCTCGGCGTCCTCGAGTTCGGCGACCCCAAGGACCAGGGCGTCGTCGACCACCTGATGGGCGAGTTGCGGCGGGCCCGATACCTGCTGCTCGACTTCGAGGACCCGGCGCCCATCGAGGTCGACTGGATCGGCGTCCCGGTCATCGGCAGGCAGGCGCGGACCGAACTCGCCCTGGTGGTGCTCAACCTGCCGGCGCCACTGAGCGGGCCACGGATCGCCGAGGTGGCCGGGCACCTCAGGTCGGCCGTGGCGGTCCAGTGAGCCGTGGCCGTCCAGTGAGCCGTGCTCGTCCAGTGATCAGTGCTGCGACATCCCGCCGTCGACCGCGAAGACGGTGCCGGTGACCATCGCGGCGTCGTCGCTCATCAGGTAGGCGATGAGCGAGGCCACCTCGTCGGCGGTCGCGTCGCGCGGGATCCTGCCTGGCACCTGGCGGGTGGGTGCCGCGCCCGCCTTGGCGCGGGCGATCTCGATCATCGGGGTGGCGGTGGGCCCCGGGGCGACCAGGACGGCGCGGATGTTCTCGGCGGCGTACTGGTAGGCGATGTGCCGGGTCAGGCCGGCGATGCCGTGCTTGCTCGACACGTAGGCGGCGCCGCCCGTACCGAGCACGGAGGCCACCGAGCCGACGTTCACGATGGCGCCGCCACCCGACTCGCGCAGTGCCGCGACCGCGTGCTGGCACATGACGAACGTGCCGCGCAGGTTCACGCCGATCACCCGGTCGAACGTCTCCAGCGACACGTCCTCGAGCCGCGCGTCCACCGCCAGGGTCACCCCGGCGACGTTGGCGACGGCGCCCACCGGCCCGAGGACCTCCCGGGCCCGGCCGAACAGGGCGGCGACCGTGGCGGGATCGCTGATGTCGGTCGCCTGGACCAGATGGTCCGCCGGGTCGAAGTCGATCGCCTTGTGGGTCTCGTCGACATCCAGGTCGGCGAGGGCGAGGCGCCATCCGCTCGCCGCGAGCCGGTTGGCGGTCGCGAGGCCGATGCCCGACGCCGCCCCCGTCACGATCGCCGTTCTGGGTGCCATCAGCTGCCCGCCTTTCGTTTCATGACTTGTTTCCTGGGGAACATCACTGGTTTGCTGGGGAGGCGGAGCGCGCTACCGCAGCGCGATCGGGTTGAGGGGCGAGCCGACCGCGCCGGTGATGCGCAGCGGCGGGGCGACCAGCTGGAAGTCCCACCGCCCGTCGGCGGCGCAGGTGTCGGCGAGGGCGTCGAGATCCCAGTACTCGCCGAACGCCAGGCCCATGTCGCGCAGGCACAGCAGGTGCATCGGCAGCATGTTCCCGGCCAGATCCGACACCGGATCCTCGACCTGGGAGTTGTCGGCGGCGACGGCGGCGACGTCGCGCTCGCGCAGCCACTCGGCGCAGCGCCAGTTCAGCCCGGCCGACGGCGAGGTGTCGCGGGTGGTGCGGAACTTCGTCATCCAGCCGGTCCGCACCAGGACGATGTCGCCGGGGCCGACCTCGACGCCCTGCGCCGCGGCGGCCGCGGTGAGCTCGTCGGGCATGATGTGCTCGCCGTGCTGGCAGTGCAGCTCCTCCCCGCGTGCCCGTGCGAGGTCGAGCAGGACGCCGCGGGAGGTGATGCCCTTGACGTCGACGCGGTCGATGCTCAGCCGGGACGCGCCGAAACTGGTCACCGCCGACGCCGGATAGCCGTTGTACATGCGTTCGTCGTAGTAGACGTGGGAGAGGGCGTCCCACTGGCTGGCCGACTGCAGGTGCATCGCGATGAAGTCGTCGTTGAACCGGAGCAGGTCGCCGCCGAGGAAGCCGGCGACCTCCTGGGCACGCGGGTGGGCGGCCCATTCCGGCCCGATCCGGACCAGCGAGCGGGCGTCGCCTCCGTCGATCGTCATCATGTGCAGCGGATTTCGCCGGAACAACAACTCCTGCGGGCCCGTCTCGCCGATGCTGATGCCGAGGGGGAAGACCTTTCCCTCGGTCACGAGTGCGGCCGCCTGCCGCACCTTGTCGGCGGTGATCAGGTTGAGGGTGCCGAGCTCGTCGTCCTCGCCCCACCGGCCCCAGTTGCGGATCCGGTCGGCCATGGCGCGGAAGGAATCACTGGTCATCGTGCTTCCGCCTTGCGGCCGTTGGTCCCGTCGATATCCGCGGCGACCTGCAGCGCCACGTACTTCGAGTACGGACGGACCTCGATGAGACCGCCGCCGGTGTACCAGAGCTGCGGGAAGCCGGAGGGCTGCCACTGCAGGCCCCGCTCATTGCGGTGATCGAGGCCGCCGAGCGAGTCGGTCTGATCGACGATCTCGTCGCCGAGGTAGAACCGTGACCCCTCGCGCAGGCTGACGTACCCCGTCGCCAGCACGACCAGGTCCGCCGGATATTCGGCGCCGTCGCTGAGCAGGACGCCGGTCTCGCTGTAGCCGACCAGCCCGGCGCCCGAGTGCACCCTGATCCGACCGTCGATGATCAGCTGTGAGGCGCCCGCGTCGACGTAGTACCCGCCGGCGCCGCCCGGGCGGATCCCGAGCGAGAACAGGCCGCCCTGCGGGCCGATGTCCGGATCGCCCATGACGAGCGCGAAACCGGCGGCGCGCAGGCCGTCGAGCAGGTCCCGGTCCAGCTCGGCGATGCGGGCGGTCTGCGCGGGCGCGAGCTGCATGGCCAGCGGCCAGGGGAACGACAGGGCGCGCAGGTCGGTGTACTCGAGGGGCAGCGCGTCCTCGTGGAACTGCGGCTCGTACAGGATGCTGTTGCCGTTCTCCCGGCTCATGACGTAGGTGCCCGTGCGCTGGATCATCGTGACGTCGGCGCCGGCGTGGCAGAGGTCCTCGGCGATGTCATGGGCGCTGGTGCCGGCGCCCACGACCACGGCCCGCCGGCCCGCCATCCCCGCGGCGGACCGGTAGTGGTGTGAGTGCATGGTCGTGCCTGGGAACCGGTCGAGGCCGGGGACGTCGGGCGTGACCGGGTGGCCCGAGAAACCGGTGGCGACGACGAGCTGCTCGGGACGCAGCACCCGCTCGCCCTCGGGGGTGATGACCCGGACCGTCCACATGCCGGCGGCCTGGTCGAGCCGGGCGTGGACGACCTCCGAACCGGTCCACACACCGAGGTCCATCGCCCGGCCGAACGCCTCGAGCCAGTCCGCGTACTTCGCCTTCGGCGGGTACACCGGCCAGGTCGACGGGAACGGCATGAACGGCAGATGGTCGGAGTGCACCGGGGAGTGCAGGACCAGGGCTTCGTAACGGGAGCGCCAGTTGTCGCCGATCCGGTCGTTCCTCTCGACGAGCAGCGTGTCGATGCCCATGGCCTCCAGGTGTGCTCCCACGGCGAGGCCGCTGCCACCCGCGCCCACGACAAGGACCTGTGGATCGGGTCGGTCGAAGGCCGACCGGGCGGCGTGGCGGAGGTGCCACGGCGCGAGCGCGCCGTCCCGGGACGGGCGCGGGCGGCGATGCCGGGTCGCCGGCGGGCGATCCCGGAGGCTGTCCAGCGACGTCAGTACGGTCCAGGCCCGGTACTCGCCGTCGGGCTGTCGCACCAGTCGGACGTGTGCGGACCCCTCGCCGGTCGCCGTCGTCCAGGTGAGGAAGCACTCGACCCAGCTCGCCTCGCCGGTGTCGACGTGGATATCGCCGACGCCGTCGGTCCGGCGGACGGAGAGGAACGGGAACTGCGGTGCCCTCGCGACGAAGCGCGTGATGGCCTCGGGGGTGTGGTAGCTGGCCAGCTGCCAGTCGAGGCCGACGAAGTCGCGCCACCAGCCGTTGGGGGCGATCAGGTCGCGCAGGCCCGGCGCCGCGGGAGTGGTCATCGCGGCGGCGAACCTCGCCAGCCATAAGTCGACCACCTGGTCGGGCGATGGCCGTCCAGCCGGGGGCGCGGGCCTGGTCGTCACGCTCATGTCTTCTCCTCGATGGCCGTGCCATGTCGATGAGACGGGCACCCCCGTCCACCGAGGGTGGCCTGCGTCGCGGATTGTTCGAATATTCGAATGAACTTTCTGTTATTCGCCCACACTGTGATAGCCGCCACGTATGGCGTCAAGGTCGTGGATGCGGACAGGCGCCGTCGTCCCACCGTCCGGGCGGCGCGACGTGGCGTAGAGTCGGCGCTGCCTCGGCCGTGAGTACGGGGCCGCGTGGCGGCCCGTGTCCGCTGTTCCGTGCCTCGTGCCCCTGTTCCGTGCAAGGAGCGCGTATGCCCGGACTGCTGCACCTCGACTCGTCCGCCGACGTGGGGGAGTCGACCACGCGGGCGCTGACCCGGACCTTCGCCGACACCTGGCGCGGGCTCAGCGCCGCCCACACGGTCACCTACCGTGATCTGCACGCCGATCCGCCGCCGCATCTGAACCACCCCGCGCTGCACTGGGCGCCCCGGCTGCGCCGGCCGGGCGAGATCCCCGACCCCGCCGCGGCGGCCGCGCAGGACGCCCTGCTGGCGGAGCTGCTCGCGGCGGACGTGCTGCTCGTCGGCGCGCCGATGTACAACTGGTCGCTGCCCTCGACGTTGAAGGCCTGGCTCGACCAGGTGCACGTCCTCGGCGTCACCGCGCCGTTCGACAGTGCCGAAAGGCCGCTCGCCGGCCGGCCGGTGGTGATCGTCAGCGCGCGCGGGGCGACGTACGGATCCGGCAGCCCCACGGAGGGCTGGGACCACAGCGTGCCGCCGATCGAGCTGGTGCTGGGGCGTTCGTGCGGCATGGAGGTGACGGTCGTGACCACGGACGGGACGCTCGCCTCGCGGATCCCGGCGCTGGCGGAGCTGCGTGACGAGGCCCGGGGGCAGCTCGACGCGGCGAAGCGGTCGGTGGTCGAGCTCGCGGCCCGGCTCGGCCGGCGCCCGGCCGGGGTCGGGCCGCGCGCGGACGGGCGCTGACGGATGGCGGACGCCGGCCGGGGGGACGACGACGCCGCGCTGAACCTGCTCGACGACGACGACCTCTGGGTCGGCGTGCTCACCGGCACCCCGACGGTGTTCTGCGCCGGCAGCGACCTGACCGCCGGCGGCGACAACGTCACCGAGCGGTGCGGGGAGTACGGCGTGGTCCGCCGGCATCGCCGCACGCCGCTCATCGCCGCACGCCGCTCATCGCCGCGGTCGAGGGCCCCGCGCTCGGTGGCGGCCTGGAGATCGTGCTGGCCTGTGACCTCGTCGTGGCGGGCGCCGACGCCAGGTTCGGCCTGCCGGAGGTGACGATTGGCGTCGTCCCCACCTGTGGCGCGCTGTTTCGCGGCCCGCGGGCACACTGCCGCTGAACCTGGCCCGCGAGCTCATCCTCGTCGGCGATCCCTTCGACGCCCGGCGCGCCTACGAGGCGGGCCTCGTCAACGTGCTCGCCGAACCCGGCCGGGCACTGGAGGCCGCCCTCGTGCCGGCCGAGCGGATCTGTCGCAACGCGCCGAGCGCCGTGCGGGCCTGCCTCGCGGCCGCCGACGCCGCCGGCTGGCAGGCCACCGCCGGCGCCCTCGACGCGATCCGCGACTCCGCCGACGCCGCCGAGGGCGTCCGCGCCTTCCTGGAGATGCGCCCACCCGCCTGGACTGGCCGGTAGGCCACCGGAGGCGCCGCTTCGGCAACGTCTTCCAGCTCGGGCTGCGGCTGGGCGTGCCGATCTGGGTCGCTCCTGTGAGGTGGGCGGGACCGGCACGATGATCAGACAGGCGTCGCCCTGGGGCGGGGCTGGCCGGCGGATGCGATGGATGGCCGCCGATGCCGGCGACCGCCGCCGCCGTGTCGGCGTGCGACTGTTTGCCGCGTTTATCGAGCCTGCTGGTGCGCAGGGCGGGGGACCCTGTGATGTTGGGAGATCGAGGGCGGCGCGACCGCTGCGGGCCAGACCCGGGACGTCCACATACCCGGGCCCCTGCCGGCACACCGGTGAGCTGCGGGTTGTCCGAACCCGAGGTACGGACCGAATGGCCCACCGGTAGATCCACTGCGATCAACTCTCACACATGCCACCCATAAAAACCCAAGCGAAAAGTCACTCCGACAACGACAAAAGACACGGTAATCGCCACTGGACAGGTCCGCCCGCCACGCCCGCATCGGTCCCCACAGGCGGCCGCGCCTGGGGCTGCACCGGTTCTGCCTGCGATGGGATTGAGTGTCCGAGCCGCCGGTGGTCGAGCACTGCTGTCCGCAGGCCCGAGGGCTGAGGTCCAGACCGGTCACCGACTATGGGCCAGCTCGGCAGCGAGATCAAAAATCATCCGGACTCTTGAGTCATCTTGACACGGAGCGGCAAGGAGACTAGAAGTTCGACGTGGATGCGGATGTTTTCCCTCGATGCCGCCGCATCTGCGGACCTTGTGCAGCGTCGCACAACCTGCGCCTCTACCTCGGAAATTGTTCTTCCGGTGTGAATGTGGCGGTCCTGCCCACATCGCGCCCCCTACGCAAAGGTTGACGTGAGAGCACATCTGTCTGTACGCACGCGCACAACGGGAACAGTCCTTGTCCTGGGCGCCGCGCTGGCCGTGGCCTTCCCGGCCGCCGCCTTTGCCAACACCGTGGCTGTCACGGTGAAAACACCTGGCGCCACCAGTGGTCCCTCGACCGCGAACTCCGAGATCTCGACCCACGCGGACTGCAGCAGCGGTCTGATCTCCGGTGGTGGGATCAACCAGGCCACCGGCACCGGCAACGGCAACCACGTGATGGGTTCCTCGCCCAGCTCCGACGGCACCTCCGAGTACACCGGTACCACCGGTGTCGTCGGTACGGACGTGACCCACTGGCTCGGGATCGGTGGAAGCGGCGGCCAGGCTGACAGCTCCTTCTCCACGACCCCTTACGCGGTGTGCTTCACCAGCAACCTGATCAATCACACCCAGGTGGTCATGAACAAGGTCAACGCACCCACCACGGCGACAACGGTGGGTCGGGTGACCGCCACCTGCCCGTCGAACACGATCCTGCTCGGCGGCGGTATGCGTGCCACCCCGGCCAGTGCCGGCGACTTCAAGACGATCGCAAGTTTTCCCACCTTCAACAACTCCGCGCATGACTTCGGTCAGAAGGCCGCGGCCGATGGGGAGACCAATCCCGACTCCTGGACCGCCGTCGGGTGGGCGAACGCCACCAACAGCACCAACGAGACCTACGTCTACGCGATCTGCAGCGGAAACAGCATCAATATCAGTGGCGTGACGGTGAAGGTGCACTACAGCGAGGCGAGCGGTCCGACCACGGGTGGCACGGGCCAGAAGGTGACGGTCAACTGCCCCAGTGGGGACGGAAAGCTGATCAGCGGGGGCGCTGCTATCAGCGGGGGCAGCGTGACCACGACCGACTTCACCGGACCTGGCTCCGGCGGCGACCATCTGAACGGAAGCTACCCGAGTGACTCGAGCGGTAATCCGGTGAGCAACGGGACCACCACGGCGGCCTACTGGACGGCCTTCACCCACACCGGGGGTATGAGCTCACCGAGCACCTACTCCGACGCTTGGGCGCTGTGCGTCAACGACGGCGTCTGAGGACACCCAGAACTCGCGGTCCCACGTAATCCTTTCATCTCGACCTGATCCTCGACCGCCGGCCTGCGACAGCCCGGCCGGCGTGTTC
This sequence comes from Frankia canadensis, assembly GCF_900197875.1. Lineage (GTDB taxonomy): Bacteria > Actinomycetota > Actinomycetes > Frankiales > Frankiaceae > Frankia > Frankia canadensis. The sequence continues at coordinate 3,598 of NZ_FZMO01000110.1, read as the reverse complement.
GACCTGCCTCGATGATCGCGCATACAGGGCAGGGCCTCACCAGCCTGGCCGGACAATCCACACCTCGAACCCAGGTGATTGGTATCTCGGTTCGAGGTGATCTCTCCGCGTGCCCGAGAGAGTCGGTGGCGTCCATCGATGGACGCAGAAAAATTTGGGATCCCTGGAACTTCGATTTCAGGGTGCATAGCTAAGAGGGTGCCTGGTCTTGGTAGGTTTGTTTGGATCGCGAACACGCGGTCAACGGAGGCGCAGCATCCTGCGACGTCGCCATATCGTCGCATGGTCTGCTTCGGCGCTGGGCATGGCGGTGAGTCTGGGATTGACCGGCTGCGAGCCGTCCGGCCCTTCGCCATGTGGGAAATCGGGCGTCCTCAGCGGGACGACGTGCACCTACAACACGGTCGGGTCGGACACCTTCACGACTCCCGCGGGTGCACGGTGGGTTCAGATCACGGTGGTCGGCGCCCAGGGCGGCCACTATTTTCTTGCCGGTGACGCCGCTCACGGCGGCTCGCCGGTAGGAGACATAACCGGCCGTCCCGGTGGGGGCGGCGGCCAGGCGTCCGGCACGATAACGGGCCTGCCATCAGGCCGGGTGCTGCAGGTCGATGTCGCCGGTAAGGGCGCCGACGGCACTGCGGCCAGCCGCTCGGGCGGAAAGAACAACGGGCCGTCCGGCGGGCAGGGTGCCGTGGGCGGGTTCGGCGGCTCCAACGGCGGTGTGGCCGGCGGCAAGGGAGACGCCGGCGGGGCCGATGGCGGGACCGCGAGTAACAACGGTGGCAACGGCTCCGGTGGCGGCGGTTCCTCCGACGTACGGATCGCTACCGCGGGTTGCGCGGCATTGAAGTGCACCCTGTCCGACCGGGCGCTGGTCGGCGCGGGCGGCGGCGGCGGTGGCGGCACCGGAGGCCAGGGCTACGCGCTTCCTGGCGCGGGTGGCGCGGGTGGCGGAGCTGCCGGCGATGCCGGTGGTTCCATCGTCGACGGCGGCCACCCGGGGGCGCCTGGCGGTGGCGGCAGCCAGGCCGTGGGCGGGATCGCGGGCCTCAACCCCGGACGGCACGCGACACCGCCTCCCCCCGATCCCGACGATCCGCGTTTCGGCGGTGATGGCACCGCCGGCGCCGCGGGCACGGGCGGCGTCGGCGGCGTGGGAAACCAGGCCTGCCTGGGTGAGCACAACCCGCCCTGCCGCAACCCCGATGACACGCAGTCTGGCGGTGGCGCTGGTGGCGGCGGCGGTGGCGGCTACTTCGGTGGCGGCGGCGCCTCGGGCGGCGGTGGCACCAGCATCGGTGGCGGCGGCGCAGGGGCCGGTGGCGGCGGCGGCAGCTCCTTCACGTCCGCCGCGGTGACCTCTGCCGTTCTGACCGCTGGTGTCAACACCGGGACCATCAACACCGGGAACGGTCAGGTCACCATCTCCTGGGGTACCTCCGCGTCGCCCAGCCCGACGCCGTCGACCAGTCCCTCCGCGTCCCCGACGTCGACTCCGACCTCGACTGCGACGTCGACCCCGACCTCGGGACCGACGCAGGGCCCGGGCGCGAAACCGGCCGCGGCCACGGCTTACGTCATCAACAACACCGGTAACACGGTGACGCCGATCGACGTCACCACCAATACGGCTGGCACCCCGATCAAGGTCGGAAACAGCCCCCGAGGGATCACCGTCACGCCTGACGGCAAGACGCTCTATGTGACGAACCGGGCCGACAACACCGTGACGCCGATCGACGTGGCCACCAACACTCCCGGCACGCCGATCCCGGTCGGCCAGTTCCCGTTCGGAGTCGCGGTGACTCCCAACGGCAAGACCGCCTACGTCGTGGACAACGCCAGCAATGACGTGACGCCGATAGACCTGGCCACGGGCACTCCCGGCGCCCGGATCCCGGTAGGTGCCGACGCGCACGGCGTCGTGATCACGCCGGACGGCAAGACCGCCTACGTCGGCAATGCCGCGAGCAACACGGTGACGCCGATCGACGTGGCCACCAACACCCCCGGCACGCCGATCCCCGCCGGGAACAACCCGCAGTGGCTCGCGATCACGCCGGACGGCAAGACCGTGTACGTCGTCGACAACGCCAATGCGGGCAGTTCCACGGTGACGCCGATCGACGTGGCCACCAACACTGCCGAGAAACCCATTCCGGTGAGCGACCGCCCCGTCGGCATCGCGATGACTCCCGACGGCAAGACCCTGTACGTCACCAATGAGCGCGAGGCCGTCGTGACGCCGATCGACGTGGCCACCAACACGCCTCGCGCCACCATCTCGACGGGAGGTGTCGAGCCGTTCGCCATCGCGGTGACACCGGACGGCGTGGCGGCCTACGCGGTCAACCGCGACAGCAACTCGGTGACGCCGATCGACGTGGCCACGGGCATCACCGGAACCCCGATTTCCGTCGGTGAACGGCCGGTGGGAATCGCGATCGCCCCGGCGCCGGCCGTGGCAGCCGGGCCGGTGTGCGGGAAGACCGGTGCGCAGACCGGCACGACGACCATGAGCTGCACCTATGACTCGGTCGGATCGGACACCTTCACCGTGCCCGCGGGTGTGAGCTCGGTCGAGATCACGGTGACCGGCGCCCAGGGTGGGCACTACTACATCGCTGGTGACGCCGCGCACCCGTCTCCCGCGGGGGACCTCACCGGACGTCCCGGCGGCAGCGGTGGCCAGGCAACGGGGACGCTGACGGGTCTGACCGGCGGACAGGTCCTGCAGGTCGACGTGGCAGGCAGAGGCGCCGATGGCACTGCGGCGTCACGCTCGGGCGGGATGAGTAACGGCCCGTCCGGCGGATCGGGAGCACTCGGCGGGTTCGGTGGGTCCGGTGATGCCTCCGGTGCGAACGGCGGAACCGCACACAACGGTGGTAACGGCTCCGGTGGCGGCGGTGCCTCCGACGTACGCACCACGACGACGGGGTGTGTCACGCTCGCCTGTGGCCTCTCCACCCGGGTGCTGGTCGCCGGTGGCGGCGGTGGCGGCGGTGGTATCGGCGGTCAGGGCAACGCGCTCGGTGGGGCCGGGGGCGACGCCGGCACCGACGCCGGGGCGACCGTGGACGGTGGCAACGCCGGACTCCCGGGCAAGGCCGGCACCCAGAGCGCCGGAGGCACCGGTGGGCTGAACGCATGCCGTCATGGCGCGGGAAACCCCGCGCCTAGCGACCCGCTGACCGATCCGCGCTGCGGCGGCGACGGTACTGACGGCATCTCCGGAGCCGGCGGGACCGGCGGGGCCGGAAACAAGCCCTGCAACGGCACGTACACCCCCGCGTGCTCGGACCCGACCGCGACCACCTCCGGTGGTGGTGCCGGCGGCGGTGCGGGCGGTGGCTACTTCGGCGGTGGTGGCGGCTCCGGCGGCGGCGGCACCTTCGGCGGCTACGGAGGCGCCGGCGGCGGAGGCGCCGGTGGTAGCTCGTTCGCCGCGTCGAGCATCGTGAACCCGACCCTGACGACCGGAGTCAACGCCGGCACCATCAACGGCGGCAACGGAGAGGTCACGATCACCTGGACCGTTTCCGGGACCTCGGCCTCGGCCCCGGCCCCGACCCCGGCTCCGGCTCCGGCTCTG